>JAFVAO010000024.1 GCA_017480445.1 Lachnospiraceae bacterium
CACCGCGATCTCTCCCGGTAAGGCGTTTCTGCATTTTTCTATGGCAGCCTGTTCCCGGCCGCTGATCGTCTGCACCACATACCACATTGCCTGACCTCTTCCTGAATCTGCCACCGGACGCGCCGTCCGCACGCCTCTCCCAAAACCATAAAAAGAAAGCAACTATCAGAAAGTGTACCTTTTGATAGTTGCCGTTTTCGAAATATCGTTATGAAAAGTGCTGGATTTTTTTAGTGTTTCTGTTAATTCTTTCTATATATATTGTTATAAAAATCTGTTGCATATGTCCAAGATTTATGATAGAATTCCTTTGAGTTGGGAACTATCAAAAGGTACACTTATTGATAGTTCTTTTTTATTTGTTTCTGTATTTTCGCAGCTTCCGGTAAAAGGTCGCCTGGCTCATCTCGCACTCGCCTCGCGCTTCTTCGAAGGTCATGTCCCCGAGCTCCCATCTTCGTACGATCTCCCCGAAATCCTCCGGCACGATAATCTCCGGCCTGCCGAAGCGGACCCCTTTCGCCTTGGCGGCAGCGATCCCTTCCTCCTGCCGCTTCCGGATATTGTTGCGCTCATTGTCCGCCACAAAAGACAGGATCTGCAGCACCAGGTCCGCGATAAAAGTGCCCATCAGATCCTTGCCGTTTCGGGTATCCAATAGCGGCATGTCCACCACACAGATGTCCACGCCGATCTCCTTCGTCAGGATCCGCCACTGCTGCTGGATCTCCTCGTAATTCCGCCCCAGCCTGTCTATGCTGAGGATATAAAGCAGATCGCCGCTGCGCAGCTTCTTCTGCAGCTTCCGGTACTGGGGACGGTTGAAATCCTTGCCGGATTGCTTGTCCATGTAGATGTTTTTTCCTTCCACCCCCACCTTTCTCATAACGATCATCTGCCGGTCTTCGTTTTGATCCGCGCTGGAGACGCGGACATAGCCATAAGTTTTTTTCATGTTCTCCCTCATGTTTTCCCTCCTTTGTGTGTAACTCCGGTTTCCCCTTTAATTTTACACAATTTCGGAGTTCCGCTTCCCCGGCACACAAAAAAGACAGCAGGACCTCTCTGGCAAAACATACGGGTTCCTCCGCCCTTTCCTGATATTCTTATTATGATTTGAAATGTTTTTGACCGAATGGTCAGATATTCCTCAGACAGTTGTACACTGTGACATCTTTTGTATGATAAAAATTATGCTTCTTCCGCATCGTGGGTAGCGTTGTATATTGCGGCTATCTTCTCGGTTTCTTCCCCCAGGAAGTCAACGATCTGCTCAATACTATAGCCCTGCGCTTTCTTCCTGCGCACGATAGCGGCAAGATAACTTTCTTCACCGGCAGCTCTGCCCTGCTCAATCCCCTCAGCAATGCCGGCAGCTCTGCCTGCCTTATACTCGTCACGCATCATCTCTTCAAACAACATGTACCTGCTCCTCATCTCGCGGTCAGACTTGATCTTATGAACCGAGTCTTGAAACTGCTTCACCAGTTCACTGCCAAAGTCCGCTTCACTCTCTTCCAGGCTGGCTCCCGCAAATCGCAGGAATGCCGCCAGTTCTCCCGGAACCTCCGCATCATTCCTACCTTTTGTGCTCAAAAAAATCGTATGTGCTCCGTCATTATACGTTCTTTTCGGCAATTCTTTCAGCCTCGTCTCTACCGTATAACGATACTTCCCACCTTTGAAAGGATCAAAATCGCAGATAAAGATCACATAGCTATCCGGCAGTTCTTCATATTCTAGTCCGGCCAACAGCAGCTCCATATCGATCTGCCCATGATAATACCGGGCACGTTTTAAGATTTCCCGGTTCAATACCTGCATTTCAACATTGTACCGTGTGTTCTCATCATCCTCGCAGAAAACATCGAGCCGTATGCCTTTTTGCTCGGGATGGTAGACGATGCTTTTTTCATAGCTGATCTCTACCCGCCGAATCTTTTTCCCCAACACCCAGCTCAGAAAAGCTTTGCTGTTGTCGCCTTCCATCATGACGGCCGCAAACAAAAAATTATTCTTGATCGTCAGTTCCTGTAATGTACGTTTTGCCATATATTGTTTCCTCCATGTGGAGGAACCCGCAATCCAATTATATCGCAATCTATTGTAACAAGTCAATAAATTTCTTTACCGCCGTCTGTTTCGCAAATATAAATTGACATCCCTTCTGCCCAAAAGTATAATAAATATGATGGTCTTCATGCCATTACAGAAAGGTTCATACTATGAAACGAATCTCTACACTGGAGCTGATTCCGGGCATGACGATTGCGGAAGATGTGCTGAGTTTTAACCGGCAGTTGGTCATGTCAAAGGGAACGGTTCTGAACGATAACTTAATCACCAGACTGGATCTGTACGGCATTTTAACGGTTTACGTGGAGGATGCCCCTCCGCCGATTTCCGTTACCCCCACAACCTTGGATCTGAACCAGACGGTTTCTTACAAGGAGCGGGTACAGAATTCTCCGGAGTTTCAGAAATTCAAAGAAGATTATGAGCGCAATCTGGGCTCTTTCAAGGATGCGATGAACCAGATGGCGCAGCGCAATCTGGATCTGGATGTGGACGGGCTGTTGAAGGATATCCTGGGCATGGTCAGCATTGGTTCTTCCTGGCCGGGCGTCCTGGATATGCTGCAGAATATGAAGGATTTTGACGACTCCACCTTTACCCATTCCATGAATGTGGGCCTGATCAGCAATGTGCTGGCCAAGTGGCTGAAACTCACGCCGGCGCAGGTGGAGATGGCGACAGCCTGCGGCCTCTTCCATGACATCGGCAAGCTGAAGATTCCCCACGCGATTATCACAAAGCCGGGGAAACTGGACGCCAAGGAATATGCGCAGATCCAAAGGCACCCGATCCTGGGATACCAGATGCTGCAGCAGCAGAAGGTAGACGATCACATCCGCAATGCGGCTCTGATGCATCATGAGCGAAGTGATGGAAGCGGTTATCCCATGCGCCTGTCTGGGAATCAGATTGATCCCTACGCGCGCATTGTGGCGATCGCCGATATCTATGATGCCATGACAGCCCCCCGCGTCTATCGCGGACCTTTGTGTCCGTTCCGCGTGATCGAGATGTTTGAGAAGGAAGGGTTCCAGAAGTATGATGTGGAGTTTTTGCTGATCTTTCTGGAAAATGTAGTGAATACTTATCTGCAGACTCCCTGCAGATTAAATGATAACCGAGAAGGTACAATCGTATTTGTCAACAAAGAAAAGCTGTCACGTCCGACCGTACAGTGCGGGAGCAATTATGTGAACCTGATGAATTTCCCGGATCTTCAGATCCAGGATATCCTGTGAGGAAAACCCGATGGCGAAAACGAATTTGATCGAGCTCTACGTAAACTGGCCGCAGGTACCCGCGGATGCCCGGACTTTTGTCTCTGTAACGGAGGCACTTACTGCTCTTTCAAACATAGACATCGCATCCGGTGAGAGCGCCGTATGGACAGGCCGGGAGAAGGCTTTCCCCGATCAGGATTACGATGTCACTCCGGTCACGATCTATATCGGCGCAGGGACTTACAGGGAACAGCTTGTGATCGACCGGCCGAAACTCGCCATGGTCGGTGAGAAACTCACCATGCTCGGCGAGAATGATGCAAACAGCCAGTCCGCTCAAACAGTCTTGGTCTATGGTCTGGGCGCTTTTGAGATCATGCCGGACGGCGAGAAACGCGGCACCTTCCGCACCGCTTCCGTTCGGATCGATGCGCCGGATTTCACCGCCAGAAATATTGTGTTTCAGAACGATGCCGGCTTCGGTCATACGGTAGGCCAGGCGCTGGCGTTGTATGTGGATGCGGATCGCTGTTATTTTGAAAATTGCCGTTTCCTGGGCAGCCAGGATACGTTGTTCACCGCTCCCCTGCCGCTCAAAGAAGCAAAACCCGGCGGTTTCAGAGGTCCCGGAGAGTTCCGGCCCCGTGTGATGGGACGTCATCTGTACCGCGATTGTTTTATTCAGGGCGATGTGGATTTTATCTTCGGCGGCGCCACCGCATGGTTTGAAAACTGTGAGATTTTCTCCAAGATGCCAGGAGACAGAAAACCGCCCGAGAGTCCGGACGATCAGCAGATTTACGGTTATGTGACGGCCGCTTCCACCTTTGAGGAAGTGAAATACGGCTATGTGCTCCACCGCTGCCGCCTGACCGGCGACTGTCCGCCTCACACGGTATATCTGGGCAGACCCTGGCGTGAATTCGCCAAGACTGTCTTCCTGGAGTGCGAACTGGGTGAGCACATTCACCCCTTGGGTTGGGCCGACTGGAAAAAGGATCATGATCATTTCTTCTATGCGGAGTATGCTTCCACCGGCGCCGGTGCGGATCCCGCGGGACGCGCGGATTTCTCACACCAGCTCACCGGGGAACAGGCCGCAGAATATACGATAGAGCGGGTTCTGGATGGCTGGAATCCTTAAATATTCCTGTCATCTTTCTTCTTCAGCAGCTGCGAAGTATCCAGCACATCCGCCTCTTTCTTTTTGGAAGTCTTTTTCGGCTTTTGCGGCACAGGTTTTTTAGGCTCTGTCGACTGCACGTCCGACTGCTCTGTCGGTCGTGTATTTTTTTGTTCTTCTGTCTGCGCATCCGTGTCCGCTGTATGCTGTGCCGTTCTGCGCTTCGCCCGTACTTTCACCTGCGGCACATACTGGAACCGCCGCATCGCCACATCCGCCAAAAAGAGCAGGATCGCCAATCCCAGCAGGAAATTGGTCAGAGTCCTCTTCTCCCGGTTCTTGGACTCGATCGTCGTCCAGACAGGATCGTCCTCACCGATCACTTTTCCGTAGGCATTCGCAAAGTTCAGATAAACCTCCGGCGTCACATTAAACTTATACTCGTCCGAGAACTGAACCACAGCTGCTGTGGTCAGGTAACTCCGGATCTCCCCATCCTCCGTCCGACGGACGTTCAGATGATACATACCGGTCTCTCCAGTGGGCAGTTCGGTCTCATAAATGCCGGGAGCGGTGGCGTAGAGCCGTACTTCGCTGTTTGCGCCTGCCGGGTCCACCACTGTGGCAAGCACCTCCGTCTGCGCGGTATAGTCCTGCGTGCGGTACACCACCTTGGTGGAATCGCCCACCGTTTCCACATTCACATTGTCTCCGCCCATATTTGCATTTCCGGCGGCATAATCCACGATACGTTTCCAGAGCTGCACATAATCGTCTTTTCCGATGAAGCCGCCGCTCCACTGCCCGGTTACATCCGTATTCCACGCCACGGACCGGCCCAGGCCGTACTGCCATGTGGTGAGGATCGGCGCATCCTTCTCCACTGCCTGGATCACCTGGCTGGATGCCGTCTTGGGAGTCGCAGAGATAAAGCCGTATACGGCCGGCCAGCCGTCCGCAAACAGGTTGTTGGTCAGTTCATTGTTCCTGCTCACCGCCAGGGTGAACTCACCGTTCTGGATATAGCTGTCTCCGCCCAGGAACACTTCCTGCGCAAAGATCTTGGGGATATCGGTGGACAGATCCGAGTAATAGTATCTGCCGCCGCAGCTCTTCGCCAGCTTCTCTAACAGCTGGGTATCCGAGCCGCTCCCCACCGCCACGGTGGAAAGCGTCACGCCGCCGTTTGCATAGTCCTTGATCACGTCGTTATAGTTTGTGGTCTCTCCCATACCGTCCGTCAGCAGCACCACATGTTTCTTGGAAGCCGTGCTCTGGGAGATCACCTGATATGCCTCCACCAACGCCGGCTTGATGGTTGTGCCGCCACCGGAAGGGATCGCCTTGATCTTGTTCTTGATGGCCGTGCGGTCATCCACCGGGGTCAGCTCCACCTGCCAGTCATACTGATCGTCAAAGGTGAGGACGCCCACATAATCGCTGTCCTGCAGATTGTCCACCGCCACAGTCGCCGCCCTGATGGCCACATCCAGGTTGCTGGCGCTGCCCAGTCCGCCGCCCATACTGCCGGAGTGGTCGATCACCATGACCATGGCCATGGTCTGCATCTCATTCACGGTCTTCAGCCGCATATCCACGGGCAGGACGGTTTCCAGCACCGTATCCCGGTAGCCGCCCAGTGCAAAACTGTTGTCTCCGCCGCAGCAGACAAAGCCGCAGCCGTAATCCTTTACATAAGTCTCCAGCTGGTCCAAAAATCCCTTGGGCAGGTCATCAATATAGGTATCCACCAGAATGATCGCCTTATAAGCCAGCATATCGTCGATGGTTTCCGGCGCATTCAACGCAGACACAGACGTATAGTCGCAGCCCGCCGTATTCAAAACGGTATTCAGCGCGGCAGGGGACGTATTTTTCCCGGAAACCACCAGAATCCTGGGGGCGGCCTCCACCACAGAGTATGCCGCATAGGAATCGTTCTCGGGGCAGTTGTCGCCCTTTGCCTGGATCTGAACCCGCAGGCTCTCCATGGAGCCGCTGGTCACATCTTCTTTCACCTGGTCATTGAACACAAAGCGGTTGCTGCCTTTGTTCAGATGTACGGAGTAGCCCGCCGTCTGCGTGCTGCCATGGTAAACCGCGATCACCGCCTCCGTGTCATAGTTGCTCTCCGTCAATACGGTGATGGCATATTTGTCTCCCGGATGCAGATAGGCCGGCAGCGTCACATTTTCGATATAGGCGTCGTCTTTTTCCTCGTCCTCATAGAGCAACGTCAGATATTCGGTCTTCCCCGCCATCAGCGCCTGGGCCATGTTGCGGATATCCCCCTGGGTCTGCTTGCCATCGGTCAGCACCACAATGCGTCCCGCGGCATCGCCGGGGATCAGCGTCAGCGCCCGGGACATGGCCTCCTCAAAGTTGGTCGCCGTCTTCTCCGGGAGCGTCATCATACCGCTGTATTCCCTGTCGGATAGAAACTGCTCCACCAGCGCGTCCTTGCCGAAGGTCACGATGCCGTACACGTTGCCCGACGGCATCTTGTAAATAGTCTTTTTCAGATAGGCATTCATCTCATCCAGATGCTCCCCGTTGCTGTTGGAAATATCCACAACAAATACGGTGGCAGTCTGCGTCCTGCCCAGCCGGATCCGGATGCCGAACAGTGCCAGCACCAGGCACAAAAAGACAATGCCGCGCACCGCCAGATAGAATTTCCCGCGGTACCGCATCTGATATACATACAAAATCCATTCCGCAATCAACAGGATCAGCGCCAGTCCGATAAACACATTCCGCAGCGTATGCTTTACCTTCTGCAGCTGCACGGATGTGTTGCCTGTGACAGACTGCGCCTGTGCTCTTCCGTCCGACTCTGACGCCGTCTGAAAGCGCACGGCATAGTATTCTTCATATTCTTCGTTGCCGATGCGATACAGGCCCGCCTTTCGGGGCTTATTTTCCAAAAGCACCGCATCCGCCCAGGGTCTTAACGTAATCTCGTCCCCCGCGTAATAGACCGTGGAGTCCAGCCATGACGTGTCCGAGAGATACACGATGGCATTGGCGAGAAATACCGGAAATTCCGCCCGCAGCGGGAAGTCGGACTCCCGGATATCGAAGCCCACTACGACCTCTTTTCTGCCGTTCCGTTCCCCGTAGTATCCAACGCATTTTCCCTCATACTCCAAAAAGCTCTCCGCCCACTCCGGCAGAGAAAAACTATATGCCTTGTTCACACCGATGGTAAAATCGGATAACCCCGTCGTCAGGTTGGTGTTCTTCGTGTGCACGACAATGTTTTCCAAAACCTCTTCCGTGGCGGTGCCGTCGCTTGCATTCTGTGCCCGGGGCGCGCGGAAGATCAGTTTGTTGCCTCCCTCCGCATGAGGCTCCTGCCCCGCATCGTAGATGACCACATTGAATCCGCCCTGCCCGTCTGCCGCAGCATCATTTCCTGCTTTGGTGACACTGCTCCCTGTCACCGCCAGATATGCTTTTTCCAGGAAAGTATTTCCACCGCTGACTAGCAGGCCGTTGATCTGGCTGCCGTTTCCCTTCACCGCCCAGGAAGTGTTGTCCGCTTCCAGCGTATCCTGCGCCGGCGTCTGCATGCCGCTGACCTCAGCGCGCAGCGTCTGTCCCTGCCAGTCCAGCTGCTCAAACAGGCACACCTTGGTCTCATCCGCATCCAAAGTCATCTGCTTCAACGCGATCAGCTTCTCCGTATCATCATACAGGCCCACGTCAAAAGCGGCTTTCTCGTCACTGTAGTTCCGGGTGCTGACCATGACGTCATAGAGCCCGTCCGGGCGCTTGGCATACACGGTATACTCATTTGCCACATTCGCCGCCGGCTCGCCCACCACATACAATTCTTTCTCCGCAAAGCCCGTCAGCCCTTCAAAAGCCGCGGCCCCCGCGCCGTCCGTATAGACCATCAGCACGGAACTGCCTTCTTCCTCCGATCCCGATAGCGTATCCAGAATATTCTGAGCCACCGTCAGACTGCCGCCCCGATCCGTACAGGAAATTCTGCGCAGGATTTCCGCCACTTCCCCCGGATCACTCAGGTCAACCGCCAGAAGCTCGGTCCCCGCACCGTCCGCCGTCACCACGGAAAACTGTGTGTTGTCCGCGCTTTTCACATAGTCGCAGGCCTGCTCCACCGCTTCCTCCAGCCGGGTTTTGCCGTCTGTGCCCACATGCTGCATGCGTCCCCCGGTATCGATCAGCAGAACCCGCCGTCCCTTGCTGACACCGTCCGTCCGGATAAACGGAGACATCAGCGCAATGATGAGCAGCGCAATGATCGCAATCTGCAGGTACATCAGAATGTTGTGCACAAACTTTTCAAAGAAAGTTCTGGAATGCTCGTTTTTCAGAAGCTTCTTCCACAGCAGATTGGAGGAGATCAACTGGTCGATCCCCTTCGGTTTTAACAGATATAAAATTATGATCACCGGCACCGCAGCCAGAAACAGCAGCGGCCAAAAACTCTCAAATATCATATAGCATCCTTAAATCCTGAAAAATTAATTTGTTGAAATCCGTTCCCGTACTACACACCGCATAGACCGCACCCGCCTTCGCGCAGGCCCTGCGCAGATCCCCGCAAAACTGCTCCACCGCCTTTTCGTACACCCGGATGCTGGCAGCATCCAGTGTGAGCCGCAGCGTGTTGCCCGCATCCTCCATATCGATCAGGTTCCGCGTCCCCGTCATATCCACCGCCAGCTCTTCCTCCGCCAGCACGTGGAGAAACACCACTTTCTGTTTGCGGTAATTCAGAAAACGCAGGATACGCTCCGCCGCAGGCTGCGCCTGGACGCCCGTGGTGCCACGCAGTTCCGGCTTGGGCTCCAAAAATGCCTCCTGTAGGAAATCACTGATCAAAAACGTCACTCCCGGCCCTTTCGTCGGCAGCCGCTTGATCGCCTCCTCAATATCCACCGTCCCCTCAAACCGGCACTGGGACAACCAGTGGGACAATCGCGGAAACGCTTTCCGCCCGCCATTCAGCGAAAGCGGCGACTGCATCCGCTGCATGTCATACACCAGGACTCTGTCCATATTATTCAGGCTTAAGTAGGCAAACGCCGCCGTCAGCATACAGACCAGCTCACTCTTTTTCTGTTTTCCGTATTCCATGGAGGCGCTGGTGTCGATCAGGATCGTGACCACCGCTTCCTTTTCTTCCATGTATTCCTTCACATACAGCCTGTCCAGCCGCCCGTAAGCATTCCAGTCGATCCGCCGGATATCATCCCCCGGCATGTACTCCCTGAAATCCGAGAATTCCGTGGACGACCCCTTCTGCACCGACTTGCGGTTTCCCGTCAGATTCATGGACGTCTTATGCCCCATGGCAAGCCGGAACCTGGACAATGTGTCGTAAAACGCCGAATTCAATTCCATCTTGCTACCTCAGTTTTATGATTATTTTAGCCTGCTTCGCAAGCATACATTAATCACGCCTTCTTCGCCGCCAAAATCTTCGTGATCACGCCATCTTCCGTAACCCCCTCGCTGATGGCATCAAAACTCAGCAAAATGCGGTGTCTGAGCACCGGATACGCCATGCGTTCCACATCCTGGAAAGCCACGTTGAAGCGCCCCTCCAAAAACGCGCTGGCCTTGGCACCACGGATCAGCGCCTGTGCCGCTCTGGGGCTCGCGCCCTCCTTGATGTACGGATTGGGCTCATGCGTCCCCATCACAATATTCAGCAGATAATCCATCACCGCATCCGCAATGGGAATCTGGTTCACTAGCTCCCTTGCGGTCAAGAGTCCCCTGCCGTCGATCTTCTTCTCGATCACGGGCGGTCTGCTGCCCTCCGTTAGATTGACAATTCCCTTTAACTCCTCCTTGGAGGGAAACGGTACCATAACCTTAAACATGAAACGGTCCAGCTGCGCCTCCGGCAGCGGATAAGTCCCCTCCTGCTCAATGGGGTTCTGCGTGGCCAGCACAAAGAACGGTTCCTCCAGCTTGTGACTGTCATTGCCCACCGTAACCGTATGCTCCTGCATGGCTTCCAACAGCGCTGACTGTGTCTTCGGCGTAGCGCGGTTGATCTCGTCCGCCAGGATCAGATTGGCAAAGATCGGTCCTCTCTCAAATGAGAACGAACTGCCCTGCTCGTTTTTCACAATAATATTGGTTCCCGTCACATCGCTGGGCATCAGGTCTGGCGTAAACTGGATCCGCTTGAACGACAAGTCAAACACCTTACTGATAGTGCTGACCAGCCTGGTCTTGCCCAAGCCCGGCATACCCTCCAGCAGCACGTTGCCGCCGGTCAGCATCGCCAGCATGACCTGCCGGATCACCTCGCTCTGTCCGATGATCCCTTTCTGAATCTCTTGCTCACACGCCGCGATCAACTGCGCCATAGCGGCGGGATCCTGCGCTCTCCCTTGCTCCAATTCGCTCATAACCTTGTTTCCTTTCTGTATTCTGTGTTTCCCGTGAACATTTTCATTATTCCTTTATTTGTGCCTTGTTCTGCTCGTGTCTCAAGGTCGACTAAGATTTGATAAAAATAATGTATTTAGTCGAAATAATCTGCATTTTTACGTTAACCAGTGATAAACAGAACTAAATACAAAACAAAATTAATTTCAAGTACATATTTATTCAAATAACATTCATTTTTTATCAATGCAACGATTAATCTCGACTAAAAAAAACATAATTCAAAATTATTAGTCGACTTCCCATAGAAATCATCTTTGAGACAGATTTGTTTCATCGAATCATCAATTGAAACTCGCAAAATAGTCCTTGATCACACTCTCCATACCGCTGGGGTATTTTCCGGCTGCAATGCCTTCATAGGCATTCTGCTCATAACTGCCGATCACGGCCTCCGGGGACATATGTGTGCCCTCCCAACCCAAACCGGTGGGCGCCCTGAAATACTGGGAAGCATCGTGATCCGTGGAGTTGTCCGTCAGGCTGGAATCATCCGCAATGTTATTGGGAATGCTCACATAATCATGTTCCTCGTCGCTGTGACCGGTTCCCCGGCCGTTGCTGCCGGTTCCGTTTCCGGATTCGCCGCCGTTTCCGCTGCCGTCGCCGCCCTGACCGTTTCCGCTGTCTCCGCCGGAACCGCTGCCGTCACCGCTACCGTCACCATTTCCGTTGCCATCGCCGTCGCCGCTTTGCCCGTTTTGACCATTCTGTCCGCTTTGCACGTTTTGACCATTCTGTCCGCTTTGCCTGTTCTGGCCGCTTTCCCCATTTTGGCCATTCTGCCCGTTCTGTCCGTTCTGACCATTCTGCCCGCTCTGTCCACTCTGACCGTTTTGCCCGCTCTGTCCATTCTGCCCATTCGCCATCTGCTGCCCGGCCTCCCCCGCATTTTGCTGCATCTGTTCCGCCAACGCCTGCATGGCCTCCGCCGTCATCGTCCCGGTCTGTCCATCCTGTATGCTCTGTGCCAGATTGCCCAATTGACTGCTCATATCCCCATACTTATACTCCAGCTTTTCATTGGCCGCCGTCAATTCCTTCGGTGTCGAAGCCAGATCCAATTCCTGCGCGGAAGCCTGCAGGCTGTCGATCATGTCCTGAAGCGCTGCCCGCTGCTCATCCGTCAGCGCATCCTGCTCAAAAGACTGCAGTTTCTCCAACTCCTTCGTAACCTCCAGGATCTCCTCTTTCTTCTCTTCCGCCTCTTTTTTTATCAAATGCTGCTCCTGCGCCAGCAGCTTTGTCTTAGCCGGGAACAGTGTCAGCCCGCTCATAATGATCAGCAGCAAAACAGCGCCCAGAATCTGCTTCCATGACGGCAGCACCCGAATCCGTATCCTGTCTTTCTGCGCCTTCAATCTGCGGAACGCATCCTGCCTCTGCGCCAGCACCATATTCATATTGCGCGATAGCTCCTGCCCATCCTCTGCTTTCAGATTCTCATACGCCGTGATGATACGCTCTTCAAATCCGAACCGGTCTATCGCAAGCGCTGCCTGCTCCATGGTCCTGCGCCGCAGCCGCGCCGCCACGACCGCCCCCAGGATTGCCAGCAATATCACCGCCGCTGTATACAGATTTGCATAATAAAATGGCACAATAAATGCAATCACCTGCAAAATGATCCCCATGCAGGCCCCGATTCCCAGTGTGATTATCAGTTTTTGCAGGAAATCCTGCATATTTAATTTGCTACGCACTCCCCGGATAAAATTCAAAAATTCTTTGGCATCCATTGTATTACCCTCTTATAATTCCAATGAGTCTTCATCCATTAAAAAATCATATATGTTCATTATCAAAATACCCTCATCATTGTAAAAAGGACGCGGAGTATCTGACGTGATCACAATTTTCTTAAAAGAATCCTTAATCTTCAAAAATGGTCTGATCTCCTGTGCCATCTTCTCCTCAGTGCCCAACATATATGCTGACTGAATATAATACTTTTTCGAACCTTTATTGCAAATAAAATCAACCTCCAGTTGCTTCTTGACGGGCTTACCCTCTTTCCCATTTTCCACAAGGGTCAGATTACCAACATCAACACGAAATCCCCGCATTCTCAGTTCATTATAAATTACATTCTCCATAGTATGTGTTACTTCTATTTGCCTGAAATTGATCCGCGAATTTCTAAGCCCCATATCCATAAAATAATATTTAAGCGGGGTTCCGATATAGGATTTCCCCTTTATATCAAATCGTTTCGCCTCTTCAATCAGGAACGCATCTTCAAGATACTCGATATATTTCGTAATCGTTGTTGCCGTAATCTTTGATCCATTGACACTTTTAAAAGTTTTCTGAAGTTTACTCGGATTTGTCAGAGCGCCTATTCCGGAAGAAAGCACGTTCAAAAGTGCCTCCATTTCTCCCACATTTCGAATCTTATTTCGTGTCACGATATCGCGGATATAAGTTTCCTGAAACAAATGATCCAGCATCACCATCTTCTGGTCTTCCGTCTGGGCTAAAACTACAAGCGGAATTCCGCCGTAAGTAATATACTCATTCCAACCGTCATACCGGTTTCCCTCATAAACCGTCATAAACTCCGCAAAACTCAAGGGAAACATGCGGATCTCATCCCCCCTGCCGCCAAATTCTGTCGCAATATCTCTCGAAAGAAATCTCGCATTACTCCCTGTCACATAAACGTCACAATTCTTTTTGTCCGCCAACCCGTTCAGAACACTCACAAATTCATCCAGCATCTGCACTTCATCCAGCAGAAAATAGTATTTTTCATTATCCGCCAACCGCTCTATCGCCCATGGATAAAAAACATGGGGATCCCGATATTCCATATGATCAAACAGATCAAATGCCAATTCGATGATATGATCTTCATCCACTCCGCTTTCCAGCAGATGCTCCTTAAACAGGGTTCTGAGCAAAAAAGATTTTCCGCACCGTCTGATACCGGTAATAATTTTGATCAAGCCGTTATTTTTACGCTTTATAAGTTGATCCAAATAATAGTCCCGCTTAATTATTTTCTCCATCTTAATACTCCTATAAGATATTTTGGTTAGTTTTTACCAAAATCTCTTTTAAGTATACCTCGGATTTCCTGTCTAAGCAAGCTATTTTCCTTACTTCAACAGCCTAGCCGCATCATAGACATTCCACTTTGCGATCCGCTGGTACTTCGGCAGGCTTGTATTGCATTTCTCCAGCAGCGCGCCATAGAAACTGTCCCACTCTGCAGCCTCCGCGCCGGCCGTCCCAGCATCCACATACACATCCGCCGTCAGCTGTCCGTCCCGCACATACAGCTTCACCGACCGAACGCTTTCATGCAGCGCCTTCACTTTTCCCTCCAGCATGGCCACGGACACCTTCTCCCCGTTTACCAGGGCGATCTGCGTATCCTTCCTGCCCCGCAGGTATACCCGGTTTTCCCGGATACAGCCGATATCTCCGGTGAGGAAATAACCGTCCTCCGCAAACGCGGCCTCCGTCGCCGCCTCATCCTTGTAATAGCCCAGGAAAATATTGTCCCCCGTCACTGCCAGCTCGCCGTACCCGTCCGCATCCGGCTCGAGCACCTTCACAGTGATGTCCTCAAACACCGTGCCCACGCTCTCCATATCCTCGTCATCGGGATAGTCAATGCTGAACGAAGACGCGGTTTCCGACAGCGCATAGGCATTCATCATATACATGCCCTCCGCCAGATAGTCTCTGCGTATCTCTACGCCCAGCTTCGCGCCGCCGCAGAACAGGTATTTCATCCTGCCGCCAAACAGCGCCCGTAGCCCGATCCCGGCCGCCTTCGCCCCCTCGTAGAACCGGGTATACACCACCGGCACGCCGGAAAATACCGTGGGTCTGATCGCCATCATCTCCTGCGCCATATTGGGAATGGACTCCGCCAGATACACCTGATAACCGAATACCAGTGAATAAATAAAATTAAAAATAGACCCATAGGTGTGATTCAAGGGCAGAAACAGATAGCACACATCCTGCTCGTTCAACGGCACCCGCCTGCCCAGGGAACGCCACCCTGCAAACACATTTTTTATAGACAACAGCACTGCCTTAGGAAAAGAAGTAGTCCCG
>JAFVAO010000003.1 GCA_017480445.1 Lachnospiraceae bacterium
ATTTCACTTTTGAACTGATTGTGATATAATCATTTCATAAATGAACGGAGGAGGTTTCTATTATGGCTGCCAATAATATAAATTCCTGTTCCAGTATTGGCGATTAGATCCGTTCTTTTCGGACCATGCGCCACTTAACCCAAAAAAAGCTGGGCAAAATGTGTGGCTTCAGCGAGAGTGCCATCCGTAACTACGAGCTGAGTAACAGGTATCCCGATGAAGATACTCTGATGTCTATTGCCGATGCTTTACAGATTGATCGGGCTGCACTGCGAGATCCAGATCCCAATAGTGTTTCCTGTGTTGAACAGTTCCTGTTCTCACTTGAAAAAATCTATGGCTTAGTCCCTAAACTGGTTGACGGTGAGCTGCATCTCGTATTTGATCTGCCAAACGAATCTACTACCCCTCAGGAGATCATTGCCAGATACGATCTCGCGGATCTTCTATACAACTGGTGCGGAGTACGTGACTCCATGCTGCGCGGCGATATCACACAGGATGATTACAACACCTGGCAGATTGCTCACTCCGACATAATAGGAACAGACGAAACGCTTAGTGGATACCGCCTTCCTCTCGAACAGCAAAAAGAGATGGAATCCGCCAGACGCTCCCTGGGCCTTCGTCCAATACCTGTATTTGATGAAAACCATGTCAATGTCATGACCCTCCCTGATGCTGACTCCACCGCATCGAAAACAGATGAGATTTCTCCGTCTGCCCCTGCAAAGCAAAAGCGCAAACGCAAGCCCAAAAACAAATAAACAAGCAACAAAAATAGCCATAGCAAATGTATTAGATACATTCACTACGGCTATTTTTTTACCGTATTAAACCATTCTTCGTAACATATCTGCCCTGCATTAGCTCGAATACGCTTCGCTTCTTCTCGCTAATGGGCATCCGCCCAATACCCGGCTGATAAAAACTTTTTCACTCAGTGAACTGAGAACAAGTTTTATATCATCCCTCTGCAGAGCAGATTTTGGACTTTATATTGTCATTTTATTGTCACGAAAGATTTTGACCTGCCTCAAACCCGCATAAATACTGGCTTTCTGCGAATCTGTACATTATTCCAGCTCTATCGTTCCTGGTGGCTTCGAACTGATATCATATAAAACCCGGTTGACCCCTCTCACCTCGTTGATAATCCTGCTCATAACCGTCTGGAGTACCTCCCAGGGAATGTTCGCCGCCTCCGCGGTCATAAAGTCGATGGTCTTCACGGCGCGCAGCGCAATGGCGTAGTCATAGGTGCGCTCGTCGCCCATGACGCCCACGGAACGCATATTGGTGAGCGCAGCGAAATACTGGTTGTACTCGCGGTCCAGACCGGCCTTGGCGATCTCCTCGCGGTAGATGGCGTCGGCGTCCTGCACGATCTTCACCTTCTCCGCGGTAACCTCGCCGATGATCCGGACGCCCAGTCCGGGACCGGGGAAGGGCTGACGGAATACCAGATGCTCAGGCAGTCCGATTTCCAGTCCTACCTGACGCACTTCGTCCTTAAACAGGCTCCGCAGAGGCTCAAGGATCTCTTTGAAATCAACATAGTCGGGGAGACCTCCCACGTTATGATGGGATTTGATCACAGCGGATTCCCCTCCCAGACCGCTCTCCACCACATCCGGGTAGATCGTACCCTGCGCCAGGAAATCAACGGTGCCGATCTTCTTCGCCTCTTCCTCAAAAACGCGGATAAACTCTTCTCCGATGATCTTTCTCTTGCGCTCCGGCTCGGTGACGCCGGCTAATTTGCCGTAATATCGCTCCTGCGCATTGACGCGGACAAAATTCAGGTCAAACTGTCCGCCCTGACCGAAGACACTCTCTACTTCGTCGCCTTCATTTTTGCGCAGCAGACCGTGGTCTACGAACACGCAGGTGAGCTGCTTACCGATGGCTTTTGATAAAAGGCCTGCCAGCACGGAGGAATCCACGCCGCCGGAAAGGGCCAGCAGCACGCGGCCGTCACCCACCTTTTGCCGGATATCAGCGATCGTATGCTCCACGAAGGAATCCATTCTCCAGTCGCCCGCGCATCCGCAGATATTGCGCACAAAGTTAAACAGCATCGTCTTGCCCTGCGCCGTATGTAATACCTCGGGGTGGAACTGGATCGCGTATAGGCCTGCCGCCTCATTCTGCGCCGCCGCCACGGGGCAATTGTCTGTGTGGGCGATCGTCTCAAAGCCGTCAGCCAGCCTGGAGATATAGTCAAAGTGGCTCATCCAGACAATTGTGCGGTCTCTTCCGCCCTCCGCCTCGCTCACGCCTGCAAACAGGGCAGCATCGGGATTGAAGATCACTTCGGTCTTGCCGTACTCGCGCATGGAGGCTCTCTCCACTTTACCGCCCAGCACATGCTGCATCAGCTGCGCGCCATAGCAGAGTCCGAGAACGGGGATACCCATCTTAAACAATTCCTCCGTACAGGTCGGTGCCCCCTCCTCGTAGCAGCTGTTAGGGCCGCCGGTCAAAATGATCCCCTTGGGATGCATCTCTTTGATCTTTTGCAGATCGGTCTTATAGGAATAGATCTCACAATATACATTGCATTCACGGACACGTCTGGCAACCAACTGGTTGTACTGTCCGCCGAAATCGATTACAACTACCAACTCTTTGTTCATGGGGACTTATCTCCTGTCTGTTTCTATCGCTATTGTTTCGTCAGGTATTTTCTTCTTCTGATACTTTTTGCCTTTTTTATTATAGATATCCTGTGCACACTTGTCAAAACAAACTTATTCCAACTACCTGCCTGTTCCGTCAGTATGCCGCAAAATAGGCGTCCAGCCAATCGATTCGGCGGTACAGCAGATCCGTAACCTGTGTCAGATCCGTCGTCATCGGATACTTGGGCCAGCGCGCGTTCTCCCGCTGTTCCACGCCCGCCTGCAGCAGATATTCCTGATTGTCATACAGGATCTGCAGCATCTGTTCAGCGTCCAAAAAGCTGCCCCGCACCTGACTCCATCGCGTCCTGAGATATGGCTGTACAAGCGTCGGATCCTTCTCCATCAGATAGGGCACCGCCTCTTCTTCATAGACAAGTGTCTCGTCATCCAGGAAGCCGTCGATGGCGTGCTGACCGAAGGTCATGTCCAGATCCCAGGGAATCTGCCGCATCACATAGCTGCCCGACGTATCCACATCCGCCGCAAAATAGATATTTTTGTAAAAATTATCACTGCCGCTGACCGCCATGTTGAACAGGAGCATGTCCACGGCATTGCTGATATATACCTTTTGCTCCGCCGGCCGCTCGTCTCCGCCGCCGTGGTAAAACGTGTTCAGATAATCCCGCATGGGGTACCAGGCCTTCTCATAGTCCGCAATCACGTCCGGATAGCGGACGCGCACCAGCGACATGATCCGCCATCGATGATCCACTGCATACTGGATGTCTTCATCCTCCGGCTCCATCCAGCCGGTGACCTTGTAGAGCGCATCGTTTTTGTCCAACGCCAGCTTCTTGGCATCCACCGGCTCCAGCAGGCCGTACAGTCCGACATAGTCGCCGTCGATGATCAGCTCCAGATATTCCATGCGCGGTCCGGCCTCATTGACCTCGGTGTTCGTATCCGCGAATTGTTCCCAGATCTGGTAAGCTGATTTTTCCCGCACCCGCGGGCCGTCCTGTACCATCGCCTTCAGCTTCCAGCTGTTGTCGGAACGCATCCCCAGAAGGGACTGATCCAGCTTGGCCCCTTTGGCATCTAAGAGACCAAGCGCATAGCTTTTTTTATCAAAATGGGCGCTGCTGGCGCCACGGATGTAAAATCGTGCGCCGGTCTCCAGAATCTGGTAGTGCGCGGCATCCGCAGCCGGATCAAACAGCTGCATGGTACCAAAGAAGATCTTGTCGGGATCATAGTAAAAATGATCCGGATCGTCCTCGTACACGCCCAGATCCTGTTCCTCCACCCGATCCGTGTGCAGTGTCATCACCGGCATGCCGCAGATTACGAGCCGCAGCGGATAATAATAGTCCGAACCGACCAGGTAGAGTCGGAACACATGATTGTCCCGCACACTTGCTTTCTTATCGTCCCAGGCTGTATCGGGCAGCATGCACAGATAGGTGTCCCGGGAATCCGTCGTCAACTCTCCCACCCACGTGTCACTCGTCTGGTCCTGCGCCAGATAGAGCGTTCCGTCCGCCGTGCAGGGCACCTGCGCCTGTCCGAACAGCACGCCCGGTTGCTCTGTCGCCGCGCGCTTCTCCTTACCGTTTAAGCAGCTTAAGTCCTCCACCACGGGGATGCCCAGAATCCGCTCCGTGTACGCAACGGGCACGCGATGATCCATATAGATTTCAAAGCTGTAGGCACCGGCCAGGAACAGCACCAGGAGGATACTCATTCCCAGCAGCACCTTTCTTCTTGTCTTTTTCATACTTACCCTTTTTAATATTCCGCAAAATACCCGTCCAGCCAATCCATCCTTCGCTCCAGCAGATTGGTCATGCGGGTCAGATCCGTGGACATCTTGTAATCCGGCCAGCGCGTATTCTCCCGCGCCATCACACCGGTCTGCAACAGGTAATCCTGGTTGTCCTGCAGCATCTGTTCCATGTGCTCCGTGGACAGAAAGCTCTCACGCACCTGCTGCCACCGCTCGCGCAGATAAGGTCTGTACACCTCCGGATTCTGTCCCTGCAGAAACGGGATCGCGCCCTCCTCGTACACGACGGTCTCATCGTCCTGAAACCCGTTCCCCACGATCGCGCCAAACGTCAGATCCAGATCCCAGGGAATCTGCCGCATCACATAGCTGCCCGTCTCGCTCACATCCGCGGCAAAATACAGATTGCGGAAATGGTTATCGCTCCCGCTGATCGTCATATTGAACAACAGCATGTCCACGGCATTGGTCACATAAATCTTTTCCTCCGCAGGACGTCCGTCGCCACCGTCATGGTAGAAGGTGTTCAGATAATCCCGCAGCGGGAACCAGGTCTTCGCATAATCGTTGATCACGTCCGGATACCGGACGCGCATGTAGGTCATCAGGCGCCACCGGTGTTCCACGGCATATTGGATGTCCTCATCCTCCGGCACCAGCCAGTTGGTCGACTTGTACAGCACATCATTTTTATCCAGCTCCAGCTTCTGCGCGTCCACCGGCTCCACAATCCCATAAAGGCCCTTGTAGTCATTGTCCACGATCAGCTCCAGATACTCCATCCGGGGGCCGCTCTCATTCACCTGAGTGTTGGTCGTGGCGAATTCTTCCCAGATGTCGCATGCCGTCTTCTCGCGGATCCGCTTGCCGTCCGCCACCATCCCTTTCAGCTTCCAGCTATTGTCGGAGCGCATCCCCAGCAGAGATGCGTCCAGATTCTCTCCCTTCGCATCAAGCAATCCCAGGGAATAGCTTTTCTTTTCAAAGGACGAACTGGAATCGCCGCGCAGATAGAACCGGACGCCCGACTCAAAAATCTCATATCCTTCCACGCCTGTGGCGGGATTAAACACCTGGAGCTCCCCAAAACTGATCTCGTCCGGATCAAAATAAAAATGATCCGGATCCGTCTCGTAGTCCCCCAGATCCTGCGCCTCCACCCGCTCGGTGCGCAGCGTCATCACCGGCATGCCGCAGATCACGAGCCGCAGCGGATAGTACGCATCCTGCTCCACCAGATACAGATCAAACACATGATTGTCCCGAATGCTTGCCGCCTTGTCCTGCCAGGCCTCGTCCGCCTGCATGCACAGAAATGTCTCCCGCGAGTCGGTGGTCAGCTCTCCCACCCACTCCGGACTGGCAAAATCCTGCGCCACATAGAGCGTCCCGTCCGCGGTGTACGGCGCAGGCGCCCGCCCGAACAATACCCCCGGATTCTCCGGCGCCGTCCGGCACGCTTTGCCGTCCAGGCACGTCAGATCTTCCACCACGGGAACGCCCAGGATGCGCTGAGTATAAGCGACCGGCACCCGGTAATCCATATAGACTTCATAACAATAAACGCCTGCCAGGAGCAGCAGCAAAAGCACACTGGCTCCCAGCAGGATCTTCGTTTTTCTTCGCTTCATAATTTCGTATCATTTCTCCGTCAGATCGTCGCCTCACCGTCGTGACTGAGCAGTGACACGGACTCGACATCCGAGAGTGCATTGATCTCCCGCACCATTTCAACCTCACCCGTTTTGATGCGCAGCTCCATGACCATGTCCATACCGCTCTTGGTCAGGTTGCGGGATTTCACACGATAGTATTTCGCATACTTGGAGACAATCGCCGTCACCTCATCCTCGGCCTTGGCGTCCGCGGCATTGAGCACCAGCAACATCGGCGCGTTGGCGGACGGCATATAGTCCAACACCAGAATCACGATCGTCACACATAAGGAAAGCATCAGCGCCATGCCATACAGACCGGCGCCGCAAATGATGCCCACGGCGATGGACCAGAACAAAAATACCAGATCCATGGGGTCCTTGATGGCTGTCCGGAAACGCACGATGGAAAGCGCGCCGACCATACCGAGGGAGATCACCACACTCGACTGGATCGACAGAATGATCGCCGCAGTGATCATGGCTAACGCCACCAGCGAAATATTAAAATTCTTGGAGTAAAACTCCCGCTTCGACACCAGTCGGTAGACCAGATAGATATAGATGCCCAGCGCCGCGGTGACCGCCAGCGTGAGCGCCACGGATGTGATGCTGAAATCTGTTACATTGACTCCCTCCAGGAAGGACTTTTTCAAAACGTCTTTAAATCCCATACTTTTTCTCTCCTATACGTTTATATGCAATACTCTTTGGTAAGTCTGCGCGCGGTGTAATACTTGGAATTCGCCACGAGCTGCAGGTTGTCCAGCTGCAGCTGGCTGTAAATATAGTCCGGCAGCAGTTCATCATACTTTACTTCCAGCAAATGCAAGTCTTCTTGCATGAGTGGTCTGGTGTGTATCTTCTGCTGCATAAAATCCTGCACTTTGGAAGTGGCGCTGATGTTGCGGTCGAAGGTGATCCGCACATTTCCCATGCGATACACAAAGGGCGTCCGCTCATACTCCACGATGACTTTCGGTCGATAGCCCCGGGTCGCACACGCCACATAAAAGCGGGCAAGTACAGGCGGCGCCTGCGCGGGCAGCTGAAAATGTCCCTGCAGGATCCGGCTGCACAGTTCCGCACTGATACGACAGGCGTCCTTGTGATTCCTGCCGTTTACCTTTTGTTTACACTCCAGCTGGATAAACGCAGGATCTCCGTCATAGAGGCGCAGACGGTATTTCCGGCGCTGATTGACCCCATCCTCATTTTCATAATAACAGGAGTCCGCATAGTCGTCAAAATACGCGCTGCGCACCGTGTATCTGCCGTCTGCGCCCGCATGCGCATCGGGCTTGCAGATATGGCGGATCCGCAGCTCCAGCATCCGCAGCTGTTTTTCGCTGCATAAATATTTCAATTCATTGCGATACATCGATTCCTCTTTCATGGTGTCGTCAAGACTTTGTCTGTTTTTTGAATGAAACCGTTTACGGTTTCATTTTATCACATCCCATAGATAATTGCAAAATGCAATACATAGTATTGCAGATTCCCTTTTCTAATATACCGGATTTGGCGCAGAAATCAATTCGTCCAGCGTGCCGAAGCTGTAGCCCATCTCCTCCCATTTGGTCAATAACTCATCCAGAATTTCCCCATTCGTCTGCGAAGTATTATGCAGCAGTACAATCGCGCCGGGATGTACGCGGCTGGTCAGCTTCTGGAGCGCCTCCTCGTGCGTGGGCTGCGCGTCGGTCTTCCAGTCCACATACGCCAGACTCCAGAAAAAAGTAGCGTAGCCCAGATCCTTGGCCATCTGCAGATTGTCGATGCTGTATTTGCCCTGCGGCGGTCTGTAATACATGGACATCTCCTCGCCGGTCACCTTCTGATAGAGCTTGCGCACATCGTCCATCTCTTTTTGAAAAGCCGACTGCTCCGAGATCTTGGACATATCCGGATGGTGATAGGTATGGTTGCCCACCGTATGCCCTTCCTGCGTCATCCGCTGCACCAGCTCCGGCGCGGATTCCAGATAGTGCCCCACCACAAAAAAGGTCGCCTGTACATTGTGCTTTTTCAGCGCCTCCAGAATCGCCTCCGTATTGCCGTTCTCGTAACCGCAGTCAAAGGTCAGATAGATCTTTTTCTCCTTGGTATCCCCCACATAGTAGGCGTTGTATTTTTGCAGTTCTTTGGCGGAGCTGTTGCCCGTCGGACACTCGCCGCTCTTGCCGAATCCCAGCCCCCAATTCTCCGTAAAAAGCAGCCCCCACGTCTGGGACTGCTGCCAGTCCGTCACATTGGCGCGAACACCTGCCCAGGTCTGGACGACGGACTCTTTGCTCGCAAGGCGGTTCTCCGCCACCGCTCCCGCCATCTCTCTTCCCAGGAAAAAGGCCGCCGCCAGGAAACACAGGGTGGGAAGCCCCTTTTTCATAAATCGCTTGTTGCCCCATACGTATTTTTGTAAAAATCCCTGTGGAAGCGTCTTGTCCTCTGTATGATTTGTGCTGTTCTCATTCATGTGTCTGCTCACACAACCGTTTCTCTGATTTGGTACAATATATGTGTGCAGCCTGAGATTCATGCCCCATCTCAAGATCCGATCATCGCATCGAACACGCCCTCCAGATTCAGCCTGCCGTACCCCCACTCCCTGTTGGGATAGCTCAGATCCCACGACCGATCGGCGCCGCGGATCAGGTAGCTCTTCAGCTCTCTCGTCTCCGCGTAGAAGCTTCTGCGCTGCACCACGGCCCACTGCAGCAGCTGAGCCACGCCGCCGGCGGTGATGGCTGCGGCCAGACTCGACCCGCTCATGGGGCCGCTCAGTGTGGAGACATTGACGCCCGGCGCGCACAGATCCGGCCGGATCCCGCCGGTGCGGGAGAAGCCTCTGCCCGAATTGATGGCAAAGCTCAGATTGGCCGGATTGTAGGAGGTAACTGTGATCACCTCTGATGCCAGAGACGGCTCCGTCAGGGTAATATAGGGATCCGGCCGCAGGAAGTACACCGCATCATCCAGAAATTGCGCGATCGGCAGCCACATATCAAAGGTGCCATTGTACAGCGTCCCGAGCGCGCTGACCTGGAATGTCCAGATCCCCGGTGTCGGGTCCTTCAGGAAGAAGCGCAGCAGCTGTTCGCCGGAGGACGTCTCGACAACCGTCGCGTCCAGCGTGATAATCGTATCGGCGTAGATCAACCGGTATGTCACGCTCTGTCCTTCACCGACACGCACCGGCGGAATATTTTCCCCGCCGGGCGAGCGCAGGCCCACCTGCAGGATGTCCGGCAGACTGCTCCAACATTCCATGGCAAACCCACTGCAATTCTCTCCCACACGAACCTCCACGTTGGACTGCGCTCCCACAGCCTGCATCAGATTGCTCCTGTAATGATGCGCCGTATTGCCTTCGTTGCCGCCGCACACTACCACCGCCCTGCTGCGGCGCACCGCCACAACATTCAGATAGCGGGAGAGCGCGGAGCTGCCGGTATGGTCTCCCATATTGGTGCCCAGTCCCAGGCAGATCACCACCGGCCGGTTCAGCTCATTGGCAAAAGAATCCGCATACTGCACCGCCAACATGATATCATCCTCCTGGTACGCCGGCACGCCGTCCGGCACCAGATTCGCCCGCCGCAGGTAAGGTTTGCACTGCCTGAGTTTGACCACGACGATCTCCGCGTCCGGCGCAGCGCCTGCATACAAGGTCGGTCCTGTCAGAATACTGCCCGCGGCCACCTGCGCAAGGATCGTCCCGTGTCCGATCTCATCCCGGCTGGGCACAAACACATAGGGATTGTCTGTCTGCAGCGCATTGTTGATATCCTCTCTGCTGTATTCCGTTCCGAAGGAAAAGCCTGCAGGCGGTTCCCCTTCCTGCACACTTTGATCCCAGATGGCCAGGATCCTGCTGTTTCCCGCACTATCCTTGAACACATCCAGCGTATAATCGATCCCTGTATCGATCAGGCAGATCACGCAACCCTGTCCCGTCAGATTTAAGGGTGGCCGCTGCACCTGCAAAATCCCGCTGGCGATCAGCGCGTCGGGATTAAAGCCACCTGCCGCATTTTCCCCCGGCTGCAGCTGCATCAGACCGTACAGTTTCGGCACACTCTGGTATTGATACGACGCCAGCTCCAAACTGGCCAGCATGGCCTGATCGAGATAGAGTATGTGAAACAGGCCGTCTATATCCGCAGAGCAAAAAACTTCCCCCAGACCGGGAAGTCCGGCCAGAGGGAAGTCCGTTATAAAGTGATACGTATCCTCGGAGACAATGTGCTCCCGACAATTCTGTAGATTCCGCTCCAAATCCAAAAAATCCATAATACCGCTGACCCCTGTATGCAGTCAGCATATCCTATGCACGTTTTCCATATCCGTGCCTGTCAGATTACTTCTGTCGATCTGCGTTTATTACCGCATGCGGGATCTCCGTTCCGGTTCATTCCCGATCAGTATTCGATGCCCTTTCTGGCCGGAACACCCCTTTGATAGGGATGCCGCACGCAGCGCATCTCCGTCACATAGTCCGCGCAATCCGTCAGGAAATCCGCCGCGTCGCGCCCTGTCAGCACCAGCTCCGCCTTACTGATCTGCAATAGCCTACGCAGCTTCTCCACGTCCACCAATCCCCAGTTGACCGGATACGTGATCTCATCCAGCACGATCAGGCCCGCTGTCTCTGCCGCTTCCAGCAGCTGATCCAATATAGCGTCATGGATCTGCCGCAGCGCCGCCTTGTCCTCTTCACGCATATGTCTGTAAAATCCGAAATCTTTTTCACTGCGCAGGATACGCACATTCGGCAGCTGCGCGAGACTGTGCAGCTCGCCCGTCTCGCTACCCTTCATAAACTGTGCAAAACAGACCGGCAGCGAATTGCCCGCGGCGCGCACGGCCAGACCGATCGCCGCTGTCGTCTTTCCTTTGCCGTCTCCTGTATACAAATGAATCATGTCTACACCTCTCTCGTCGACCCACGCCCCACGCACACACTATATCTGGGGTCTGTCAACCCACGTCATACGCGCGTATGCACCGCGCCTACGACAAGCCAAAAATCCGACTGTATCCGTATGTAAACGGCCGGTCTGTCATATCCGTCCCCGGCATGTGTCCTTTCTCCATGCGGTTGGGACAGTTGCTGCTGCCGCAGCCGACACAGATTCCCTCGCAGGCCGCCTGTGCATCGTCTGCCGCAAGTGCAGTGCACTCCATGAGCTCCGCCCAGAAAGCAACGCTTTTTTTCGGCAGCATACAATACGCCTTCGTACAGGTGACCGGCACCTGCAGCCACGCCAGCAATTCCGGCAGCTGCTCCAACGGATAGGACGCATCGCTGCCCAGGAAATGATAGCGCCGCACTCTATAGTCCCCAGCGGCCGCCACGTACGCATTCCACTGCGGATATGCCTTGAGCAGCAGCTCGCTGGCCAGGGTCTCCACCATATACGCCTCCGACAGCAGATTCTGCTGCAGGAAATCCTCCTGGAGCTGATCAATACCGGGACCTAGGGTAATGCAGACCGCCCTGCGCAGATCGCTTCCCGCAGACGCAGCGCTGTCCCAGCCGGCCTTGCCCGCAAGCACATCCTGCGCTATGCACGTCTTCATGGACGCCGCGACAGACGCAAGCGCCGCCTCCTGCTCTTGTCCGTAGCGGTATTTGCGCGCGAACTCCTGCAGGAAAAGCGGCTCCTCCATACATTCCAATAACTGTTCAAAAAAGGGCTTCATTTCATCCACCTGCTTCTACTGCCAACTTGTTCTGTCTGCCGCCGGATCCCACGTGCAGGCAGCGGATCGCATTGAGCACAGCGAGTACCATCACGCCCACGTCCGCAAAGATCGCAAGCCACATCCCGGCGATGCCCAGCGCACCGAGCACCAGACACACCGCCTTCACACCCAGTGCAAACACAATATTTTCATAGACGATCCGCAGACATTTGCGGGAGATCCTGATCGCCAGCGCAATCTTCGCCGGATCGTCATCCATCAGCACGATATCCGCAGCCTCAATGGCTGCGTCAGAGCCCATAGCGCCCATGGCGATACCGACGTCCGCCCTTGAAAGCACCGGTGCATCGTTGACGCCATCCCCCACGAAGATCAGACTTTCTCTGCGGTTTTTCTGTCCCAGCAGCTCCTCCACCTGATTCACTTTATCCTGCGGCAGAAGCTCGCTGTACACTTCGTCCACGCCGAGATGCTCCGCCACATGCTTTGCGGCACCGGGCGCATCCCCCGTGAGCATAACGGTTCTCCGCACGCCGTTTTTCTTTAGCGCCTCCAGCGCTTCTCTGGCATTTTCCTTCACCACATCCGAGATCAGGATATAGCCGGCATACACACCGTCCACTGCCACATGTACCACCGTTCCCGGCTCACCGGGGTGTGTCGGCTGTAATCCGGCCTTCTGCATCAGTCTCGCATTGCCGGCCATCACTTGCTTCCCGTCCACCAGAGCCGTCACGCCATGGCCGCCGGTTTCCTCCACATGTTCCACTTTCGCGCTGTCAATCGGTTTGCCGTATGCTTCCTTCAGACTCTTGCTGATCGGATGGTTGGAGTAGCACTCCGCCTGTGCAGCGCAGGCAAGCAATTCCTCCTGCGTGCAGCCCTCCGCGGGAACGACCTGCGTCACCGCGAATACGCCCTTGGTCAGCGTGCCGGTCTTATCAAACACCACACACCCACACTGCGAGAGCGCCTCCAGGTAATTGGAACCCTTCACCAATATGCCGCAGGAAGACGCACCGCCGATTCCGCCGAAGAAGCTTAACGGAATCGAGATCACCAGCGCACAGGGACAGCTGATGACCAAAAACGTGAGCGCCCGAATGATCCAATTGCTCCACGCGGGCGGATTGCCCAGGATCAGGTTCACAAGCGGCGGCAGAACTGCCAGTGCAAGGGCACCGTAACAGACCGCCGGCGTGTAATATTTGGCAAATTTGGTAATGAAATTTTCCGATCGGGATTTCTTCATGCCAGAATTCTCC
>JAFVAO010000025.1 GCA_017480445.1 Lachnospiraceae bacterium
CGCAACTCCTCAGGATTGGCAAGGCGCGGCGAATCCTTCCGCAGATATACGGATTTCGTCTCGTTCTTGTAATAATAATAGTCCTCGCTCCCCTGACCTGCGGGATCCGACTCCCATACCTCGTACCGAACCAGCGTATCTGCATCGGTCAACGTAAGCAGCTGTTCTTCATCCTCCTCAAAAGCCATAGAGAACGTGTAACACCAGTCCTGATTCTCACAGTCCTCATAGGCAGCCTCGTCCCGATAGAGCAATTCATTGCCGTAGAACCGATCCGAACCCATTTCATAAGTATATCTGTAATCAGCAATCAGTTTGTCTCCGTCCTGATGAATCTTCAGTTCGGATGAAGGACTATACGGGTCTTCACACATAGTGACTGAAGTATAGGGTTCACCGTCCTCGTATTCGCTGTGGCTGATGGAGTAGACCATCTGCCACTCACCGATCATCTCCTCTGTGCGCAGCCTGGCATCGCTGTCTGCCGGTGCCTGTGCCCCGGCCGCAGCCGTCTCCGTGCTCTCCTGCACAGTCTGCACATCGCCTGTCGGCCCGACCGACGCGCCGTCACTGCCCGCCTGTCCGCCGCATGCCGCAAGCTGCAGCAGCATACCGCTCATCACCAATCCATAGATCCATCCGGCATTTCCTCGCTTCATTTTATCATCCTCCTATTCTCCCTCTGTCGCTTATGCCGCAAGCTTTGTCGCGCGCGCCAGCGCCTCATCAATATGCGCGCAGAAGTTCTCCGCGCCAACCTGCTCCACAAATCCCGCCTTGCGCATCACCTTCATCGGCTGCTCGTTCACATGGGATAATACCAGCTGAATATGCAGCCGTTTACAGGATTCCAGAAGCTGTTCCAGATTGTGCATCGCCGTCGCGTCGATGGCACTCACACTGCGCATGCGCAGCACCAGACAGTTCACCTTCTCATCCAGCGAGATCTTCAGGATCTTATCGGCAGCACCGAAAAACAGCGGCCCGCTGATCTCATACACCAATGTATTATCCGGAACCTTGCGCAGCGAGATACTGTCCACATCGTTCTCGTCATCCTCCACATATTTCCAGCCTTCTACCTCGGTCACATCACTCATGCGCTTCATAAAGAGAATCGCCGCCAGCACAACGCCCACCTCGATCGCAATGACCAGATCAAAGATCACCGTCAGACCAAAGGTCAGCACTAGCACCAGAATATCACTCTTCGGCGCCGTCTTGCACAGATTGAGGAATTTCCGCCACTCGGACATATTGTAGGCAACCATAAACAGAATCGCCGCGATGGCCGGCATCGGAATCAGCGCCGCATAGGGCATCAGCACAACCAGAATCAGCAAAAGTGTCACGGCATGTACCATACCGGCGATGGGTGTGCGTCCGCCGTTTTTGATATTGGCCGCCGTACGCGCAATCGCGCCCGTCGCCGGGATCCCGCCAAAGAGTGCCGAGGCGATGTTGCCTGCGCCCTGCGCCACCAGCTCCATGTTGGAGCGGTGACTGGAGTTGATCATGCTGTCCGCCACCACACAGGAAAGCAGCGACTCAATCGCAGCCAGAATCGCAATGGTAAAGGCGTCCGGCAGCACTGTGCGCACAAGCTTCAGATTGATCACCGGCATCTGGAAGGCCGGCAGCTTATTCGAGATCTCATACAGATCCCCGATGGTATTCACCTGCATATGTAGGCCCTTCACCATGCCGATACTCACGAGCACGGCGATCAGCGAGGGCGGAATCTTTTTACAAAATCCCGGCAGATACTGCCAGCCGATCAGGATCACCATGCACACCACACCGACAAGAACCGCCTGATAATTGATCGAAGGGAAAAATATGATGACCGCCTTGAGCTTGTCAATCGTCTCGATCAGAGGCTCCTCCGTCACCACGCGCAGCCCCAGGAAATCCTTGATCTGTCCGATAAAGATCGTCACCGCAATTCCGGTGGTAAAACCGGTGGTGATGGTATACGGGATGAATTTGATCAGGTTGCCCATGCGGAACAGTCCCATCAAAATCAGCAGCACTCCCGCCATGACGGTGGCGAGCGCCAGCCCTTCCATGCCGTTTTGCGCCACAATCCCTGCGACGATGGTGGCAAAGGCCGCCGTCGGTCCCGCGATCTGCACGCGGCTACCGCCCAAAAAGGAAATGACAAATCCGGCCACAATCGCCGTATAGATACCCTTCTCCGGTGTCACGCCCGACGCCAGCGCCAGCGCGATGGACAACGGCAGCGCGATAATGGCGACAATGATTCCCGCCACAATATCCTTCACCAGCTGTTGTCTCGTATAGCCCTTCATCACTGTAAATAGCTTTGGTTTTAACTTATCCATGATTTTTTCTTCTCTCCTCGTTTGTATGATCTATCTGATCGTCACCGGTTTTTTCGTCCGGCGACGTATCACGCCCCATCCGGCATCAGCGCCTGAAGCGGGAATTCCAAAAACTGCTCCCGGTAGCTTCGATCAATCTCTTTCACCCGGTCCGCCGTGATCGCATATGCTTTCTTGCCCGCATCCTGCGGCAGAAAGCCGTTCGGGTTATAGAAAAAATAGTTTTCCGACCAATAATCGTATTTCAGCTCGGATTGGATCTGCAACGCATGGTCTTGCAGGCTGTATTTCTCATACACACCGGACGCGGCGCTCCCGCTGCCGCAGGCATAGAGAAATCCGTCGGCGCCGATCTGCAGACTAAAGCGCGCCCAGCCGGAATACAAAAGTGTCACCTGATCGTCCTCTTCCACGGTGAACAAAGCGTAAAACGTTTGACTTTCTCCGCCGTATTGATAGCTCAACAACAGCTCTTCCATACCGTCACCGTCCAGATCCCGAAGCAGATAACCAAAGCCTTCCGCGCCGGCCAGCACGACCTCCAGCAGACTGTTCGTCACGGATAGCAGATCATGATCCCGTCCGGCAAAAGCTGCTTTCTGCTTCTCGGGGCAACGAATACCAAAATGCGCAAGCCATCGCTCCTCTTCGTTCCAATCCCAAGCCATTCCCACCGCATCCCCGAAACAGCCGTACGTCCGGTCTCCGACCAGCATATACATCTCCAGCACCGGCAGATACGCTTTCTGCCGTTGCGTAAGCTGTGCCTCGATTCGCGCAAGCGCCTGTGTCCTGCGGGCCTGCACGACATCCAGCATGTCAGCGGACAGCCTGTCATAGCAGGCTGCGAACTCCTGCTGCTCCAGCGGATACCAGTGTTTCGCTCCGCTTTCTTCCTCCAGGATCAACGTATAGCGCTCTTCCACGTCAGCCGCTTCTCCAACCTCGTCATGGGCAGCACAGACTTGCCGCACAAAATCCCTGGCTGCCACAAGCCCTTCCGCGGACAGGTCACAATAATAATTACTGTATGAATACACACTGTCATACGCATAGGCGGCGCCGCTCTCCCACTGTACTGCAAGCAGCGTCTCGCCACGCTGATAAGCGTCGCTCTCCGCATCACTCAGATACATGCATTTAACCGGCGGATACACGAGATCAGCCACCGGATCCAGCGGCGCATGCGGATTTGTCTTTTCTTCGGCATTGTTTTCCACATCCAAAGCGTTCTGCGCAGAATCCATCCGGCCTGAAGCGTTTTGAGCCGAAATCTCCGCATCTGCCGCACGCTCATGCGCCGCCGGATCCGGATGCTCCTGCAGATTCCGGTAATGAAACCAGAGTGCGCCTCCCGCCAGAAGCAATACCAAACACACGCCGATTGTAACATATTTCTTTTTCATGAGATTCTCCTATCCATCCTGTTTCCGGTTTTCCTCACACGCTGTGCCCCATATAGTAAAACCCATGACACTCATCCAGCGAGACAGCAACGATCTGTCCGATCAGGGACGCGTCTCCCGGAAAATGCACCAATGTATTGTTGGACAGGCGTCCGGTCACCAGCGTCGGATCGCTCTCATTGATCTCCTCCACCAGCGCGTCCATCACCTGCCCCTGATAGCGGGCCACCCGCTCTCTCGCCGTGTCCTGTACAGTTTTTAAAACTTTGTCAAAATTGCGTTTGACCACATCCTCCGGCACCTGCTCCATCTGTGCCGCCGGTGTGCCGGTGCGCCTGGAATAAATGAATGTGAACGCATTATCATATTGCACCTTCCGGATCACATCGATGGTCTCCTCCACATCCGCTTCCGTCTCCCCGGGAAAGCCCACCATGATGTCAGTGGTCAGCGCCATATCGGGAATCTCCCGCCGGATCTTCTCCGCAAGCGCCAGATATTGTTCCTTGGTGTATCGCCGGTTCATATCCCGCAGAATCCTGGTGGAACCGGCCTGCAGCGGCAGATGCAGGTGGCGGCAGATCTTTTTGGATTCCTTCATCACCTGAATCAGCTCGTCGGAGAGATCCTTGGGATGTGAGGTCATAAAACGGATGCGCCGGAGTCCTTCGATTTTCTCCACTTCCTGCAACAGCTGGGCAAAAGTCATCGGCTGCGCGAGATTCTTCCCGTAGGAATTCACATTCTGCCCAAGCAGCATGACCTCCACCACGCCGTCTGCCACCAAACGCTCAATCTCCCGCAGGATATCCTTCGGCTCTCTGCTCCGCTCCCTGCCGCGCACATAGGGCACGATACAGTAGGTACAGAAATTGTTGCAGCCGAACATGATATTGATCCCGGATTTGAAGGGATACTTGCGCTCCACCGGCAGATCTTCCACGATACGATCCGTATCCTTCCAGATATCGATGACCATGCCGTTCTGTGTAAAGCTGGTGTACAACAGCTCCGCAAACCGAAACAGGTTATGGGTGCCGAAGACCAAATCCACAAACCCATAACTGGTTCGGATCTTCTCAATCACCGTCGGCTCCTGCATCATACAGCCGCAAAGCGCAATCTTCATTTCGGGATTCTTGCGCTTGTAGCCTTTGAGCTCTCCCAACCGCCCGTACACCTTCTGATTGGCGTTATCCCGCACCGTACAGGTGTTGTACAGGACAAAATCCGCATTTTCATCCTCCGTGATCTCATACCCCACGTGCCGCAGAATCCCGATCAGTTTCTCCGAATCACGGGCGTTCATCTGACACCCGAAGGTCGTCACACACGCTCTGGGGAGCCGGCCCATTCGTTCTTTGAAAGCGTTTACATACTCACAGCACCGCTCCATGAAAAACTGCTGACGCGCAAGTTCGTCAGCAGCGTTTTCCGACTGGTTCTGATTCGTGCTTTTTGCCATATCTCTTATCGTGCTATTTGTCATAAAATCACCTTTCATCATTTTACAAAACCTGCATACTTTCCCGCAATTTTCACCAGCAGCTCCGTGATCTGTTCCATCGATTGCACACAGGCATATTCGAATCTGCCATGAAAATTCGCGCCGCCGGTGCAGAGATTCGGACAGGGCAGCCCCATAAAGGACAATCTGGCGCCGTCTGTCCCGCCGCGGATCGGTTGGACGATCGGTTGAATGCCCAACTCCTCCATGGCCTCGCGCGCATACCGGATCAAGTGCATGTGCGGCTCTAAGATCTCCCGCATGTTGTAGTAGGAATCCTGCAGGTCAACGGTCACCGTGCCTGCACCATATTTTTCATTCAAAAACGCTGCACACGCGAGGAAAAACTCCTTTTTCTGCGCAAAAAGCGCCTTGTCGTGATCGCGGATGATATAGCTTGCCGTCACCTGCTCCACATCACCTTTGATCGTGTTTAGATGGTAAAATCCCTCATACATTTCCGTATACATGGGATTTTGCTCCTGCGGAAGCAGCGCCTGAAATTCCTGTGCGATCAGGATTGCATTGCGCATCTTGTTCTTGGCATCTCCCGGATGCACGCTGCGTCCCGCCACGGAAAGCTTCGCGGAGGCCGCATTGAAATTCTCATACTCCAGCTCGCCCAGTGCGCCGCCGTCTACCGTATACGCAAAATCCGCGCCGAACCGTGCGACGTCAAAATGATCCGCGCCGCTTCCGATCTCTTCATCCGGCGTAAACCCAATGCGGATCTTGCCGTGAGGAATCTCCGGATGCTGTAACAGATACTCTGCCATCGCCATAATCTCGGCAACGCCGGCCTTGTCATCCGCCCCGAGCAATGTGGTGCCGTCCGTGACGATCAGATCCTTGCCCACGAGCTTTAACAGCTCCGGAAAATCCGCCGTGCGCATCACAATATCCTGCGCGGCATTCAACACAATATCGTTTCCATCATAATTTTGCACAATGCGCAGCCGCACGCCGTCTCCGCGCGCCGCCGGAGACGTGTCCATGTGTGAGATAAAGCCCAGCACCGGCGCGTCTTCGCAGCCCTTTGTGGCGGGGACGGAGGCATATACATAACAGTACGTCCTGTCATAATCGACCTCCTCCGCACCCATTTCCTGCAGCTCCCGCGCCAGCAGCGATGCCAGATTGTGCTGTTTCTCCGTACTCGGCGTCGTCTGCGATTCCTCATCAGACTGCGTGTCAATTGTAACATATCTCAAAAATTTTTCAATCGTATTCATACTGCCCCTCATTCTCATATGCGCTGTCAGACTTACCTGGCCGAGAACGGTCTCTGCAGAATCGTGAATTTCACCGTCTTGCTGCCGCCGTAATTGCCAAGTCCCCTGATTGTGAGCGTGGCTGCCTTGCCCTTCTGAATATTGTTGGCATAGCCTGTGATCTCAAAATCTCTGCCCTCCACCAGCAATTCATTACCGATCTTGACCACCACGTCTCCCGCCGCAGGGTTCAGCGCATCCGCCGCCGGCTGTACGGCAGCGCCTGTGTACATCTGCGCCCGCACTGTCACCTTGGCCTTGGAGAGATCCTTTTCCACAATGCGGAACGTCGTCTGCGCGGTGCCGGTGTAACTGTTTTTACCGGTGATCACTGCGCGGATCACTGTACCCGCAGGAAGGATATCCTGGGGCTGCACCGCATCGCCGGCCGCTCTGGTCAATGTTACGACCGATGTCTTGCTCTCTTTGTACTGTATGAGTGTATCCGCCGCATACAGATATTCTATCGCTTTCTCATAATCGGTGCCGGCCGCCAGTTTCTTGCCGTTGGCATCCGTCAGCACCAGCTTGGTCTTGTACAGATTGGGGGCATTTTTGTACACTTTGTCTGCCGCAACGATATCCGGCACTGCCGAGAGTGCCTTGGAGCCGATGGTAAAGCGCAGCTCGATACCACCCTTCGGCGTCGTGAAATTCCCCTTGCCGGTGACCACGATCACACCGGTGTCATTGACCTTTTTATTGTTTTTGTATTTGACTGTATAATCCGTGCCCGCCACGAGGGTACGCAGCTTCTCCCCATCGCGCACCTGTACGCTTACCGCCGGTGTTGTGGTACCCTTGGTGTAAGCCGGTGCCTCATCGTAGGTGATGACACAACTGGAATCCGCCGGACGGTTCCGATCATAGGTAAGCACGTAGCGCTCAATCCGGAAACTCTGGGTCACACCGCCGGTATAACCCGCGGTCGGATTACCGGTGATGGTCACCTTGGCCGTACCTGCTTTCGTGTTCGCTTTGTAGGAAACGGTATAATCCGTCCCTTCCTGCAGCAGATTGCCTGCACGGTCAGCTACCTGCAGCTGCTCTCCCAACACAATTGCTTTGCCCGTGTAAGTCTGATTCGGAATTGGCTTTACGACAAAGGCGTTCTTGGCCGTCAGACCGGCGATCTTAAACGGAATGACTTTCATACCGGTATACGCGCTGTCTTCCGCCGCCCGCAGGATCAGGGAGGCTGTGCCGATCCGATCCGCATTGACGAAGGAAACTGTGTAATCTGACGCAGAAAGTGTCTGTCCGCCCACCTTGACAACGAACGCAATCGGTGCGCCCTTGGAGGTCACCAGCTGCTCTAACTGTGTGAAACCGCCCGCGCGATAAGTCTGCGCCGGGATCTTGGAAACCACCGCTTTGCTCAGGTTGATTTTCTCTGTATTGCTCGTGTCATACACGTGGAGATAGCCCACTGCTTTGCCGGTGAAATTCGTACTTTCAGAGGCGTCCAACGTGATCTCATAAGGCTCTGTGCGCGCCGTGAGGATACCGCCCTCCGGCAGGATCAGACGATAGTCCTTATCCTGCTTGAGCGCAATTCCGTTCCAGGTCACAGCAAATTTCGGGGTCAACGCCTTGCCCGTCGCCGCGAGATACAACTCCTCCACCGCAAGTGTTCCCTGCGCCTGTGCTGCGCCGATATCCAATTTGGTGATCCGGAAGGTCTTTTGCAGTGTCTCTGTATAATTGCCCTTACCAGTCACTGCCACCGTCGCCGTTCCAGCATTGACATTTGCCTTGTAAACTAACGTATAATCCTGCTCCGTCAGCCGCTTTAAGTGATCATACACACGCAGATCATCAAACCGGATCGCCGCGCCCGTATACGGAACCGTCTCCGGCACGCCGGCCACCCAGATGCCCTGCGGCACCTCGTCCGGCGTCTGAAAGCCAAATGCATCGATATCCTCCTGCAGCACATCGCCGAAATCCAGCTCCTGCGGATCAGCCCCGGGCTCATCTCCCGGATTCTCGCCGGCCGCTTTTTTGATGGTAATGCGCCATGCCTCATCGGTAATGACTTTCTCATCCGCTGCAAACACTGTCCCGTCCGTCTGCAGTCTGATTCCCAACTGGTAGATGCCCGGGAGCATCGGCTCCTTGTCTGCCGCCAGCTCCTGCATCGTCGTGGTCATTGTCTGGCTGTTCTGCGTCGTCACCTCTTCAATGGTCACCAGATAATAAAAGATCTCTGCCGTTCCCACGCCGTCCGGCAAGGTCGCGGACATCGTCTTATAAGCTCCGTCATAGGTGAAGTCCCCAGCACCGGACACGATCACATCGGTCACTGCAAGGTTACGCAGCAACGGTACAACCGCCGATACCGCTTTACCGGACGTTTCCTTTACCTGATAATAATACAGCCTTGTGCTGTCTAAACCATTGTCTGTATATGTGGTCTTCGCCGCGTCTGTCTCTGCCACCTTGATCGTGACTGCATCCGCTGAAACACCGCGATAAATCGCATATCCCGCCGCATCGTCAAACGCATCCCAGGATAACACGGCATCAGTCCCGGCTCTGCGCGCGACAAGGTCTGTAATATCACCCACAATCGCCGGATCATCGGGTTCCTCCCCGGGGTCTTCGCCGCCGGCCGCCTCGATGACAAACCGCCAGTCGCTCCTGGTATAATCGGTGAACGACGCGTACAAATCCGTCTCCGTACCGCTCACATACACCTGATAGGTGCCGCTTGCGGAGGGCATCATGTTACTGCGGTTCTCCGGGCAGACAACATCCTCCACCACAGGAATATAACTGTAGGTCAGCGTGCCGGTGTAGTATGACGGTGCCGCCGGTTTTACCGCATGCGCCTGCCCGTCATAGGTAAAGGGCGCAGCGCTCTCAAAGGTGAAATCCGAGACGGGAACCACCGCTTTGTCAATGACGATCCGCCATGCGTCACTGGTGACACCCACCGTATCCTCTTTCGCAAATACATCGCCGTCCGTCTGCAGCCGGATGCCAAGCTGATAAATGCCGGGGGACACCAGCTTTGTGCCCGCCGCAAGCTCGCGCATGGTTGTGGTCACAGTCTGACTGTTCTGTGTCGTCACTTCCTCTATGGTCACCTGATAATAAAAGAGTTTTGCCGTTCCGACTCCCTCCGGCAGAACAGCTGTCATCGTCCGCTCGGTGCCATCATAGAGAAACGCTCCGGCTCCGGATACAGTCACATCCGCTGCCGTAAGCCGGCGCAGTACTGTCACAACTGCGGAAACCGCTTTGCCGGACTTCTCTTTTACCTGATAATAATACAGCTTGGTGCTACCTAAGCCGCTGTTGGTGTACGTGGTCACGGATGCGCCCACCTCTGCCACCTTCGTGGTGACAGCATCCGCTGAAACGCCGCGATAGATCACATAACCTGTCGCACCGTCATATGCATCCCAGGACAATGTCGCATCTGTTCCGTTTCTGTCCGCCGTGAGATTGGTAATGTCCCCGATAATCACCGGGTCATCGGATTCTTCCGCCTCAATCGTAAAACGCCATGCAGTACTGGTATAGTTCGAAAACGCTGCATACAGCTCAGTCTCCGTACCGCTTACATACACCTGATACGTGCCGCTTGCAGAGGGCTGCACCGCGCTGCGCGCCTGCGTATCCACCACCTGCTCCACCACCGGCGCATAGCTGTAGCTCAGGGTGCCGGTATAATATGCCGGTGCCTCCGGCTTGACACTATGCGGCTGTCCGTCATACGGAAAGGCCGTCGCACTCTCAAAGGTGAAATCCGACGCGGAAATCACTGCCTTGCTGATGACGATGCGCCATGCACTGCTGGTGATGCCCGTCAGATCCTGCGCAAATACCGCTCCGTCATCCTCCAGCCGGATACCCAGCTGATAGGTGCCCGGTTTACTCAACCTGGTACCTGCTGTAAGCTCTGTCAAAACCTCTGTCTGCCCGCTCGTTATCACCTGATAGTAAAAACGATCCACCGAGCCGACGCCCGCGGGCATGGTGGCGTTCATACTCCGGTTGCTGCCGTCATAGGTAAAGGTGCCTGTTCCCGATACTGTAGTCACATCCGACGCAGTCAGCTGCCGCAGCAGCGTTGCGATCTCAGAGACGGATTGCTCCGCCGTCTCCTTCACTTGATAGTAATACAGTCTGGTGCTGTCCAAACCACTGTCCGTATAAGTGGTCGTCGCCGCGCTCACCGTCGCCACCTTGGTGGTGACCGCATCCGCTGCGGTACCGCGATAAATTGTATATCCCGCCGCGCCATCCAGCGCGTTCCAGCTTAACGCGGCGCTTGTACCGTCCCGACGTGCCATGAGATTGGTGATGGGATCCGGATCTGCCGGTTCCTCGCCGGACGCGACATCATCCGTCAACGCGTAGATGCGGAAGTTGCCGAAATTAGAATAGTTATAGGCAGTAAAATCTTTCCAGGATCCCCAACTGATAAAGCTCTCCCCTTGATTTGCTTTCACAGTCGACATATTGGAATAAGAATATTCAATCGCCACATCTCCCGTCACCACCACAGAGAACGGTTCCCCTTTCTTCAGAAGCACCGGCTCCGGCAGTGCGAGCGTATATTCGCCCTGAAAAGCCAGCGTACCGCTCAGTGACGCCGCCAGTGTACCGCTGGTCGGCTTCGTCGCATCCTGCAGATTGGTATAAATTTTTACCTCATAGGGGGCGTCAGCACTGTCCAAAACAATCGTAACCGCCTTTAACCACTCCTTGTCTGCACTGTCCGTCCGTGTACCGCCGACCGTGTATACATTGGCCGCCTGCATGTCAGATCTGCCAAAACCACCATTCAGACACAGTTCACTGTCATAATAATACTGATTGTCATATCCCTGCTCCGCCGGGACAACCTCAAAAACATGTGCGGTGCCGCTTTTCAAAAGTCCGGCATCATAGTAAGAGATCCAGAAATATTTATAATAGGACAGCTGGTTCTGTCCGGCATAGCCCCAGCTGTTGCGCACCAGCCATGCGCCGTCGCCCGCCGGTGCAGACGCAAAATGCTCCTTGGGGAAGTCGTCGTCCCATCCCACCAGCAGGACTGCATGATTGGTGCTGCTCAAAGATGCATTGTAAAAAGAATTATAGGCAGACGAATAGTATTTTGTATCCGCATAAATAGAAGTCTGCACGCCACCGTGCTCCTGAATCGCCTGCTTCACCTGGTCGCTGTTCTCGGTCAGATTGATCCGATAATGGTTCATCAGATGTGCCACATCGAGAAACTCCTCCGCCGGATCCGCCACCAACGTATCTGCATTGGCAGCCTCTGTATTCTCCGCGCTGTAGGGGAGTGTCTCCTCCGCTGCCATGCCCCTTCTGCGCAGCAGTGTCTGAGAGGTCATATCCGCATTGCCGCCCGTCATCATATAGCCTGACGGATGCGCCGCATCCAACACCTGATCCCCGGTGTCACCAAGCACCGGATTGGAGCCCTGATGCAGCGACCAATAGATCAGATGCATCTCACTGTAATCAATATCTGTGCCTGCGCCGTAGCGCTTGATCATGTCCAATTCCACCGCACCCGTCGTCGCATGTGCCCAACAAGTTCCGTACGGGTTCTGATTCCGCGTCGCAGGCAGATCCAGATCCAGATAAGCCAACAGACTGTCTGTATCCGTATAGTCACACGGGTATGCTGCCGGCAAAGTCTCCACATCCTTGACCGACGCGCGCAGCCTCTCCTGTCCGTCGTCGATCCGCAGCGCCTCTGCCTCCTGCACGCTCAAGCCCAGATGGGACACCGGCGCCGGTCCCTCGCCGGGTGCTTCCACATACCCTGTCGCGGTAATGTATTCCTCCGCGCCGTCAGCCGTACCTGTATCCGCTGCGCGGGTCACCGCTGCATCCGTTGCGGTATACGCATCCGCCCGCACATACAGTGTTGTGGTATCAATGCTTTCGGTCACCAATAACATCGCCAGCAAAATCGCGGACAGCCTGTTGAATCCTTTTCCTGTTTTCATTCGTGCGCTTCCTCCTTGCATGGAATTCAAGTCCCTTATATCTGTAACTACCATGTATCTGCTTTCTATATATTTTCTTAAAAAAGCATACAAAAACCTAGGATAATTGTACAACTTTTCACAGGGGTTTGCAACCAACTATAGGAAAAAACAATTTACCCATCTCTCCGTGCGTGCTATAATATAATAGGCTATAATAATAGGCATTTGCAAAACGCTATTGCAGAAGTACCGAATTGGGCATATTGTATATTCCATAAGCAGGCACTAGCGAGCCGTCGGTACTTAGGTGCCGTATTTTGGCACCTTATGTACCGCTACGAGCGAGGTGTAGCGAAAGCGTGCCTGCGATGGCATATACAATGTGCACAATGACACTCATATAGAATCTGCGTTTCGCAGTTACCTAGGTTATAATAAAGCGACAAGGAGCAACACCCATGAAATCAGTTTCGAAAAATCACAGCACAATAGGGAAAATGCGCAAGTTACTGTCCGGACTTTTGACCGTGACCCTGCTTTGCACTGCCCAGCCCACGGCAATCCTCTCCGCTGATGCGCGCGGGGCGGCGGATTTCCCTTCCGATCAAGCGCAGGCATTGTGCAACTTCACATCTGATTCCTGTTTTTCCATCTCCTCCGGGGTAATTCCCTACGGCACGGAGAACAGAAGCGATGCACCGGCGCTGCAGCATGCTTTCTCCCCCACGATTACCCAAAACGGTATTGCGCAGGCAATCGACACCGCCCCTGCCGCTCCTACCGTTCTGTATAAGTTCTTTTTGACAGATCCGCAGCTTGCTGACTATGCGGAATTTCTGCGTGCTGACGGCGAAGAGCTCTCCACGCTGCCGGCGGGTACAAAGGGCATCGTAGTCGCCGCCGCAATGTCTGCCGCCACTTACACGGACAGCACCTCGGATGCGGTCGACACGGAGCCTATGCTCGCTCAGGCGGATTTCACCATTGCCAAGCGCAAAGTCTCCGTCCGCTGTACCCTGCCGTCCGACCAGGTGTTGGACGGACGCGCGCTGCCGGCCGACGGCCATCTGTCGCTTCCCGCTGCGCAGCTGTCCGGCGCTGCACTGCAGGTGTTTGATGCAGATACCGGAATCGGTATTTCGGATGCCGCCCTAACGAAGTTTGCGGATCCCGCCGAATTTCTGGAGGGTGATGTGACCTTTGATGTCTCCGGCATCGACATCACCGCGGACGGCTATCAGACAGCACCTCTGGCACTGACACTGGCCCCCTCGTATGACGACAACTATGAGCTCGTAGGCAATATTTTCGGTGATATTTATGTCAAAAAAGCACAGTACTATGCCACGTTTACCATGAATAACAACGGACGTCAATGGACAGAGAGCTTTCCCTTGACGCCGGATACCACGCAGCCCTTAAACGCCTATGACTTCTATGAGAAGCTACAGCTCGACTGCGACAACTTTCTCCGCAGCTTCGGCGGCGACATTGCCTTGCTGGGATGGAGCGTCTATACCGACGGCTACAATGTCTCTCCGGAGGATGACGGCTACGAGCGGCCGGACTACTACAATACCACATTTGTAAATCCGGATGCGGTTACCTACGAGCGCTCCGGCGAGACCAAGGAGTTTGCGCTCTCCGGCTCCCGCGACTATCATTTTGTCGCACAGGTCAGCATGGCGATCGCGCAGAACCTGTATGTCACATCCATTCCCAGCGTTTATTATGACGGCCGCGAGCACGTTGTCCTCGGTAGCCAGTTGAAGTCCAAACAGAAAACCGCGGATCTGCGTGTCTCTGTCTACTGCGGCACCTCTGCCGATGGCGGCGGCACAGAGCTTGTGTTGGACAAGGATTATACCGTCAGCTATGAAAATAACCAGAATGCTTCCATGCGTCTTGTCTCCGACGCGTCTAAGACCAGCGGCACCTATGAAAAGAGCTGGCAGGTCGAGACGGAGCGCCCCAGGATCACCATCACCGGCAAGGGCAATTACAAGGGTTTTTCGGCGGATGTCTATTTTGATATTCTGCCCTCCAATCTCGGCGCGGTGGAGACCTATGAGTCCGGTATCACCAACCGGAACAGCGGATCCAACGACGCCTCTGCCTATACGGCCCCCTATACCCGAACGACAGCTTCCAAAGCGCGGGTAAGCGGCTTTGAAAATTTTTACACCCTGAAAAGCGGCGCGCTCACCAAGCGCATCACCCCGCATGTGACCAAGGCCTTCGAGAGTTCATCCTATGACCGGAGCGGCAAGCTGCTGAGCAAATCCTCCGTCACCTATCAGCTGGTGTATGAAAAGGATTATACCGCAGAGCTTTATCTGTGGGACGATGTACACGAATATTGGGAAAAGCAGACATTTTCCGACCCGAACCGCATTGCGGTCAAGGGCGATTATCTCTATGTTGTGCGCGGGATCGGCAACTATTGCGGCGCCGCCTACGATGATAATTCTACCTGGGCGGATGCGGAAAGCACCCGCTATAACAGCTTTGATGACGGAAAACAGAGTCATACCCCCAATCCGTTGCATTCTATCTACGCTTCCCAGCAATTCTGCGTCACGGAGAATGCGGTATATGATTTCTCCTCCGCCAAGATCAAAATCGGTGTAAAATCTTTGCCATACAAAGCCTCCGGTACTGCCTACGGCGCTACCAATTTTAAGATCACCGCCAAAAACGATCTGGGCAAAACATTGACATTGGGCAAGGACTATACCGTCTATTTTCAGGAATGTTACAGCCACCATCAGGCGGAGGCCGGTATCACCTACGGCACCACGGTCAAGGCGGCAAACCTCTACCGCGTCATCGTCAGCCCCAAGGGCAGCTATCTGGGCGATTCCAGGGAGGTCGGCAAGGTGACGATCACCGGTATGACCTTAAAGAAATCTTATTTTGCACTGAGCAAGGTCAGCGTAAACTTCGGCGCTACCACCTCCTGGGAGCTGTCGACCGCCGGCAAAAAGGCCGGTCTGTCCACAGATCCCGCGAGTCCCTACTATGTCTCCGGAACGGTGGATTTTACCGGCTATAATGTGGCTTCCTCAGACAAAGTCAATATCCACTTGGGCGGTGCCGGACAATGCGGTTACGCGATCGACCCGTCTGCGGGCGTCAAGCTGACGTACAGGCACAATAAAATGAATCTGGAACAGGCGCTGGATGAGACTACCGGGTATCTCAGCTTCTCTCTGCCCGCAACCGCGCCTTACAACATCAAAGGTGCGATTCCCGGGGCGATCACGCTGACCAAGGCCAACGGCTTTGTCCAGACGATCACACCGACAGGTAATAAATCGACCTTCACCACGGCAGTCTACGACAAAGCGGGCGGTTTCTTAGGGTATGAAACCCTGCAATTTATATGCAGCCAGAACAAATCCGTGGGCGGCACAGCAAAGGTTGTCGTCAAGGGAAGCGGTCTGTTCCGCGGCTCGGCCGTGCTGGGCTACTACCGGGTTGTCCCGCTGATCGCGGAGCAGATCACAGTGTTGACGCCGAACCTGACAAGCTACACCAACAATGCGCTTTACGTCTCCTTTTCGGACAGCCCGTATGAGGCCAAGAGCAAAGGAAAGTTGCATGCAAAGCTTTATCAGGCATATTATACAACCTCCGGCACACTGCAGCTGGCCGGTTTAAAGGCAAGTGCCTACAAGATACAAAAAAGCACCGATGATTCCGAGCACGGCTGCGTTGTGCGGATCCAGTCCGGCTCTGCGCGCAGTATCTCCTTCGGCGCAGACGGTACCGGCACCGAGGTTATGTACTATGGCTACTATGATCAGGAAAAGCTGCCCAAAATCCAGAGTGTGACGATTGACGGCAGGCAATACATCGTAACAAACAGACGGATTGTGGGGCTGGATCTGCCCTTTACCGGCACCACCCAGCGCCCGATCATCACCGCCGTCACACTTTCGGACAAACAGCATACCGTGTTGAACAGTGAAGATTTCTATCTCACCTACGGAACCAATCTGGCCTCCAAGTACCAGGGCGGCACCGTCACCCTGACGACCCACTACAATGCGGTCGATAAGCGCTATCCCTATCACGGTACTGTGACCTTGAAATTCAACATCACAGACAGCAAAAAAATATCTCTCTAATGATATGCCCGTATCTCTTCACAGATCCCGTCGGTGCCGAGTCCCAAAAGCAATACGCTGATTAGATTCGGCACCGCCATGAGTCCATTGCAGATATCCGAGAAAATCCATACACTTTCCATCGGGCAAATTGCCCCCAACAACACAAACAATACATACATCATTCGATATCCGCCATTGTACCGCTCGGTCCGGAGCAGAAACGCAAATGCTTTCTCCCCTTGATATGCCCAGGCCACAATCGTCGCGAATGCAAAACATACCATACTGACTGCGACAAAACCGGCGCCTCTTTCCCCAAATCGCCCTGTAAACACCGCCATCACGAGAGCCGCACCGTCCAAACGCTCCCCGGAGGGCGCAACGCTTCCCAAATACCCGGAAGCCACAAAGGCAAGACCCGTAAAAAAGCAAATGATCATGGTGTCAAAAAACACGCCGGTCATACTGATATAGCCCTGCCGGATGTAATCCTCTGTATCCGCGGATGCCGCCGTAATCCCGCCGGCGCCAAGCCCTGCCTCATTGGAAAAAACACCTCTTGATACACCCATGCGGAGCGCCTGTGCTGCACTGAGCGACGCATACACTGCAAATTGACCGCACATCCCGCCCGCCACCGCTTTGGGTGCAAAAGCCATCACAAGGACAGCCGCAAGTCCTTCCACCAGGCCCTGCGGATGTCTGACCAGTATTCCGCAGATCCCCAGCATGTAAAACACACCCATGAACGGCACCAATATCTGCGTCAGCTTCACAATGCCGCTTATGCCGCTTATCACTGTGACAGCAATTAGGAAGGCCGCTGCCATCCCCGACCAAAGCGGTGGTATGCCATAAGCCGTTTTACAGGCCTGCGCGATGGAATTGGACTGTGTCATATTTCCCATGCCAAAGGATGCCAGCACAGCAAACAGCGCATAACAGGCGGCAAGGAATCCGCCAAATTTCCCCGGGATTCCTCGTTTGATCGTAAACATAGGGCCCCCGGTCCACTCTCCCCGCGCATTTTTACAGCGGTACTTGACTGCCAGCGCACTTTCTGTCAGCTTTGTCGCCAATCCCAATATGCCGGCAACCATCATCCAAAACAGCGCCCCCGGCCCGCCAAGAGTCACCGCCGTCGCAACGCCTACAATATTCCCTGTTCCGATCGTCGCAGCAAGCTCCACTGTAAGCGCAGCAAACGGCGAAACAGAAGTACTGTTTCGCCGTTTTGTATCACTTTTCTCTTCCGCTCCCATCATACAGCGCAATGCAAAACCAAGCCTTCTGACGGGCAGAAAACGCAGCTTCACCATCAAAAGCATTCCTGTCCCCAGCAACAGGCCAAGAAGCCATGGTCCCCATATGATTTCGTCAATTTTTCTCAGCCAATCCGTCACGCCTGACCATCCAAGATCCCTTTATGAAAACATATGCTGCACTTGCGGTTTTATGAAGCAATCGTCGAATGGTTCTTATCTCTATTTCTTATCCTATTTTTGGGCCCCTTTTCCGTTTGTATCAAATCCGGGATTAAACGCATAGAAATTTTTGGCATCCAGCTTATCCTGCGTAATGCGCAGTGCTTCTCCGAAGCGTTGGAAATGCACGATCTCTCTTGCGCGCAGGAATTTGATCGGCTCGCTCACATCCGGGCAATCCTGCACCAACCGGAGAATATTGTCGTAGGTGGTTCTCGCCTTCTGCTCGGCCGCCATATCCTCGGTCAGATCCGTGATGATATCGCCCTTTGACTGGAACTGATTGGCATTGAACGGCACGCCGCCGGCGGCCTGCGGCCAGATCCCCAGCGTATGATCAATATAATACTTATCAAAGCCGCTCTTTTCAATTTCATCCATTGACAGGTTGCGGGTAAGCTGATAAATGATTGCTGCAACCATCTCCAAATGCGCCAGCTCCTCTGTGCCGATGTCCGTCAACAGCCCCGCTACTTCCTTATACGGTGTCGCATATCGCTGGGACAGATAACGCATACTGGCCCCCATCTTACCGTCCGGTCCACCGTACTGCGAAATGATTGCCTGCGCCAGTTTTGCGTCCGGCTTCTTGATGTTTACGGGAAATTGTAATCTTTTTTCATAATTCCACATCAGTCACACACTCCTTCCCACGGCAGGGGAGCTGCGCCCCATCTCCACTCTCTGTTGCTCTCTGCGTGATTCATTGTCAACGGGAAGTAATTCCTGGAGAATTCTCTCTCCATCTGTGTTTTGATGCGATTATAGTGATTAAAGTATTCCATCGCGGCGCGGTCTGTCGGATGGGTGTCCAGATACAGTGCCAGATCCACCACCGCAAAACTCACGATACCGATATCCTTCAGCATCTGCTGTTTGTTCTGCAGTCCCTGATTGTTCATGATCTGATTGTTCATGATGTGCATCTCCTTCCCGTGAAAGGTTTGTTCAGCTCAGGAAAGATTGTTCCGATACGATATGCTTTCTCCAGATCATCATAGATACCGTTGAAACGCTGCCAGGGTACATATGCCATGGCAACCGGAAATTTGTCGGGAAATTCATCAAATTTATAGTCCTGCATAAATTCCTCTCATACTGGTTTGATTTTGTTAATAACATAGTATGAGTGAAACTCTGATCTGTGCAAGAAAAAGACAGGAGTGACCTCCTGTCTTAGATCATCCTATTTACTTGTGGACCCGAATCCGCCGTTGCGCACTCCATCCGCCTCATCGTCTACGGTGATGCCGTATTCCAGGAAGATTCCCTGCACCAGTCCGGTTCCCGCAGTCACATCCACGGTTCTGCCCTCGTTGGAATCATTGGTCAGTTTCAGGAAAATATGGCCTTCATTGTCCGAGTTAAAATAATCGCTGTCAATAATACCCACTGTATTGTTCATTTGCAGGCGGAACTTAAAGCCCAGACCGCTTCGCGGATAGATCTTCAGCACCCAATTGGGCTCCATCTTCGCCCGAATACCGGTGGGAATCTTGATGGTCGCTCCCGGCGGCAGTGAAAACGAGAACGGCGCGTAGAAATCATACCCTGCGCTCCCCGCTGTCGCACGTCTGGGAAGACCTAAGGACTCATACATATCCCTGACATCCTCCTCCGTATACTGGGGGAATTCCTCCTGCATGGCCTGCATAAATTGATCAGGACTCACTTTCATAAATTGTGCGATTCTCTGCATAGCTTTCCTCACCTTTTACAATAAGCAGGATGTGACCGGCATATCCTCCATGGTCTGCCGTGCCTCCCGCTCGTCTTTTTCGTTCGAATAATCCGGACAATGCAGCACTGGTTCGGCTGTTGCCCCCTCCTCCTGCACCTTCTGCAGAGAGGCCTGTACGTCGATCACGCGTTGGTTCCGGCTGCCCTTCCACAACAGCTTCGGATCCCGCTCCGCTATATGAAATTCGCCGTCCACCAACACATCCACATATTGCAGCAGGGGATACTGTACGATATCCTCCCAGACATCTCCGGTGTATAGCCAGATCGTCTTATCGGGATACGTTTCCTTAATCTCCGCCATCAGATTTTTCACATCCAGTCGATTCGCCGGATGCAGCGGATCTCCGCCGGAAAATGTAATCCCCGAAATATAGCTTTGCTCCAATTGCGCAAAAATCTCCTGCTTGGCCGCATCGTCAAACAGCAGGCCGCCATCCGGATCCCAGGTAACCGGATTGTGACACTCCTTACAGCAATGATTGCAGCCAGCCACCCACAGCACCACACGCAAGCCGTCGCCGTTTAACATGTCATCCTTTGTGATATTGTGATATCTCATGTCTGTTCGCTCTCCCTGTTCCTCACATACTCTTGCGCTCTGCGATTTCCGCCATCTTGGCATCGTTGAGCCGTGTGTCACCATGTACGCGGGAGTAAGACAGATAACCATTCATGCGGTCAATCTTCGTCAGATTACGACTGCCGCACTTCGGGCACACATCCATCTCCAGCTCCTGGTGCCCACAGTCGTCACAATAGGCCAGGGAAAGGTTCACACCCTCATAAAATCCCATATCCATCGCGCGGCGAATCAATGTTTTTACCGCCTCGATATTATAATCGATGGGATACTTCACATATTGGATCTTACCGCCGTTGCTCAGATTCCAGAAACGATTCTCGAGATCCTGCCTCTGGATCGGCGTGATATCCTCTGTCACATGGCAATGGAAGCTGTTGGACACATACTCTCTGTCTGAAACGCCCTCCACAATGCCGTATTTTTTACGGAACTGCTTCACCTGCAGACCACAAAGATTCTCTGCGGGTGTGCCGTAAATGGCGTACAGATTGCCATCCGCTTCCTTGTATTCGCTGATCTTCTGGTTGATATGCTCCATCACCTCCACAGCAAACGCACCGTCCTCCACCAGCGACTTCCCGTTATAAAGCTCCTGCAGTTCGTTTAACGCCGTGATTCCAAAGCTCGCCGTGGCGGATTTCAACAGCGGTTTGATCTTGTCCGTGAGTTTCAGATGTCCTCCGTGGAAACCTCCCTCACAGTATGCCAGCGGGTTCGTGGACGCACGCATCTCACCCAGATAGGCATAGGTGCGAATGTGGAGCTGGCGGATCAAATTCAGATAATAGTCAAGCACCTCGTAAAAGTCTCTGCTCTCCTTGCGTGCCTTCGCAAGAATCATCGGTAAATGCAGGGAAACCGCACCGATGTTAAAGCGCCCTACAAAGATCGGCTTGTCCTGATCATCTGCCGGATGCATCCCGCCGCGCTCATACCAGGGCGACAAAAACGCTCTGCAGCCCATGGGAGAAACAATTCGGCCGTACTGCTTGTACATGCTCGCCACATAGCCCTTGCCGGTGAGGCTCAGCCAGTCCGGATACATGGTCTTGGCAGAACACTCCACGCCGGCCTCGAACACATCCTCCAGCTCACCGCCGGGGCCGTGCAATTTTTCATCATATAAAAATACAATCTTCGGGAACAGCACCGGCTTCTTGTGATCCTTCTTGCCCTGCCCCTCCTTGCGCACATGCAGCATTGTAATCGTGGCAAGCTTGGCGAATCTGCCCGTGCCGGTGCCTGCGGTCACCGTGATGAAGGGATAGTCGCCTCTGCTGGACGCCACCGTGTTGAACTTGTACTCCCACCCCTGGAAGCCCTGTTCATACTCTTTCACGACATCATTGTAGCTCTCCTGCTCCGCGATGGTCTCTTCCACACCCAGACGTCTGTATTTTTCCAGATTCCGCTTGTAGGATTTCTCCGCATAGGGCTCCAGAATCAGATCCACACTGGGCACCGTGAATCCGCCGTACTGCTGGCTGGCCGCACTGAGCACAATGTCTCCGATGACATCAAACGCAACGTCCAGAGACTTCGGCTCATTGTACCAGATATTGCCCATCTCGAACCCGCCGGTCAACACATTCTGCACATCGAACAGACAGCAGTTCATGGTATCTCTTCTGGCCGACATATCATGGACATAGATATAGCCGTCCCTGCAGGCCTGAATCTCCTCTGTCGTCAGGAAAAACTTCTGGTACAGCTCCTTATTTAACTGATTAAAAACCAGACTTCTCTTGGTGGACACCAGCGCAGAGTCTGTATTGGCATTCTCTTTATCACCGATATACATGATGGACTGGCTCTTCTTGTAGACATCGTCCAGCATGCGTACAAAATCCTGCTTATAGTTCCGATAATTGCGATAGCTGGTGGCCACGATCGGCTTCACCTGCTCCAGCGCGCTCTCCACGATATTATGCATGATCGGGATCGGCACCTCATCCACATCCAGCTCATCCACCTTGGCCACCACGAATTTACAGATATTGCGCTCGTCCTCCTCCGTAAATTTCGTGAGTGCTCTGTAAGCACTCTTCCCCACGGCATTGATCACTTTCTGTACGTTGAAAGCCTCCTTGCTGCCGTCCTTCTTGATCACATAGACATCCCGTTTCGGCTTGTACTCCGCTGAAAAATCAATATTGGTCGTGGTCTGATCGAAATTGCTGCTCATAATATCTTCCCCTTATCATAATACAATATATGGTGTTATTTAATTCTAAAAAACAACATATTGTGCCGCTTAGTATCCAGTATATGAAAGATTCTCCGGCTTGTCAACGTATGCATCCATAAAAAAACTAACAAAAAAGATGTCTAAATTTTAGACACCTTTTTCTCGTATTTCGCTTGACTTTTGCTATGGATCTGTTTCTATAATATTTTTCAACCATTCCCGGTACTGGTCACCGACTGTCTCAGGTGCCACGATCCTGACATCCCTGCCAATGCCGGCAAGCCAGCCGAAAAATTGACCGCTGACCGCCACCTTGACGCGCACCCGGAACGTGTCATCCGGCATCGGACGGACGGACGCCTCCGTGCCGAAGCGATCCAGCACCACCCCGATCAGACGATTGGGAAAACGCAGGGTCACCGTCTCCTCCTCACCGCCGAACATGCCGAACGTCTGATTGATATAATCCGCGAGATGAATCGTTTCAAATTGCTGCAAGCCTTCCCGCTTTTCCTCCAGCACCTCGACGCTTCCCATCTTGTCCACGCGGTAATGCTTCATCATCCCGCCCGCCGCGTCATAGGCCGCCAGATAATAGTTCTCGTCCTTCCAGATCAGCGCCCAGGGGCTCACTGTGCGCGCGTCTCCCTTGGGGACCAGCTTTTTCTCCAGGTTCCACTCCAGATAGTGAAACCGGATCTGTCTGTCCTGCTGAATGGCTCTGTGTATATGATCGACACTGTAATAAATGCGCTCGTTCTCCGTCTTGACGCGCCCCGCGACAAACACCTGCCGCTGCAGCTGGCCCGCATCATACTTCCCCGCCATGTGCTCCAATTTTCCGATGAGTTCTCTGGACTTTTTGGCGGTGATAAACCGCGAGGACTGCACAACATCCACCAACAGCTTTAATTCTGCCAGCTCAAACTCCCGTTCTGCCAGATAATAGCCGCCGCCCTGCCTGTTGGAGAGCTGCACAATATCATATCCGAAATCAATCAATTGTGCGATGTCACTGTAAATCGTTTTCCGCTCACAGGCAATTCCCTCCGCCCGCAGCGCATCGATCAGCTGCGCAGTCGTCATGGGATGCGCCTCGTCCGTATGCTCCTGCAGCAGCTTTAGAATATATAGGATTTTTACCTTTTGTCCCTCTGATTTTGCCATACAATCGCTCCGTTTTGCCTACACGATATCCAGAATCTGTGCCAGACGGCTGATCTCATAGTCCGGCCGGTACTGTGCATAGAGACGCTGCGTCTGCGCATCCGCCAGGGACAGCGCATCCTCCGGCCGATACCAACAGGTCGGGATCCCGCTCAATACACCGCCCTTGATATCACTGCTGAGCGAATCTCCCACAATCAACAGTCTGGAGCGGTCCACCGCCCCGATCTGTGCCTCCATGCGTCTGATACAGGCGTCAAAAAAAGCTTCCTGCGGTTTCGGCACTCCGATCTGTTCCGAGATAAAAATATCCTCCATCAGCTCCGCAAAGCCGGAAAGCTGCAATTTGCTTCTCTGCACGGAGGTGACTCCGTTCGTGATCACATATTGCCGCACCCTGCCCCGCAATGCCTTACAGATATCCGGCGAATTCTCCTGATAGGCGTACACCACACCCAGCGTACCCTCGTATTGGTCGCGGAAAGCCTGTACATCCACATCCCGGATATCATACTCCTCAAAGAGACTGGTGAACCGCCCCGTAAGCAATTGCTCCTTCGTCACCTCACCCAGCTCCAGCCGCTTCCAATACCCGTCATTGATGGCACTGTACCGCGCAATAATCTCCTCTGTGGGTTCCACTCCGATCTCCTGCAGACATTTACTGATCGCACACCGCTGTGCGTACAGAAAATTCAGCAAGGTGCCGTCCACATCCCACAGCACGGCGTCAAACCCGCGCGTCGTACTATTCCGCGTCGCCATGTGCCTGCTCTTTCTCCGCCTTGGCGTTGGCTCCCTTGCGCAGTGTGATTCCCAGATAAATACCGGTTCCACCCACGACCACAAAGATAATTAACAAAACCAGATATGATACAAATCCATTCACAAAGCCCATTCTTGTTCCTCCTGCTTATTTTACCATATTATCCTGCATTGCCTGCCATACACCGGTCTGCACAAACCGCTCCGCGCGTTGCATCGCCTGCTCCGTGATCTCCTCGGAATAGCCCATCAGCGCGAGCAGCTGAATCGCATTCCGTGTCGTCGCCTTGCCGGCCAGCAACCGGTACGGGAAATGAATATCCCCGTCCTGTATGGTCTCATCAAAATGATAGTTGTCATAAGTATCCTGCAAAAGCTCTGTCAGCTCGATATCATGCGTGGCCGCAAAGCACAGCACACCGGGCTTTCCCAAACTTTTCAAGATCTCCGTCGATGCAGCGATCCGCTCCACGGTGTTCGTCCCCCGCAGCACTTCATCCACAAAGCCAAGCACCCGTTTGCCGGATTGCACCGCATCCAATATGCGCTTTAACGCCTTGATCTCCACAATATAATAGCTCTCTCCATGGGCGATGTCGTCCTTGAGCGCCATGGACGAATAGACGCTGAATAAGGGCGCGCTGTACGCATCCGCTGCCGCCGTATGAATGGTCTGCGCCAGAATCGCATTGATAGCGACCATCTTCAGAAACGTAGATTTCCCGGAGGCATTGGAGCCGGTCAACAGTACCCCCTGTGTTGCATGGATGCTGTTTTTCACCGGTTTCTCCAGCAAAAGATGGTATCCGTTGTTGATCCGGATCGCTGTCTGCTCCCCTTCCGAAAAGGACGGCACGCAAAAGCCTTCCTGCAAGGATGCGCGAAATGCACACACAGAGGCGGCCGCCTCAAGGAACCCCGCCTGCGTGATCAGCACGTCCGTGTCGGCGAGATGCTCCCGCAGCGCAGTGACCATTCGGTTGAATATGATCAGATCCAAATGAAACGCCATCCGGATATAATCCAGGATCAACTCCAACGGATTGCCCGAGGTTCTGCTGTCGCTGGCAGTAAACACCCAGAAGGATCCCCTGCGGATCCCTTTGGTCGCCCGAATCGCCTCCCGCATCTGATGCGTCTCTGCGGCACACACCGGCAGCTCCATATCGCACACCTTTTCACAGGTTCTGATCAGCCGCATGATATAGGCAAAACTGATGATATACGGTTCCATCTGCCGCTTATCCTGAAAATAACTGACAATCTGATAAATCCCCAGTACAGAGATCCCCGCCACCGCCAGGGACAGATGCGCCGGCGCGGCCAGCAAAAGCGGCAGATACAGCAGATCCGCGATATAATGCTTCAGACTGCTGCGCTTCCCCAAGGCATCCAGATGGTCAATATAGTCATAGAGCGAATGCTTTCCTGTATAGCCCATCTCGCTCAGATACACCTGCATGCGCACCCGCTCATCCGCATGTTCCGTCAGCCAGACGACAACATCCTCCAGATGGGCAAGCCGCTCCATGTTCCCCTGCGCACTGCGGAGCATATAATACAGGTATTCCTCCCCCGTCGCCGAATGCGTATAATTGAGCCGCTTGAAAATCTCCTCCATACTCAGATCATTCCAAGTGATATCGTCTATCTGCCCGTCCTCGACATGCTTTTGATAATAGCCGGTGAGGTGCCGGATCTGCTCCGGTGTATAGGTTCTGTTCGGAAGCGCACCGAAATCATCATATAACGCCTGAATAAACCGCTGTCGTTTGTTTCTCTCCTGCACCAGCCCGCGCACGAAGATCACGGCCAGAAACAGCAAAAACGCCGCAAGCACTGCCAAGTAAGTCATATATCCCCCAATCAGCTACGCAATCAAGAAAAATTTCACCAGGAAGATGAATGCCAGAACATAGGTCAGCACCGAAACCTCTTTGGCTTTGCCGGAGAACACTTTGATCACCACATAAGAGATCAGGCCCAGACCGATCGCATGTCCGATGGAACCGGAGATCGGCATACCAATGAGCATCAAACCGACCGGTACTGCCTGATCCAGCTCGGTAAACTTTATGTTCTGCAGGCCGGAAAGCATCAAAATACCCACGTAGATCAATGCGGAGGAGGTTGCCGCCGCAGGAATGATCGCTGCAACGGGTGCGATGAACATACAAGCCAGGAACAGGATGCCCGTCGTGAGCGCTGTAAGTCCTGTCCGTCCGCCGGCCTCCACACCGGATGCCGACTCAATAAACGTCGTCACTGTGGAAGTACCTGTCACGGAACCGGCCACTGTGCCGATTGCGTCAGACAAAAGCGCCTGCTTCATTTGCGGCATCTTGCCGTTTGCATCCAGCATGCCGGCTCTGCTTGCCGTGCCCACCAAAGTGCCGATGGTATCGAACATATCAATGATACAGAACGTAACGACCAGTGTCACCGCCGTCATCCAACCGACCTGTACAAAGCCCTGGAAATTCAATTTAAACAGCGTTGTTGACGCCATATCTGCAAAAGGCGGTACAAAGGAAGCATCCGCAAGCGAAGCAAACGGATTATGCTGTAACACCAGCGCCTCCCCGATCCAGTACACCACACTGGCGGACAGAATGCCGATAATCACAGATCCCTTGATGCCCTTCTGGGTCAGCGTAATGATCACAAACAGGCCGACAAACATGGTGATCACCGTGAGCACCATCTCCGAATAGCCCGATCCCATCTGGGTCTTGGCAAGCTTCGGGGTCAATGCACCGAAGAAATCCCGCATCACATAGAACGGACCGCCGGTCTCGGAATAAATGCCCACATTGGAACCCAGACCGATGTTCATAAGCATGATACCGATCGCCGGAGAAATACCGACTCTGACGCCATACGGAATCGCATCCACGATCTTCTCACGGATATTCAATACGGAAAGAACGACAAAAATCATACCCTCGATCAGAATAATGCACAGCGCAGACTGAAAAGAAGCCACATAGCTCATACCGGTCAGCGCCGCGATATTGGCAACCACCACCGCAAAGAAACTGTTTAATCCCATACCGGGTGCCATGGCAAACGGTTTGTTGGCCAGAAACGCCATCGTAAACATACCGATCGCCGACGCGATACAAGTCGCCAGGAAAACGCCGTTCCACAGCTCTCTGCTCTCTGCGCCGAAGCCGGTCAGCAGGTTGGGGTTGAGTGCGATGATATATGCCATTGTCATGAATGTTGTGAGACCGGCAATGATCTCTGTTTTGACGTTCGTGCCGTTCTCCTTGAGTTTAAATGTTTTTTCTAACATTTTCTTCCCTCCTGATGTAAAGAATCAAACCTATTTATGTCGCGGAGCCTTACTCCGATAACATACGCTTTAGAATACCGTTGCATGTATGATAAATACGCTCCGGGCTCTCTCCCACGTTGTACACGCCGTTCCGATAAAGAATCCGGCCGCCAATCATGGTCATACGCACATTCGCCTTGCTGCCGCTGTATACCAGATTGCCGATCACATTGTAATCCGGCTGCATATTCGGCTGGTGCAGATCGATCAAAATGATATCGGCGTATTTGCCCTTCGCCAGCGTGTCCGCCCGCGGCAGACGCATCGCCTTGGCGCCGTGCACCGTCGCCATCCGCAGCACCTGTTCCGCACTGAGCACAGACGCGTCCTGTTCCCTGACCTTTGCCAATCCGGCCACCAGGAACATTTCCCGGAACATGTCCAGACAATTGTTGCTGGCAGGTCCGTCGGTGCCGATCGCCACAGGGATTCTGCGTCGTTCAAATGCTGCAATCGGCGCTATGCCGCTGGCTAGCTTCAGATTGGATGAAGGATTTGTAATCACATGCAAGCGTCTCATCCGGAAAACATCCATATCCTCCTCCGACATATGCACGCAGTGAAAACCTCCTCCGCCGAACTCAAAAATCCCCAGCGAATCCAGGAAAACCGCCGGCGTCATGCCATATCGCGCCTTACACGCATCCACCTCTTTGCGCGTCTCGGCCAGATGCATATATACCGGCGCCCGATTCCTGTGCGCCAGCTCCGACACGCGATACAGCAGTTCCTTGGAACAGGTATACTCTGCATGAAATCCCAGCTGATAACTGATCAGCGAATGTCGTTTGTTCCATCGCACATATTCATCCTCCACCTGATCCGGCGAGGACACAAAATTGTTCAGCCCGGGCACCAGCACACAGCGCATCCCCATATCGATGCAGCTCTCCGCCACAGCCTCACTGTCCACATACATATCAAAAATCGCCGTGATGCCGTTCGTCAGATACTCTAGCACCGCCAGCTTCGTCAGCTCATAGATATCCGCATGGGTGAGTTTCGCCTCCATCGGAAAAATCTTCTCCTGGAGCCACCGCTCCAACGGCAGATCATCCGCAAAAGAACGCAGAAAAGTCATCGGCGAGTGCGTATGTGCATTCTTAAATCCGGGCATCAGCAAATTCCCTTCACAATCCACCTGAATATCCCATTCGATCCTGGGAATCTCCGCCGTGTTCCACTCGCGGTCAATGTCTGCCTGCTCAGCGATGTAGACAATTTTCTCATTCTTCACCCAGACCTCACCGGTAAAAACAGGTCTGTTTTTCTCCATTGTGAGAATTTTGGCATTGTATAATCTGATATTCACTGAATGGACGCACCTCCAAATCCACAGGGCAACAGTTCACCCAGACGAAATTCTCTGTAATCCGCCTCATCCTTTGCGACAAAGATGCGAAAATCCGCATCGCAAAACTCACTCATCACCTGTCTGCAGATCCCGCACGGAAACGCATAGTCCGCCGGTGCCTGTCCGGCCATTCCGCCCGCGATGGCAATCGCCGAAAATGTCCGTTCTCCCTCGCTGACTGCCTTGAAAAAGGCCGTCCGCTCCGCGCAGCCTGTCGCGCCGTAAGAAGCGTTCTCCACATTGCATCCCCGATAAATCCTGCCGTCTCCGGCAAGCAGCGCAGCGCCGACCGTATAGCCGGAATACGGTGCGTACGCATTCACTCTGGCTGCGAGCGCCTCTTTCACCAATCCGCCGATCTCCTCCTGTGTCATACCTTCGCCCCTTCCGGAGCCGCACAGCGCTTCACCGTCTCCGTCACCAGCTTTTTAAACCGCGGCGCCGCCTCATCGGCCGCAATCTGTACCTCCGTGTGATCCAGTGCCACCGTAGACATCCCCGCCGCGAGATTGCTGATACAGGACAACCCGCAGACACGCAATCCGCAATGTCTCGCTGCGATTGCTTCAATCGCCGTGCTCATACCCACTGCGTCACAGCCGAGCGTCCGCAGCATACGGATCTCCGCCGGCGTCTCATAGGACGGACCTGTGAGCTGTGCATAGACACCCTCCTGCAGCCGGATCTGACTGTCGCGCGCCACTGCACGGATGATCTCCTGCAACTGTCTGTCATAGACCTCACTCATATCGGGGAACCGCTTTCCCAGCGCCTCCACATTGGGTCCGATCAAAGGATTCGGCGCAAATGCGGCAATGTGGTCCGTGATCATCATCAGATCCCCGGGGCGATATGCAAAATTCACGCCGCCCGCCGCGTTGGTCAACATCAGGATCTCTGCCCCCAGAAGCTTCATCAGCCGGATCGGCAGCACGACATCCGACACAGTATATCCCTCATAGCAGTGCACTCTGCCCTTCATGCATACCACGGGCACCTTGTCCACATAGCCAAAAATCAATTTTCCCGCGTGCCCCAGCACTGTAGACACCGGAAATCCGTCAATCTCCGCATAACTCACCTCAGCCCACACATCGATCTGATCCGCGTAATCCCCCAGACCCGAGCCGAGCACGACAGCGATCTTCGGCACAAAATCTGTCTTGCCGCGCACCGCTGACACACAATGCTGCAATTTTTCATACACATCGCTCTGCTTCATGCAAATCTCCTTCACTCTCATTTAGCAATATTATACAAAATCTGCGGCCAAAAAGCAATTCCATAAAACAAAACCTGTCGGCAGAGCGAACAGTCATCGCCCATCGACAGGTTTTGCATGCATCTACTGCATATGGAACTCCGTTAAATAATAATGCAGACCATTCCGCCGTTGGAATCATTGACAATCTTCTGCATCGTATCCTGTAATTTCACCTGACTCTCGTCTCCGATTGCGGACACCTTTGATGTAATTCCGTCATTCACCAGCTGCTCCACCGTTTTCCCAAAGATATTGGTCTCCCACATCCCGTTGCCGGTATCCGCCTGGTTGATGTACTTGATCAGATCATCCGCCTGCTGCTCACTGCCCACGATCGGCGCGATCTCCGTCTCGATATTGGCGCGGATCATGTGAATGGAAGGACTGATCGCCTTGATCTTTACGCCGAATTTGTTGCCGTGTCGGATAAGCTCCGGTTTCTCCAGCTGGATTTCCTCACGCTCCGGTGTCACAACGCCGTACCCCTTGCCGCGCGCCATTCCCACCGCATCCAGAACCTTTGCATACTCCCTGCGCATCTTGGAAAATTCCTGCAGCTTACCGATCAGTTGATACTCATCCCGCACGTCCTCGCCGATCATATCCGAAAGCATACTGTAATAATAGTCATCCACAATATCCACGCGCACACGCACCACTCCGTCATCCAGAGAGACATCCTCCATCTTACAGCGTCTGATGTATTCACTGCTTAGCTCCACCGGCTGATCCATCACATCCCGCACGGTATCATAGGCACCCATCAGGCCCTTGGCATTGTCCAGAAGCTCCTGTTTCATCCGGTGATCCTCCGGCAGCAGCTCCACCCATTTGGGCATATAGAACTCGATAGCCGACACGGGAAACTCATACAAAACATGCTTCAAAATCTCATGGATATCGTCTTTTTTGAGCTGTTCACAGTTCACCGGCAGCACAGTGACATGATATTTCTCCTCCAGATCCGCAGCCAGTGCTTTGACATCCTCCGAATAGGGCTTCTGACAATTCAAAAGTACCAGAAACGGCTTATGTATCTCCTGCAGTGCGCGAATGGTCCGCTCCTCCGCATCCAGATAAGCAGATCTGGGAAGTTCGGAGAAACTCCCGTCGGTCGTCACCACCAGTCCAATGGTGGAATGATCATTCATCACTTTATCCGTACCGATCTCTGCCGCTTGTGTGAACGGAATCTCCTCGTCGAACCAGGGCGTCTTCACCATGCGCTCCCGATCCTCCTCCATATGACCGCTCGCCCCGTCCACCATATAGCCCACACAGTCGATCAGGCGTACCTTCAACTCTACCTCCTGGTTCAGCCGTATATTGGCCGCTTCATTCGGAATGAACTTCGGCTCCGTGGTCGTGATCGTCCGTCCACCGGCACTCTGGGGCAGTTCATCCATCGCTCTGGCGAGCGCATGCTCATCCTCCATGTTCGGCAACACCAATTCATCCATAAAACGCTTGATAAATGTGGATTTTCCGGTGCGCACCGGACCTAAGACCCCAATGTAGATCTCGCCGCCGGTCCGTCTCTGTATGTCTGTATACAGATCGTATGTATGATTCGCTGTATATTGCATATGAAAAACCTCCTGCTGATACTGTTATATGTATATGCAGGAGGCTTTCAAATATGCCATAAATATGTTGCCCTGCTCAGGGCAGAATCACACGCTTGAAATTCTTCTTACCGCGCTTTACGACCATGCCTTCTCCGGCAAACTGCTCCGGCGCATACACGGTCTTCACATCCGACACCTTCTCGCCGTCCACAGTCACGCCGCCCTGTTCTACAGCACGTCTCGCCTCAGAACGGGATGCACATAACCCTGAGGATGCCAGCACACCTAAGATATCGATCTTACCGTCCAGGAAATCGCTCTCCGCCAGTTCATAGGTGGGCATCTCCGCTGCATTGCCGCCGGTAAACAGCGCTCTGGCGCTCTCCTGCGCCTTATTGGCTTCCTCCGTACCGTGCACCATCTGGGTCAGCTCGAACGCCAGAATCTCCTTCGCCTGATTCAGCTGACTGCCCTCCCACTTGTCCATCTCATCGATCTGCTCTAACGGCAGGAAGGTCAGCATCCGCAGACATTTGAGCACATCCGCATCGCCGATATTTCTCCAGTACTGGTAGAACTCAAAGGGAGAAGTCTTGTTGGGATCGAGCCATACCGCACCTTTCTGCGTCTTGCCCATCTTCTTGCCCTCGGAATTTAAGAGCAACGTGATGGTCATGGCGTATGCGTCCTTGCCCAGCTTTCTGCGGATCAGCTCTGTGCCGCCCAGCATATTGCTCCACTGGTCGTCGCCGCCGAACTGCATATTGCAGCCGTATTTCTCATACAGGCACAGGAAATCGTAGCTCTGCATGATCATGTAGTTGAACTCCAGAAAGCTCAACCCCTTCTCCATGCGCTGCTTGTAGCACTCCGCAGTCAGCATACGATTCACGGAGAAGTGCACACCGATATCACGGATAAACTCGATATAATTCAAGTCTCTCAGCCAGTCGGCATTGTTCACCATCATCGCCTTGCCCTCGCCGAACTCAATGAAGCGGCTCATTTGCTTTTTGAAACACTCACAGTTATGGTCGATCATTTCTTTTGTCATCATGCTGCGCATATCGGTACGTCCGGAAGGATCACCGATCATCGCGGTTCCTCCGCCGATCAGCGCAATGGGTTTATTCCCTGCCATCTGCATCCTCTTCATGAGACAAAGTGCCATGAAATGCCCCACATGCAGGCTGTCCGCCGTGGGATCAAAACCGATATAGAACGTCGCCTTGCCGTTGTTGATCAGATCTCTGATCTCCTCCTCGTCTGTCAATTGTGCCAGAAGTCCTCTGGCCTTCAGTTCATCAAATACTGTCATCGTTTTTCTCTCCTTTACATAAAAAAAGTCCTCTTTGAATTATCTTCAAAAAGGACGAGTGTTCCCGTGTTACCACCTTCATTCCCGCGCGGCTCACGCCCACACGGCTTGGCAGGTATCTTACAATACCCTTGGCATATATCGGTGCCCACCGTCAAAGCCTACTCTATAGCTGTCATATATCGCATAAGCCATACACTCATGCACTTATATGCAATATATTTCGGTTTGCCGCTCCGGGATGTATTCCCATCAAGCTTTTCGCGCCTCTCACCAACCGGCTGCTCTCTGTGAAAAGGGGATCAATGGTACTCTTTCCCATCAGTGCGTTATCATGATCAATTTTGTTCAAGCTATACTGTTCGAGCGAATATGATTGTATTATACGGATAGAAAATGCAAATGTCAATAGGTTTTTGTGAAAAGCGGCCGACCTTAACTTTTCAAAAATATCTTTTCAAAAAATACTTTTTATATTTATAAAATAGACTTTTAAAAAATACGGGTATTTGATAATCATATAATTTAAGTAAACACCCATAAAGTAGCACCCCGCAGCAAGCTACGGGGTCAGATACTATTTGTAAAAATATAATTTATACATTTGTCTAACCAACTATCCTCTGATCACAAGGAAATCCTTTAATGCTAATATTATACATACAAATAACACAAATGCACACAAAGAAAAAATGTTGACAAAAAATGTATCAACAGTCCCAGCTACTTTAATCGCAATTAGTGAAAGCACAAAGAGAAAACTCCAAATTATCAGCTTACTCAGGCTTTTGCGCTTATTCTTTTCTTTTTGTTCTAAGAGTTTCTCTTCCTGTGCTTTTATTTTTCCCTTTTCTGCTTCATAGCCGTACTCATAGCTGTTTGCAATCTCAATTTTTTTGCTTTCATCATCTATCAGAAGTTCACTGCCACAATAATTACAAACCACCTTTTTTAGATCCGGATTTACTTGCATCATGGCACCACACGAAGAACATCTTAAATCAATCAATTTCATATTCTATCTCCTCAAAATCATCCTCGCCCCAATAAGAATCACAAAGAATATCACAATTCCGTATACGATCTCTATGGTATGCAGGCTGCTGCGAATTCCCTTCAGTTCTCGTTCAATCCCAAGCAACGCTTTTGTATCTATGCTTTCAATTTGATCGAACATTTCCTTCTCTTGCCTTTTTGCTTCAACCTTCCGCCTCACAAGCTCAATGATCGTTAAAATCAACGCAATCACGACCAACAGACCTGCAATACCAAAAAGCATCGAATTTATATCCATATCCACCATGTCCATCATATCCGCATCCTCTAATCCACCTTATCATTTACCCGGAAAAAATTCACCCCTAACTGATACCGGATCTGCATTTGGATCAGCCAGTCATATCTTGTTTTAATTATTTTAGCCCATTTTGCTCTAAAAGTCAATAGAACAAAACGGGCTGAAGTATACTATTCTTGCTAGTTAAACTAGCAAGAAATAAGGATTCCTGCATGAAGGATTCTATTGTATCAGGATGTAGTTTGGGGATATTGTTTTTTAGGAGGCACTATTTCATGGTTTATACCAGAATCAAAGATCTCAGAATCGATTCGGATCTGACACAGACGCAGCTGAGCAATGTGCTGCACATCTCTCAGCGCGCCTACTCCCACTATGAGAACGGCTCCCGGGATATCCCGACGGACATTCTCATCCGGCTTGCGGAGTACTACCATGTCAGCATCGATTTTCTATTGAACCGCACAGATCAAAAATAGCACTACGCGCTTTTTCTTAAAAGGCTCAATTGAACAGGTCATCCAACGTCAAAACCCGTGTTACATGCTCGATATTAGCCTTCCCTGTAATATCTTCTGTGCAGATCATGACCAACTTTAATGTCGTTTGAGTTTTCGTCTCTGTCCGATAAAGATCCATCTTTTTCAAAAGTCTTCTCTCATATTCCGCACTGATCGTAAATGGCGTGTCTGTGTATTTTTCCTCACATATATTGATAATGCCGTCATCACGCTCTATAATAAGGTCTATTTGTGCCTCTTTCTTTTTGCTTACCCAAGAATACTCGTTTGTTCTAACTCCAGATATTCCCAATGCTTTCTTAATGTGATCAATGTGATACATACACAATATTTCAAAAGCGTGTCCACGCCAATTCGTATATTTTCCGGCATCGCTCTTAAAATCTTCGAATCTATTGGTTTCCGCCTTGTCACTTGCTAAAAAATGATAATGAAAAAGTAAAAATGGATCTACCAACTGAAGTCTGAGGGGATGTCCTTTCGCATACCGATCCACGCTCTCATGCACATATCCGCATTTTACCAGATCATCCACCGCCCTGGAAAAGGTTCCCTGAGAAATATCAAGTCTTTCAAAACATTCAGATTTAAGCATTCCATAATAATGGGCCGAAAGACATTCCATTATGGCATTGTATGCCGGAGACTTCTTCAAGGTTGCCTCCAAAAGCTTTTTTGTTTCATGACGAAGCAGTGCATGTGGTTGAAATATCAGCATATCAATATTCCACGTCAGGCTTTCATCTGGATTTAGAAGATCAAAGAAATACGGTAAGCCTCCAAATACCATCTGGCATTCCGCTACTTGCCTGCGTGACCAGCCAAATTTTCTGTCCTCCATGTACAGTTCCGTTTCCCTTAAAGAAAAAGGGCGCAGAAATATCTGACTCGTAACTCTGTCATACAAACTCCCCGCATCCTCTAAGACATTCTTTATAATCCACGAAGTGGCGCTGCCGCAAATAATAAATAGATAATTCCCATGAACGGTTCCGCATCTATTCCAGAATTCCCCAAATGCTTCCAAAAAATCTGAGCGGGCGGTTGCAAACCATGGAAATTCGTCAAAAAAAACGATTTTCTTACCATGAATGGATCGTGTGATATCCTCAGCCTCCAATACTTTTTCCAACCTTGAAAAGGCTTCGAACCAATTTCTGGGAACATGCCTTGTTTTGTCCCCCGCTTCTGCCAGTCTTTGATAAAATGATTTTAACTGTGTGCGCGTGTTACCGCTTTCCACTCCCGTCGCGCGAAATGCAAAGTAGTTTCCAAACGTCTGCTCAACAAGATAAGTCTTTCCTACGCGTCTTCTTCCATACACACATACCAGTTCAGATTTCTTTGTCTTTTCGCACTTTTCAAGTTCTCGAATTTCGTCACATCTTCCTATGATCGACATATACACTGTCCTTTCCCTGATAATGCGCATCTTATTCCGGCAAGTTCATTATAGCATTTTATCCAATTAAAATCAATATTTGATTTATAATTGGAGTTTTTTTATGTTTCTTCCGGATTTTCTCCAATTATAAAGCAATTTCGTAGTTTTATAACCATAACTTAATCATTCACGCCTTATTCACCATCAGCTTCACCATCGCCTGGTTCAGACCGTCCACCGTCAGCTTATACATGGGGAACAGCTCTTTCACCGCCGTCTCCGCCTCTCTCCAGGGTGCCCTTCCCGGCGCCATCTTCGGATTCAGCCACACCACCTTTTTGTAGTGGCGCTTCACCAGCTTCAGCCAGTCATAGCCGGACAAGCCGCCGTTGGGACCACGGTAATTGCCGGAAGTCGAATACAACTCCTCCGGTGCCATCGCAGCGTCTCCGACAATGATCACCTTGTAGTCGCTGTCCACATTGCGGAACATCCACTCCGTGTCGATCCAGTCTCCGTTCTCACACTCCGGGGTCTTGTAAAGCTTGGAATAAATACAGTTGTGGAAATAATAGGTCTTCACGTCCTTGTAGTGATTGGACTTGTGCACCGCCTGGAACAGATCATTTAACAGACTGCTGAACGGGATCATGGTTCCGCCGGAATCCATGAGAAGCAACAGCTTCACTGCGTTCTTGCGGGGCTTCTTCATCACGATCTGCAGACAGCCGCCGTTGTTGCAGGTCTTGTCTACCGTGCCGTCGATGTCCAGCTCGGTCTCCGGGATATCCAGTCTTGAAGAAAACTGCCGGAGCTTGCGGAACGCCAACTGGAACTGCCGGTTGTCCAGCACCTTGTCATCTCTGAAATCCCGATATTTTCTCGCACCGACCACCGAGAAAGCAGACTGGTAGCCGGTCTGACCGCCCACGCGGACGCCGCCCACATTGCCGCCCATATTGCCGAAGGAGGTCTTGCCCATGGTACCGATCCAGAAGCTGCCGCCGTTGTGCTCCTCGTTCTGGTCGCGCAGACGCTGCTTGAAGGTCTCCTCCACGTCCTCCTTGTCGACCTGGATGTCCTCCATCTGGTTTAAGTGCGCCCTGGCCTCCTCGTGCGCCAGCTCCATCATGTCAGACTTATCCAGCCAGCGCAGCATCTGCGCGCCGACCTCCGTCTCGTGCTGCGCCGCCTTGAAGCACTCCTCGAACGCCATATCAAATTTATCAAAATCTGTCTCGCTCTTCACAAGGATCATGCGCGCCACATAGTAAAACTGTGTGAGCGAGCTGCCGCACAGGCCCTTGTCCAGCGCCTCCTGCAGCGTGAGGAACTCGCCCAGCGTCACATGCAGTCCTTTTTCACGTAGCGTCTCAAAGAATTTTACAAACATACTATGCCATTCTCCCGTTTGGTTTTACAGCGAATTGGAATGCTTCACCAGCTCCATGTCCTCGTCCTTCTTTACCACCACCCCGATAAAGGGCAGCGCCGAACGGATCGTATCCGCGCTGATCCCACCGATCTGCAGCGCATTCACCCAGTCGATCAACTCGGAGGTGCTGGGCTTCTTGCGGATATCGCGCATGCCGCGGATATTGTAGAACACCTCCATCGCCTGCGCCAGCAGATGCTCCTCCACATTCGGGAAATGCACGCGCACGATCTCCTCCATCAACTCCTTGTCCGGGAAATCAATATAATGGAAAATGCAGCGGCGCAAAAATGCGTCCGGCAGCTCCTTCTCCGCGTTGGACGTGATGATCACAATGGGACGATGCTTCGCCTTCACCGTGCGCTTAGTCTCGTTGATATAGAATTCCATCTGGTCCAGCTCCCACAACAGGTCATTCGGGAACTCCAGATCCGCCTTGTCAATCTCATCGATCAGAAGCACCACCTGATCCTCGCTGTCAAAGGCTTCTCCCAGCTTTCCCAGCTTGATATAGCGGGCGATGTCGTCGACCCCCTCCTCGCCAAACTGGCCGTCATAGAGACGCTGAATGGTATCATATACGTACAATCCCTCCTGCGCCTTGGTGGTGGATTTGATATTCCAAATGATCAGCTTCTTGCCAAGCGCCTTGGCCACAGCCTCCGCCAGCATCGTCTTACCGGTTCCCGGCTCTCCTTTGATCAACAGTGGTTTTTGGAGCGCCATCGCGATATTCACACTGGCCATCAACTCCTCGCTGGCCACATATTCTTTCGTTCCCTGGAACGATGTTTCCTGAAATGTCTGATCTGCCATTTTTTTGCCCTCATTTCTCTATTCTCAGAATTTGTCCGTGCTAAAATATTGCGTTTATGCATTATTTCTCATGTTACACTATTTTACAACCAAACGCAAGCTTGCGTTTGCCGCGGCTTCATGCTATCATGATATTGGCAGAGGAGGTATTCCTATGAACAAGGCGACACTATGCGCGATTATTTATTATGTTGCAGCTGTCTTCGGACTGGTCAACGCAGTCATCGACTTCCGTTCCTCCGCGGTGGGGTTCGGCATATTATGGATCTGTGGCGCGCTGGCACTGCTGTGTGCAGGAACCTACTACCTCATCCAATCCAGAAAATCATAGCGCAGGCATTTCATTTGTAAAAAAGCACCTGCCGCTGCGCAAATTATACACAGGGAGGAATCACAGCATGTCACATACATCACACTATCATCAGACCCTGTCCTTTGAAGTGTTCCCGCCGAAAAAGGACGATGAATTTGACGCCGCCTACGAAGTATTGAACAAGTTGAGTGTCCTGAAGCCCGCGTTCATCAGCGTTACATACGGTGCCGGCGGAAGCCGCTCCAAGAAGACGATCGATATTGCGTCCTATATCCAAAATCAATTACAGATTCCGGCGCTGGCACACATGACCTGTGTGGGCAACAAACAGGCAGAATTACTCGATGTCTATCAGCAGTTCAAGGCAGCCAATGTGTCCAAAGTACTTGCTCTGCGCGGCGACAGACCCCGGGACATGACCGACGAACAGTTCGAGAGCAGAGATTTTGCCCATGCAAGCGATATGATTGCCTTTTTGAAAAAAAATACCGATCTGGAGATCGCCGCCGCCTGCTATCCGGAGAAACATCCGGAATCCTTCAGTCTGGAGGCGGATCTGCGCTACCTGAAAATGAAGCAGGACACCGGGGCCGATTTTCTGATCTCACAGATGTTTTTTGACAATGATGATTTCTATACCTTCCGCGACAAGGCGTTACAGAAAGGGATCACGCTGCCGATCCATGCGGGAATCATGCCGATCACGACTGCCAGGCAGATCGGTACGACCATTTCCCTGTCCGGCTCCAGCGTTCCGAAGGCTTTGGCGGATATCATCGCCAAGTACAGCGATGAGCCGGAGGATATGCGCAAGGCGGGAATCGACTATTGTATTCGTCAGATTTTGGATTTGAAGCAGGTGGGCGTAGACGGCATCCACATCTATTCGATGAACAAGCCCAAGACGACCGCCGAGATCGTAGAGGCAATCCGATAAACGGAACAAGGAAAAATAAAAAGCCGTGCCCGGACAGATGTAGGATATCTGCCCAGGAAAACACGACTACCACTTTCTAGGGGCTATTATATTTTCTCTTCCTACCAAACGCCAGCGAGTGTCTCTGATTTCCAACTCGACGGAGTGTAACAACATTCCTACACACTACGGCGATAAATTGGTCAGTCCCTAACACCTGGGTTGGAAGCCACCACAGGCCAATGGCAAACCATGAGCGGCGGAACTCTCGTTCCACCGCTCTTATTTTAGCACAATTGCAATTGTCTAGTCAACCTTGCAAGCGCTTCTGAAGAATCAAAAATCCGCCGCCAAGTACGACGATCAACACAATGATCCCTGCAAGAATCCACAGATTGCCGGAGGATGCCTGTACCTCCACCTCCGTGCCAGTCTCCGCTGCCGATGCGGGACTTCCGGGAACATTTTCCGCCAAAAGCAGTTCCGTCTCCTGCGGAGCGGTTTCTGCCGGCTGCGCTGCTCCTGCTTCCTGCACAGTGCTCTCTGTCGCCTGACTTTCCACCGCCGGCTCTGCGGCCGCAGCGCTTTGACTTTGAGACGCTGCTGTTGCCTGCTTCTCCGGTTCCGTCGAAGCAGTTGTTTCCGGTTGTACGCTTGTACCCGTTTGCGTCGCCGTATCCTGCGCAGCACTTTCCTGTGCAGTCTCGCCGCTGTCTTTTCCCTTGTCTGTCGAAGATTTGGACTGTCCCTCTTCCTCTACCAGATAGCCGTTCGCGATCCCTTTCTCCACACTGCCCGCAAGCATGCCGATTGCTTTATCCACCTGCTCTTTGGTCAGATCAACATCATCCTGCATCAGGTAGTTCATGGCGCGCTCTTTGGCCGAATCGGACGGTTTATAGGTCTTTCCGTCATAGGTATAGCTTTTGTCTGCTGCATCGATCAGTCGCTGCTCTTCTGCATTAATATTGCCCGCCTGGGCGGTGAGTGCCGGCAGCACCCACCACACACTGAGCAAGCAAATCCATATCCATTGTACTTTTTTTCTCACTGTATGAACGCCTCACTCACTACCGCATCCGCACCGCTCACATCGGTCTCCGGAACGCTTTTGTCCAGACCATCCGTCGAACCAATCACATCCGGAATTTGCACGAAGGTCACATAGTACTCTGCAGTATTCTCTGTATCGCCGAACCGATACGTTGCCTTGGCCCGCAGCGTGACATCCTTCAGTCCGCTCAGATTGGTGATCTTGGAAGCCATCTTGGCGTTCAGCTTATCAAAGAGCTGTTCTACCGCCGCGTCGACATCTGTCGTATCTTTCCGCACAAATGTCTGTCTGCTCTCCTCCTCACTCAGGCCATACAATCCCTGTACCTCTACGGTAACCTGTGCCGCCTCTGCAAAGACGGATTTGAATACCGTTGTCGCCTCGCTGCGAAGCGTAGCATCCAGATCGCTGATCTTCACACTGCCGTCGCTGATATTGACAATCGCCGTGTTGGTCTTTGCATTGTAGTTGATCTCGCTGATTCCGGTCGTTGCACGATCGTTTTTAAAGTTCTTCAGCGCATCTCTGATCCGCTGGTCAACCAGGCTGTCTACATCCTGATCCTCGGCAAATATATTCACCCGATATCCCGCCAAATAATCCAGAGGCGTGTAATCCACTGCGGAATCCTGCAGCATCAGCATGATATCAAGCGTATGACCGTTCCAGTCAGAACCCTTGGTCTTGTCACCCAGAAGCAGTTTTGCCACTTCCTTGGCGTCAGACACACCCTTTTCTCCGCTGATGGTCTCCCAGTTTTTCGCCACCTGCACAGTGCTGCCGGTTCTGTAGATTGTCACCACATCGCCGTTTGTCTCATCGACGATGAGTAATCCGTTGAAGCTGGTATCCAGGAACGCATGCTCAAACGTACTCACAACCTGCTCCAGATCTGCGCGGATATCCGCATCCTGTGCATCCACATACGGATTGTTGACCCGTACATTAATCTCCGCCTTCTTCTTGTCAAAAGTCGGTTTCATGCCAACCCAGTCATAATTTTCAGCTTTTACTACAAAATCAATCTTGTCATCGACATCCTTGCGAACAGCCTGATCAGACTTGCCGACACGTACCGGAATACTGGACTTGACACCACTGCTCTTCGCTGTCACAGTGATGACCGTCTTGCCTTCCTTCTTACCGGTCACCATACCCGTATTATCCACGGTTGCAACCGCCTTGTTGCTGGATGTCCAGATCAGCTCTCTGTTCGTCACATAGGCCGGAATCCGAATCCCGTCTGTCAGCTCCGTATTCTTTTCTCCGATCTTGACGGAGAGACCGTCTCCGCCGCACACCGTGTCGATCTGCAACATATCCTCAGTCACAGCTTCATCACCGCTTGCCACATACACATCGACATAGGTACTGCAGCCTTTCTGCTTCGGGTATACTGTCGCATCCTTTGCAGTGGCAACCAGCACGCCGACTTTCTCATCCGGCGTATTGGACAGCCCTTTCACCGTGAGCTTATTACCCTTCACGGTGACATTTCCTGCATATCCCTCCTCCGGAATAAAGCTGAAGCCAACTGTTTTCTTAGATGCACTGCTGTTGGTCACTGCCTTTAATACGACAGAGGTGTTGTTCACCACATACAATTCTCCGCCGGTCGCATTGGTCACAGTGATGTGATCCACTTTCCGCACCACTTTCACGGCGATCTTTGCCTTTTTCTTGCTACCGTCATTTGTAGCCACAGTGATGGTCGCTTTTCCTGCTCCGACAGCCAGAATCTGTCCGTCTCTGGTTACCTCTGCCACGGTCGGATTGCTGGAGGTGTAAGTTACCTTTGCATCCTCCGGATCCAGCGTTTTGCCGGCACTGTTTACGATGGTCGTCGTGATCTGACAGAAGTCAAATGACTCATTCTCACCGTCATCCTCGCCGTCAATCGAGCCGTTCAGATACAATGTCGTATTCTTTGCCGCAGTATTCAGACCCTTCTTGGTGTAGGAAGGAACCGTCGCCGTGAATTTCTTCACAGGATTGACTACGGTGACATATACTTTTCTGCTCACCGCACCGTCCTTGGAGGACACGATGAAGGTCGCGCTTCCCTCTCTGAGTCCCTTGATCACACCGGACTTGCTGACACTGATTGTGTTCTGCTTATTTTTGTTCTGCGGATCCAGCGCAATCTGATTGCCCTCTGTGTCATAGCACAGCGGTGCTGCATATACGAGTTTCATTTTGGTCACATTCTTGTCGATCGTCGCGCCAAGCTTGGTGTTTTTCCCGACAAATACCACCAGTTCATCGTTCGGAATATTGATCCGCTCAATGTCGGTCGTCACCTTCACGGTGAGTACCGTCTTATTTTTGAGTTTTGCGCCGTCGGCAGCCGCCACGGTGATCTTCGTCGTGCCGTTGGATACCGCCGTAATCAGGCCGTTTGCATCCACCGTCGCAACCGCAGGCTTGCTGGACACATAGGTCACACCCTCATCCACAAGGTCTCCGGAAGCGTTATAAGCCTCCGCCGAAAGTTGCAGCTTATGCTTATCGCTGGTCACATTGGTCTTCAGCTGAACAACGTCATATTTGCCCTTGCCGTTTTGGGCAGGATTTAAGAGATTGACCGAGGCAACGCCGCGATCGGACACGAATACCTCCACCAGCTCGTTATAGCCGCCGGCGATCTTCTTGCCGCCATACAGATAATACTGATCCTGCGCGCTGACGCGAATGACTGCCTTACCGGCATTCAGACCGGTGACATTTCCCTTGCCGTCCACCTTGACGATCTTCGCGGCATCCACATATTCGCCGTTCGCGTTCTCAATCTGCTGAGACACAATCGTATATTTCAGTTTCTTGTTGGTCGCGCTGCCAACGGTTGCACCCAGTGAAAGCTTTCCACCCTTGACAAGCTCCACCTGGTCGCCGTTTACTGCGTTGCCAAAGCAAATCTCCTCCGCCAGCGTTTTCACTGTGACGGTGAATTTGCGCTTCTTCTTGAGATTATACTTGTCGGTCAGTGTGATCACGGCCTTACCGCTCTTGGCGCCGGCCGTCACGCGGATCTTGTAATAATCCGGATCCGTCACATCCTGAGACAACTTCTCCACCGACGCGATGGTTCTGTCGCTCGTGGTCGCGATGTACTGCCCGTTTCCGCCGGAGACAGCGATCGCAGTGACTGCGAACTCCGCGCTCACAGGGCTCTCCACAACAGTGGCACCGCTCACCCCGGGATCAAAACCGATCTCTCCGTTGGTGTACAAAATGGTTTTTTTACCGTTTAATGGCGTGACCTTCAAGGTCTTCAATGCATTGCCGTTTGCGGCGTACGCGACAAGCGACACCGACAAAAGCAAGGTCATCGAAAGCACAGCCAATAACAGCTTTTGCATTGCTTTTTTCATAATTCCTCCCCTTTCGCAATTTCTCTATCGATACTCTACTTCTGCCATGCATCCGCAGAGATCTCCAGCTTTTTATCCCGCAGCATCAGTTCCTTTACGGCCTGCTCCGCATTCTTGTTCTCAAACAGGATCGCATTGACCTGCTCGATGATCGGCAGCTGTACGTTGTATTTCTGTGCGAGGCCCATCGCCGCCTTGGCGGAATACACACCCTCCACCACCATATTGACCTCCTGCATCGCCTCCTGCATGGTCTTGCCCTGACCGATCAAAATACCAGCTCTGCGATTTCGGGAATGCATGGACGCACAGGTCACGATCAGATCTCCGATACCGGTCAGACCGCAGAAGGTTTCAAATTTGCCGCCCATAGCGGTGCCCAGTCTTGCGATCTCCGTGATTCCACGGGTGATCAGCGCCGCTTTGGTATTGTCTCCGTATCCCAGTCCATCCGCGATACCGGCTGCAAGCGCCACCACATTTTTCAGCGCTGCGCCGAGCTCAATTCCTAAGATATCCGGACTGATATAGACACGGAACACTTCACTCATAAAAATATTCTGCAGGTACTCTGCCGTCGCCCGGCTCTTCGCGCCCACCACGATCGTGGTCGGGATGCCCCGGCTGACCTCCTCCGCGTGGGACGGTCCGGACAGCACCGCCACATCCGCCTGCGGAATCTCCTGCTCGATGATCTCGGAAAGTGTCATCAGAGTGGACTCCTCAATGCCCTTTGCCACATTCACAATCTTCTGATCCTGCGCAACCAGCTTGCTGATGCGCGCAGCCGTAGATCTGGTAAAGGAGCTTGCCACCGCCATGACCAACAGATCTCTGCCGGTCACCGCTTCCTGATCATCCATGGTGAACTTGACATCATCCGCCAGAATGACCCCCGGGAGCATTTTATGCTCATGCTTGCTGCTCAACATCTCATATTCCGATGCCACCGGCGACCAGATTGTAATCTCATGTCCGTTATTGTGCAGTAATACGGAAAGCGCAATCCCCCAGGTGCCGCCTCCCAAAATTGAAATCTTTGCCATAGGTTACCCCTCCTTATGTTCTGTATCCAGCTTATTTTTCTTGGTCAGATACGTTTTTCTCTCTTCTCCGTGCACAAGGCGCTTAATATTCTCCCGATGTCTCCAGAAAGCCATCACCGCCAGCGCGACTGCAATCGCATACATCTCCAAAAGCGTCTCCTGTGTGGCTCCGGGAAACACGCCCAGCTGCCCGCAAATCACCAGTTCCGTCACAAATCCCACATACACAAGCAGAGATCCCAGCGAAACATAATGCGTGATAAAAAAGGTGCCAAAGAACAAAAGCACGCCCACCGGAATAAAATAGGGATGAAACGCCAAAATCATACCACCGGTGGCAGCGATCCCCTTTCCGCCCTTAAAGCCCATATAAAACGGGTAATTATGCCCCAGAATCGCACCTGCACCGGCATAGAGACAAAGCAGATACTTGATCTCGGGATGCGACGCGCCAAAAAACAACTTCGTAATCACCACCGCAAATATGCATTTGAACAGATCGCCCAGCAAAACAATGACGCCCGCCTTTTTGCCAAGCACACGCAGCGCGTTGGTCGTCCCTGCATTTCCGCTTCCGTAGTTGCGGATGTCGATACCATGTGCTTTTCCGTAGATAAAAGACGTCTGAAACAAACCAAATACATAGCCTATGAGCAGGCTGATCACACGCTCTAACATAAACCGTACATCCTCTTCCTCTATTTTTCTTCGTTGCGCTCCCGAATGATGAACTTCAGGGGCGTTCCCTTGAATCCAAAGGTCTCGCGAATCTGATTCTCAATATATCTTGTATAAGAAAAATGCATCAATTCCTTGTCATTGACAAAAATCACAAAGGTGGGCGGCTTGACCGCAACCTGCGTGATATAATACAGGCGCAGACGCTTTCCCTTGTCCGAGGGCGGCTGCTGCATGGCGACAGCCTCCGCCATAATCTCGTTCAACACGCCGGTTGCGACACGCATCGCGTGATTTTCACTGACCATGTTGATCGTCTCAAACAGCTTCGGCAGTCTCTGGCCCGTCTTGGCCGAGATAAATAAAATCTCCGCATATGGCATATAGGAAAGTGTATTCCGTACCTTTTCCGTGAAGCGATAGATCGTCTTATCATCCTTCTCGAGTGCATCCCACTTATTTACCGCGATGATCACTGCCTTGCCGCGGTCATGGGCGATGCCGGCAATCTTCGCATCCTGCTCTGTGACGCCTTCCACAGCGTCGATCACCAGCACAACGATCTCCGCCCGCTCCACAGCGCTCACTGTGCGCACGATCATGTAGCGCTCCAGCTCTTCTTTGATCTTATTCTTACGGCGCAGACCCGCCGTGTCGATAAACACGTATTCCTTGCCTTCATAAGTGATCTCCGTGTCCACCGCATCCCGCGTAGTGCCAGCGATATCCGAGACAATCAAGCGATCTTCACCCAGCAGTTTGTTGATCAGGGAGGACTTCCCGACATTGGGTTTACCGACGATTGCAATTCTCGGTCTGTCGTCCTCTTCCTCTTCCGTCACATCCTCCGGAAAATGCGCCGCCACTTCCTCGAGCATATCTCCCAGTCCCATGCGGTTGGCCGCAGAGATCGGATGAGGGTCACCGATGCCCAGATTATAAAACTCATAGACATCCGCCATATATTTGTCAAAACTATCCACCTTATTGACCACCAGAACCACCGGCTTCTGCGAACGTCTGAGCATATCTGCCACCTTGGAGTCCGCATCCTGCAATCCCTGTTTCACATCCACCAGAAAAATAATCACATCTGCGGTCTCCATGGCGATCTCCGCCTGCATCCGCATCTGCGATAGGATCACATCCTTCGAATCCGGCTCAATACCGCCGGTGTCAATCAATGTAAAAGATCTGTCCAGCCAGGTCACATCCGCATAAATGCGGTCCCTTGTGATGCCTGGTGTATCTTTGACAATCGCTATATTTTCTCCTGCCAACGCGTTAAATAGGGTGGATTTCCCGACATTCGGGCGCCCCACCACCGCGACAATCGGCTTGGATTTTCTCTTTGCCATGTAAACTTCTCCTGTTCTCTACTGCGCAGCAGATCCCGCTGCGGCAGCCTCCAATATGCATTCCACAAAATCATGCCCACTTGATTTTACAATATAAATCGGGACTTGTAAAGTTTCTTCCAAATCTGCCACCGTCAGATCGTCCAGAAACACAGTCTCCCCGCTGCGCAGGACATTCACCGGCAAAAGCAGTGCGCTCCCCAGCTCCTCCTTTTGCAGCTGCGCCCGGATATCCTGTCCGGTGAGCAGTCCCGAAACCGTGATGCGCTCGCCGAAAAAATCATTGCGGATCGCATACAGCCGGATATCCAGATGCGGATACTGCTCCATCATTTGATCGCACATCCGGCGAATATACGGATAGGCCAGCCGTCCCGTGGCCATGGAAATCGTCCTCGGTTCGATCGTCCGTCGGTCAGTCAACAACGCATCCGCTGCCTGCGAATCAGCCGACTGGGAGGCAAAATTGCACGCCGCATTCTCTTGCAGTGCTTCCGCAAACTCATCCATCAGAAGCCGCAGCATTCCCACGCCGTTCTCCAGCTGGAGATATCCGTCATACCGCTCCGCCTCGGGCAGCTCTCTGTCTGCCAAAATGTACCACTCATCGCTGGCATGTATAAAGTGTATCCCGTATCTGGCATAACACTCTCGCTGAAACCCTTCAATGATCTCCAGTACCGCCTCCGCATCCTCCTTCTCAAAGGGTTCCAGCGGATATAATCCCTCCCGATATTTGGAAAGTCCCACCGGCACCACCGATACGCTCTCCAGATTCGGAATATACCGCATCAGCTCGCGGATACTGAATTCCAGCTCCTTTCCGTCATTGATCCCCTTGCACAGGACGATCTGCCCGTTCATCACAATATCAGCCGCATTGAGTCTGTCCACCTTTTTCAAGGCTTCCCCCGCGAACCGATTGTGCAGCATCATACACCGCAGTTCGGGGTTCATGGTCTGAAAGGAAATGTTGATGGGCGATAAATGGTAGCGGCAGATCCGATCAATATCATGCTCCGACATGTTCGTCAGGGTCACATAGTTGCCCTGCAGGAAAGACAGTCTGGAGTCATCATCCTTAAAATACAGCGTCTCACGCATCCCTTTGGGCATCTGATCGATAAAACAAAAGATACAATTGTTGTGGCAATGGCGATATTCATCCATCAGTCCGCTCTCGAATTCGATTCCCAGATCCTCATCCGGATCCTTGTCGATCTCCAGAACCCACTGTTCCCCATCCGGTTTCTCCACCAGCACCTCAATGTAACTGTCCTGGATCAGAAACTGGTAGTCAAAGATATCCTCAATCTCCGTATTGTCAATGGCCAGAATCTTGTCCCCCGCTTCGATCTCCATCTCCTGCGCGATACTGCCTTCCTTGACCACTTTTACAATATGCTGCTTCTTCAACAATTTATATCCTTTCGCCGCTCCCTGTCCGCTGCGCGGACGCTTTTCTCTCGCTTTACAGCCCTTCACTCGAAAAGCCGCGGCTTGCGCCGCTCCCTGTCCGCTGCGCGGACGCTTTTCTCGTTAACATGGGCAAGAAAAACAAATGCCGCCTGCGGCGTCGCTTGTTTTTCTTTTGCCCATGTTACATTATATAAGAAATTTCTTGACGTGTCATTAGCAGAATGTTATAAAATAAGTGGTAGTTTTTAATAAAATACTGGGAGGATGACCATGCCGAATTTACGAGAATTGGAAAATGCGATGCCTGTGGCACCGTTGAAAATAGTCGCTTTGCCCTCCGCGGAGCGAATGGGAAAACGTATCAATGATTATATGGTGGGGTTCCGGAAAAATATTCACAACGATAAAGTGAAACAGGATCCCGCTTTTCACGGTTATATCGAGAATAATTATCTGTTGGATCTGAAGGTTCCCCGCTTCGGCAGCGGCGAGGCCAAAGCTGAGATCAATGAGACCATCCGCGGCAAGGATGTCTTTATTCTGGTGGATGTATGCAACCACAGTATCACATACCAAATGAATGGCTATACCAATCACATGTCGCCGGACGATCATTTCCAGGATCTGAAGCGCGTGATCGCCGCCTGCAACGGAAAGGCACACCGTATCAATGTGATCATGCCCTTTCTCTATGAGGGACGTCAGCACAAGAGAAACGGCCGCGAATCTCTGGATTGCGCCTATGCGTTGGAGGAGCTGCGCAATATGGGTGTGAGCAACTTCGTCACTTTTGATGCGCACGATCCCCGCGTAGCCAATTCTACGCCGCTCAACGGATTTGACAATTTTACACCGCCCTATCAGTTCATCAAGGCGTTGTTAAATGCAGAGGACGACCTGATCATCGACAAGGAGCATCTGCTCGTGATCAGCCCGGACGAGGGCGCCCTGGATCGCGCGATCTATTTTGCATCGGTACTTGGCGTGGACACCGGCATGTTCTATAAGCGCCGTGATTATTCCACGATCGTCGACGGCAAGAATCCCATTGTCGCACACGAATTCCTGGGCGACAATATCGACGGTAAGGACATCATTATCATCGACGATATGATCTCCTCCGGGGGCAGTATGTTGGACACCGCCAAGCAGTTGAAAAAAATGAACGCTCGCAGAGTTTTTATCTGCTGTACGTTCGGTCTGTTCACGGACGGTCTGGCCGCTTTTGACGCAGCATATGAGCGCGGTAATTTTGACAAAGTAGTCACGACGGATCTGACCTACCTGCCGCCCGAGCTCCACTCCAGACCGTATTTCATCGAGGCAGATATGAGCAAATTCATCGCGTCGATCATTGACTTCATGAATCACGATGTGTCCCTGTCCAATGTACTTGCCACAACAGAGAAGATGCAGAGCATTCTGGAGGCGTACAACAGCCGCAAACAGATGGATGTGGATTTCGAATAAGTGTTTTTCTTAAATTGACAAGGCAGAGACAGCCGCCCACTATCTCATGGTAGCAGGCGGCTGCGTCTTTATAGTGTCTTCGATATCTCAAATTTTGCTCTAAAGTACTAAGTTATCAAGAAAAACTTTCTATTATCTTGATCCGTTATATTTTCCCCTTTTTCACAGCTTCTATGTGTGTAGTCTGTCATAAATGTCTTCGTCCGGCGTATCCAGTCCCATCTCTTGAATAACGTCATAGATTTTGCGAATGTCCTCTTCTGTCTCTTCCAGTGCATCCGCAATCTCTGAAATGGACTTATTTTTCAGAATTTTCTTTCTAATCAACGCAATCGTTTTTTGCTCTCTTCCTTGCTGAAGTCCCTTCTGCACACCTCTGTTTTCAATCTTATCCAATACCTCACACATATTACCAACCTTAGCTCCTTTCTCCTGCGTTTGTTGATATGTCTCCTCAAATCGACGATCTCCTGTCAGTGCGGACATCAGCTGAAACACTTCCTGCACATGCTTCAACTCATTCTCTGTCACCTCCTGTCGCCCGCCAAACAGCAGGACATTCATAATATCCGCGAAAACGTCATTTTCCGCCTCCAGAGTATTCTCTGTGACATCCTTCACATTACTGATTTGTTCAGGTTGCCCTTCTGTTTTTTGTTTCTTTCTTGCCAATCGATAACCTCCTGTCTCCATCATATAAATGGCTTTGTCGTATAACATATCATTCATCGGTGAAAAATGGCGAAACGCCTGATTGCACTTAGAATTTAGATAAACTTATTTTATTATGCTATTTGAGATTTGTCAATAGAAAATTATATACTAACCCCTAGCAAGAAAAATAACTGCAAAAAAACTGCCACCAGACCTACATCTGATGGCAGTCATCAACACCATATCTATAGTACTTATTTCCAATGCCTTACCTGCATCTCTTTCTTTCACAACCAGCCCCATACATCCTAGCTGATCTGTGCATGCAGTTCCTGCAAGGATTTCACCTCTTCCTCGGTATGCGTCTTGATGTAATGGATCCCCTCCGCGGTCGCGCGCGCTGCCGCCACCGTCGTAATATAGGGAACCTTCGCCTTGATCGCTGCCTTTCTGAGGTAGCTGTCATTGTACACGGCCTCCACTTTGCCCACCGGTGAATTGATGACCAGCTGCACCTCTCCGTTGGTGATCAGATCATATACATTGGGTCTGCCCTCATACATCTTCTTGACGGAGGTCGACGGTACGCCTGCCTTCTCCAGCGCCTCGTGGTTACCGGAAGTCGCTACAATCTTGAAACCGTCCTCCGACAGACTCTTCGCGATGGGGATCATTTCCTCTTTGTCCTTGTTGTTCACAGAGATCAATACCGTACCTTCTAACGGAAGCTTCGACTGAATCGCCTCCTGTGCCTTGTAGAATGCCTCGCCATAGGACTTGGACAATCCCAGCACTTCTCCGGTGGAACGCATCTCCGGTCCCAGCACCGGATCCACCTCCGGGAACATATTGAACGGGAACGCCGCTTCTTTTACGCCGTAATACGGAATGTGCTGCTCCTTGAGTCCTGCCAGGGGCGAAGGTCTGCCGGTCAACTCGGACGTAATGATGTCTGTCGCCAGCGGCACCATGCGGATGTTGCACACCTTTGACACCAGCGGCACCGTACGGGATGCGCGCGGGTTGGCCTCCAGCACGAACACCTTGCCGTTCTCGATCGCGTACTGCATGTTCATCAGACCCTTGACATGCATCTCCTCCGCAATCTTGCGTGTGTATTCTTTGATGGTCTGTACATTCTCCGCACTGATATGCAGCGAGGGAATAATACATGCGGAATCTCCCGAGTGCACGCCTGCCAGCTCGATGTGCTCCATCACTGCGGGTACAAACGCGTGGGTTCCGTCTGCAATCGCATCCGCCTCACACTCCAGCGCATGATTCAGGAAACGATCGATCAAAATCGGGCGATCCGGTGTCACACCCACCGCCGCATTCATATACTCTGTCATGGCAGCGTCGTCGTAAACCACTTCCATGCCCCTGCCACCAAGCACGTAGGAAGGCCGCACCATCACCGGATAACCGATCTGGTTCGCGATGCCGATCGCCTCGGAAACCGTCGTCGCCATACCGGACTCCGGCATGGGAATCTCCAATTTCTCCATCATTTCGCGGAACAGATCTCTGTCCTCCGCGAGATCAATCACCTCAGGTGAGGTGCCGAGGATGTTCACGCCGTTTGCCTTCAGGGCCGCAGCCAGATTGAGCGGCGTCTGCCCACCGAACTGTGCGATCACGCCGAGCGGCTTCTCTTTTTTGTAGATGCTGAGCACATCCTCCAGCGTCAGCGGTTCAAAGTATAGTTTGTCCGATGTATCATAATCCGTCGATACCGTCTCAGGATTACAGTTGACAATAATGGTCTCAAAGCCCAGCTTCTTGAGCGCCATCGCCGCATGTACACAGCAATAGTCAAACTCGATGCCCTGACCGATACGGTTTGGGCCGCCGCCTAAGATCATGATCTTCTTTTTGTCGGTATTGACCGGATTCTTATCCTCTGCATTGTAAGTGGAGTAATAGTATGCACTGTTCTCCGTGCCGGATACATGCACACCTTCCCAAGCCTCCTCCACGCCGAGTGCAATCCGTCTGTTGCGGATATCGTCCTCAGACACTTGCAGGATCTGGCTCAGATATCTGTCGGAAAATCCGTCCTTCTTCGCTTTGATCAGATCCGCATCTGCAGGGAGCACGCCCTTCTTCTGCATGAGCGCCTCTTCCTCCTCCACGAGCTCCTGCATCTGCTCTAAAAAGTAATGCTTGATCTTGGTGAGCTGGAAAATCTCATCGGGTGTCGCACCCTTTCTGAGGGCCTCATAGATCAGGAAATAACGCTCTGAGCTGGGCGTTGCAATCCGCCGAAGCAGATCCTCCTTGTCAAGCGTTGCAAAATCCTTGGCATGACCGAGTCCGTATCTGCCGGTCTCCAGGGAACGAACCGCCTTCTGGAAGGCCTCCTTAAAATTCTTACCGATGCTCATGACCTCGCCTACTGCGCGCATCTGCGTGCCGAGCTTATCCTCCACGCCCTTGAATTTCTCAAACGCCCACCGGGCGAACTTGATTACCACATAGTCGCCGTCCGGAACATACTTGTCCAACGTGCCGTACTTGCCGCAGGGGATATCCTTCAATGTCAGACCGGTCGCCAGCATTGCGGACACCAGTGCAATCGGAAAACCGGTCGCCTTCGATGCCAATGCCGAGGAACGGGATGTTCTCGGATTGATCTCGATGACAATGATTCTGTCCGTCACGGGATCATGCGCAAACTGTACATTCGTACCGCCGATCACCTGCACGGAGTCCACGATCTTGTACGCCTGCTCCTGCAGTCTCTTCTGCACGTCCTCAGAGATCGTCAGCATCGGCGCCGAGCAGAAGGAATCTCCTGTATGTACGCCCAGCGGATCAATATTTTCAATAAAGCATACGGTGATCATGCTGCCGTCCGCATCACGCACCACCTCAAGTTCCAACTCTTCCCAGCCGAGAATCGACTCCTCCACCAGAACCTGTCCCACCAGCGATGCCTGCAAGCCTCTCGCGCAGACTGTGGACAGCTCGTCTTTATTGTAGACAAGACCGCCGCCGGCACCACCCATGGTATATGCGGGACGCAGCACTACCGGATACCCCAGCTTGTCTGCGATACCAAGCGCCTCTTCCACAGAATACGCCACCTCTGAGCGCGCCATTTCAATGCCCAGACTGTTCATCGTCTTTTTGAACTCGATTCTGTCCTCGCCGCGCTCAATCGCGTCCACCTGCACGCCGATCACCTTGACGCCGTATTTGTCAAGCACGCCGGCCTTGTACAATTCGGAACACAGATTTAAACCCGACTGTCCTCCCAGATTCGGAAGCAGCGCATCCGGACGTTCTTTGGCAATGATCGCCTCAAGTCTCTCCACATTCAAAGGTTCGATGTATGTATAATCCGCCGTCTCCGGATCCGTCATGATTGTCGCAGGATTGGAATTCACCAAAACAATCTCATATCCCAGCTTTCTGAGCGCTTTACACGCCTGGGTGCCGGAATAGTCAAATTCACATGCCAGTCCGATGATGATCGGTCCCGATCCGATGATTAAGACCTTATGAATATCCGTTCTCTTGGGCATTTTGCTACCTCCAGATCATTTTATTTTTTTACACTATCCATTATTTTATCACTCTACAAATAAGTGCGTCAATGTATTTTTCGCGTACCGCATATTTTTTATGACTCCGATGGCTCTGCAGCCTGTATCCCGGGCTTTTCGACGTATTTCGGGAACAGAATCACCGCCTTGAACAGATCGCCGTCTAATTGAATGTCAAAGACACCATTTTGCGCCTCCACCAGGTTCTTGGTGATATACAGGCCCAGACCGCTGCCCTCGGTCGTGCGGGAGGAATCTCCGCGGATAAAGCGCTCTGTCAGGTCATCCGCCTTGATGTTCATTTGCCGCTCCGATATATTCTTGATCGATAGCTCCACCATCTCTCCCGCGGTATCCGTCCGCATTGCCAGATCGATGTAGACCCGCGTTCCTTCCATGGCATATTTGTAGACATTGTTAAACAAATTCTCCATCACACGCCACATACGCCGACTGTCTGCATAGATAAACGCCGATGCATTGCCGCTGTCAAAAATGATCTGCAGACCTTTTTCCTCCATGCGCTCGGAGAGCTCGCCGATCGCCTGATTCACCAGCTCTGTCAGATTCAACTGCTCCATGTGGAACTCGATATTGCCCGAAGAAAGCTTGGAGGCCTCCACCAGATCATCCGTCAGCTGCTTCAGACGCTGGGACTTGCTGTCCAGCACCGCAATATAGCCCTTCGCCGGCTCCTCCTGGATATCCAGCCGTTTCAACAGATCCACATAGCTGATGATCGATGTCAGCGGCGTTTTGATGTCATGCGACACATTGGTGATCAGATCCGTCTTCATCTGCTCATCCTTCATGCTGGTGCTCACCGCTTTGCGGATACCCTCGCCGATATTGTTCACCGCGTCCGCCATCTCTCTGCTGTTGCCATGCAGCTGCTCCACTTCGAGCTTAAATTCCACCTAGCCGTCCCGGATTCGCTTGATGGCGTTGAAGATATCCATGCGTTCCCCGTTTGCTTTAAACAAAAACACACCGATCACCCCATCCAGAATCACAAGTCCCGCGATGATCGCCGCCGCCCAGATACGCTGTTCCTTCCACAGCCTCACACAGCCAAGTACACCGGCCAGATTCAGCACCAAAAACACATTGTAGGGAAGCAGCGTGCTCACCGCCACATTCTGGTGGGAAAGGACAAACTGCAGTCCCCGCTCCAGCATAATCAGAATCCAGTGCAGCATGCTGTCACGCCACAAACTCGCCTGCTTGATCCGCCGCACCAGACTATACCAAAGTACGCAAAAACAGAAGCTGACCGCTCCGCCGTACAAGGCGAAGGCCGCGTACTCATAGGTCTGCGCACCGGTCACGCCGAGGGTTCTCAGCGAATGGTGCTCATACACCGTATTCAGAATCGTCTGCAGATAGCCCGCACCATAATTGGCACCCAGCCAGAACCCCACAAACCCCAGTGCCAAAAGTTCCGTCCAGATCCGGTCAAACGCATTTAAATAATAGGTCTGATTGCCCTCGCTGTCGATTGCCACGCCGTCCGTCACCGTCAGATAGGTCGTGATCAACAGCCAGAACGCGATGAGCAGAGCCAGAATCACCACAATGAATTTGATGCGCGGCACAATCTTTTCAAACAACACATGCGCGCTGTAAAACGCGTCTCCCGTCACCTCATAGGTCGTGTCCACGCCGATCCAGATATGCGTTTTCTCCGGGTAGGCATAGTCGTATTCATTCAGATAACCATGAATATCCGTCTCCGTCAGACCGGTATTGCCGCTGAATTCCAGGCTGTCCGGATAATAGATCAGATATCGTCGGTACTCGGCATAATAATCTGTGATCGCCTCATCCGAGAGCGAGCCAATCTCCTCCTGATTGGTATAGCTGCGCATCACGCCGTCATCCGTCACAACGCGCACCACATACTTCAGATTGCTGTTGGTCTGATACAGGGTGTTGCAGTTTTGATACAGGATATAGCTGGCGGACAGTCCGTTCACCGCCTCCGCAATATTGCTCTGCAGCTGCATATATTCAATCCAGTTCCCCGCATACGCCGCCACCCGCTTCTCTCTGTCCACGGTCTCATATCTGCCATTGATCATGGAAAAATACACCGTGAGCGTGCCGTCGTCCTCCCGGGATACCTCCACAGAGTTAGCCGGTATCGCGCCCAAAATGTAGGAGAACGCCATATCCTCAAGCTGTGCCTCTGTATAGCTGCTCATGGCCTGTTTTACCGCCTGCAGCCGTTCCTCCTGCTCCGCCTGCGATTCCGCCGTCAGGCTTTCGTCCGATATCGCGCCTTTGCTGTAATACCGTTTCACCGCAGGTGCAAATTCCTCGTCATAAAATCCCGCAAAATACAATGCGCCGTTTGCATCCAACGCAAAATTATCCGGCGAGGTCGCCGGACCGAAATAATTGACAAAATCAGACATACTCATGGCGCGGCTGGTATATTCCACGCCATATTTTCCCCATTTGATCAGATCCTCCAGCTCATAGACGACCGTGACCGGACAATTGTTGCCCGCACCCTTCCGGTTCGCATATTCCGTCACATCGATCAGCTTGGAGGGATCAAACTGGCCGCCCGTCTCCAGCTGCTCCTTGATCACGACCAGCCTTGTGATATCCGCTGTGCCGGTCTGAAAAATATCCCGAAACAGCTTGCTGTCCTCAAACTCCGGTTCCGTCTCCAACGGTGCCAATGCATATGTGGTCGGGCCGTCCATCGTCTGTACCGTCAGATAAGAATGAAACAAAATCGTCGCGAGACTCACCAAAATGCCCATGGCAATCACGTGCTGCAATGCGCCGAGCCCCAGACGTCTCAAAAGATTTTTTTTCATACACGCTCCTATTGCTTGTCTATTTTATACCCAACGCCCCATACCACTTTCAGATAGCGGGGCTCTTTCGGATTGATCTCGATTTTTTCACGGATATGCCGGATGTGTACCGCCACGGTATTGTCCGCGCCGATCGCGTTTTCGTTCCAGATGCTTTCGTAAATCTCATTGATGGAAAACACCTTTCCCTGGTTTTTGATCAACAACAGTAAAATATTGTATTCGATGGGCGTCAGCTTCACCGGCTCGTCATCCACGAACACCTGCTTATTCTCGTCATTGACCACCAGGCCGCCCACCTGATAGACCGCCTTGCCACCCCCGTCTATGCTGCCCAGCGAGGTGTACCGGCGCAGATTGGACTTCACTCTGGCCACCAGCTCCAGCGGATTAAAGGGCTTGGTAATATAATCGTCAGCGCCGATGTTTAAGCCCAGAATCTTGTCCGTATCCTCTGATTTGGCGGACAACAGGATAATGGGGATACTGCTGTACTCACGGATCTTTAGCGTCGCCCGTATCCCGTCCAGCTTCGGCATCATGATATCCATGATCAACAGGTGGATCGTCTGCTCCTTGAGCAACTCAATCGCCTGTTCTCCGTCGTAGGCCTTGAAAATATGATACCCGTCCTGACTTAAATAAATCTCGATCGCATCCACGATCTCTCTGTCATCATCACACACCAAAATATTCGCCATAGTCAATTTTTCTCCTTCTCCAACATCAAAAAAGCCCCCAGATTCCCCCGTTTCCCATTGCTTGCGCGGTGGGAAAACAAATACGCCGGATTGTGACAGGTACAGATATCCGTCACGCTGATCTGTGCCCGCAGGATTCCTGCCTGCTCCAGGATCAGACGGTTCGCCAGCCACAGATCCAGCTGATACTTCCCGGGGATGCGCCCCTCCGTCACCACATCCGTTCCGTCGAACTGCTCCGCAAATCCCGTGGCCACGTCCTCGCTCACCTCATAGCAGTCGCGGCAGATCGACGGCCCGATCGCCGCCACCAGATCCGCTGGATCACTGCCAAAGGTATCGCGCATCGCCTGCACCATATGTGCGCCCATGCGATGAAGCGTTCCCTTCCAGCCGGAATGAGCCAGTCCGATGACCCGTTTCACAGGATCCACAAAATATAACGGCACACAGTCCGCGAACATACACACCAGCACAATCCCGGGCACCTCTGTGATCAGCCCGTCCACATCTGTATAATCCTGCGGCTGCAAAAGCCCTTTTCCCCGATCCTGCGCCGTCACATGCCGAATGTTCGTCGTATGCGTCTGCACCGACACCACCACATCCGCCGGATCCGCCTCCAGTATCGCGCAGATCCGCCGGTAATTCTCGCTGACTGCCGCCGGATCGTCACCTCTGGTAAAGCTCACATTCATGGCGGCGCAATCCCCCGTGCTGACGCCACCGGTACGGGTCGTAAAAAGATGCCTTACCACCCCCGTTTCCTCCAGCGCCGGAAACGTCAAATATTCCATCGTGCCCGCCTGCTTTTGCACCGGCACCTTCGTCTCATTGCTGCGTACGACTGTCTGCATCTGTCTCTCCTGACCTGTCCTTTATTTCTGCCGCATTCCCCTTGTGAACCGATGGGGAAAGGCGTTCTGTATCCACCGGATCTCCTCCCCCTGGATGGCCAGCACATCATAGCGCACCGCCGCCTGGTCTCCGATATGCTGTCTGTATCGATAATAGTCCGCCGCTTTGCAGATCCGGCATTGTTTTCGGTAATCCACGGCCTCCGCCGCATCTCCGTGCTGCGCGTCCGCGCGGTATTTTACCTCCACGAAGACAAGATACGCCCCATGCCGTCCGATGATGTCGATCTCCCCCTGTCTCGTGTAGAAATTCTGTTCCAAAATCTGCATGCCCTGCGCCGCAAGGTACTGCGCGGCCACTGCCTCCTTGTTCGCTCCGATCTTTCTGGTATTCAATCCGATCTCCTTACTGATTTACCTTATGCTTCAGCTTGTCCATGGAATCCACGAAGATCAGGATCTCTGCCACCACCTCGTAGAGTTCCGGCGGGATCATATCTCCGATCTCCAATCTTGAGAGCGTGTCCGCCAGCTTGTCATCCCGATGAATCGGCACATCGCTTTCCTGCGCCTTCTGGATAATTTTTTCCGCCAGCACGCCCTTGCCGCTGGCGATGACCTTCGGGGCGTCCTCCGCCGGATTGTATTCCAGCGCGATCGCCTGCTTGACCTTGTTTTTATTTGCTTCCGCCATCCTGTCACCTCACATCTGCAGTGCGGGCGTTGCACCTCCTGCGCATCACCTGTGCCTACGCGCGCACATCAAACGCATACTGGGCAATGACCTTTCCCTGCTCTTCCTGCATCAGACCCTTCATGCCGCTGGCAGGCGGCTCCTTCCCGTCGCGCACCTGCATGGCAAAGCTGCAGTCATACCCTCATTTCTCCAGGCGACTCGTCAACAGATCCATATGCGCCTCCAAGAAATCCAGCATCTCGTCATCCTGCACATAAAACCGCGTGCTTACCTTCTCCGCCTGCATGGCAACATAGACATCCACCGGTCCCAGATGCTCCATATCCAGATGCAGCAGCGCGCTGATCTGCCCGTCCTTTGCCGCCAGATTGCGCTTGTTCGTATAGACATACAGATCCCCGTGGGCGTCCCCCTGCTGCAGGTGCAGCGGCAACTGCACATAGGTGTACGCCTGGTTGAGCTGGTTCAGAAAATCAATATTCTGGTTCATTTGATGCACCGCCTGGAATGCCTTGGACTGCGTCTGTCCGCTCTCCTCCAGTGTCTTGCTCAGGTGATTCAACTGCCTGTTCAGACGGGCATAGAGCTCCTCCACCTTCCCCGGATCCGCCACATCCTTCGGCTCGATCGACCACAGCTTCGACATACCGTCTGCCAGAAACTTCTGCGCGCCTTTATTGTGCAACAACGCCTCCAACAGCGGCTGGTTCTTATCCTGTATGCCCTGTGACAGCACATCCTTCATCGCCTGTGCCACGTCCTGGGCCGAGCCGTTCTCCACTGCCTGCGAAAATTGCTCCGCAAGCGCCTTGTACGCTGTATCGTCCCCACCCGCATTTTGAAGCAGTTCCAACACCGTATCCGCTGTATTGGCATCCATCGTCGGCGGCAGCATACCGTTCTCCGCCTCCTGCAGCGCCTCTGCGATCTGCGTCTGCGGCACCGGCAGCTCACCCTCCGTGATGCCGGCCATTTTGGCACCGGCGGCCTCCTGCGCAGCACCGTTCTCTGCGGCAAGCGTCTCGGCGCCTGCTTCCTGCGCCTCGCCGGTCTGCTCTCCGACAACCGCCGTCTCCTCCGGCAGTTCTCCGAGCATATCCAGCATATCCTGAAACATACGGGCCGCACCCTCCACATTGCCCTCCGAAATCATTTGCTCCATGCCTTCCGGCAGCGCCTCCAGCACCGTGTGCATCCCCTCCACCAGCTGGTGGGTCAGATTTTTATAGGAACTGATCTGCGTCAGATTCTCCTCGTTCACCGCCATACCAAGCTTATGCAGATCCACCACGTCAGAGATATTGGCATTCGGAAATGCATTGATCTCACGAAACATTTGCTGCAGAGAACTCCGGTCAATGGACAATCCCGCGTTCATCATCAATCCCGTCATCGAAACCGTATTTTGATTGACCGGCAGCGACGCCATATCCAGCGCTTTCAGCGCGTTGGCCTGCGTCGCTGTGTTGGCAAACAGCGGGCTGAGCGTCAGACTCTGTCCGTTTCCCCGCACCTCGAAGGTCATATTTTTACCCACCTGCAGATTCATGTCCTGATCCACACGGGCCTCCACGACAAAATCATCCGCCAGCTTGATCTGCACCTGATTTCCATCCTTGGAAACCACCTCGCCCTGCAAGGTCTGCCCCGGCTTGAGCGCCTGCATCTGTCGGTTCATGGCAGCGGTATCCCCGGATCTGTTGGTCACCGGCTGCGTATCAGTGCGCTGCGTCGCCGTATTTTTCAATTGTCCGCCGGAGAAAAGATCCGTCAATATCATAGCATATCTCCCACAAAATTCTTGATAAAGCTCCTGCGATGAATCGGCGTCGGTCCGTATTTCCGCAAGGCCGCGATATGCGCCGCGCTGCCATACCCCTTGTTGCCCGCAAAATCATATTCCGGAAATACCTGATCATATTCCACCATCAGGCGATCCCTCGTAACCATGGCCAGAATACTGGCTCCCCCGATGGAGATACTCTTGGAATCCCCTTTGATGATGGGCACCTGACGAATGGATACATTCGGTATGGTCACCGCGTCATTCAGCAGCAGATCCGGCACGGGCGATAACTTTGCGATTGCTTCCCGCATCGCCTCATAGGTCGCCTGCAAAATATTGATCTCATCGATCCGCTCCGGGGAAGCATAGCCGACCGCATACGCCACCGCCTGCTCCCGGATAATATCGTAGAGCTCCTCTCTCTTTTTTTCGGATACCTGCTTCGAATCGTTTATATATAGAATCGTACAATCTTTGGGCAAAATCACCGCGCCGGCGACCACAGGCCCCGCAAGCGGTCCTCTGCCCACCTCATCTATGCCGCAGATCAGGCTGTACGCGTCATATTCCCGCTCGTACCGCTTCAGCGCCTCAATCCGCGCGCGCTCCTTCTCGAGCGCCGCCAGACGCTTGCGCGCACTCTCCACCAGCTTCACCACGCCGGCCCGCTCATCCGCCGCATGGGCCGCTATAAAGGCAGGCAGCTCATCCTCGCAAGCTGCCTGCAATTGTAATTTGATCTCACCGATTCCTGCCGCCATAGATCCTCCAGTCCGCGGGCTTCCCCGTCTATTGATGTTTTAAAACGCCGAACTCCGACAACGGCCAGATGCGCACCCAGGCTCTGCCGATGATGTCTTCCCGCTGAATATTTCCCACAGCTGTCGTTCTGCTGTCACTGCTGTTGTTGCGGTTATCCCCCATCACAAAATACTCGTTTTCTCCGAGCGTGATCGGCTCAGAAGCCCTGCCGATATGGTCTTCGCGGATCACTTCCTTGCCGTAGGATTCCTGTAATCTCTCCCCGTCTATATAGATGCTGCCATCGGGCGTGATCTGCACCGTCTCCCCGGGCATACCGATGATGCGCTTGATATAATACGTGTTTTCCTGATACTGGAACGGGAATACAATAATGTCAAAACGCTCCGGATCATGGAACCGGTACGAGATCTTGTCCACAAAGAGATTGTCTCCGCTCGACAGCGTCGGCTCCATGGAAGAACCATCCACCTCCGTCCGCTGAATCACATAAGTGATCAACAGCCAGGTGAGCACCAATACGCCCAACAGATACAAGCCTGTGCTCAAAAGCTCCTTCAATATCTTTTCTTTCATCCCCGTTTATCTCCTCTCCAGCGTCATACGCCCCAGACGTCCGCTCCGGAAGTCATCGATCAAAAGCTGGGCCGCACGACCGGTGTCCGGCGTTTCTCCTTTGCCGAAACATTTGCGCTGCACGGCAATCTGCTCCAAAATCTGCGCAGCCTCCTGTGTGTCCGGCGCGGCGGATATGGCATTCTCCGGCAGCGCATACCGTTCTGTGAGCGCCGTCGGGTACAGTGTCTGTATCTCACGAATCAGATCCCACGCCAACTCTTCCTCCTGAATGATCTCATCATTCATCGACCCGATAAACGCAAGTCGCATCCCCACGTCCTGATCCTCAAATTTGGGCCACAGAATCCCCGGCGTATCCAATAATTCAAGATTTTTGTTCAGCCGGATCCATTGTTTTCCCTTGGTTACGCCCGGCTTGTTGCCCGTCTTCGTACACGCCTTGCCCGCAAACGAATTGATAAAGGTGGACTTGCCCACATTGGGAATCCCCACCACCATCGCCCGAATCGGCCGGTTTACGATCCCGCGCTTTCTGTCCCGCTCGATCTTCTCCTTGCAGGCTTCCTGCACCAGCCCGCCTACACGCTTGATTCCCGCGCCGGATTTGGAATTCACCTCCAGCGCATGCGCTCCCTGCTCCTCAAAATACCGCATCCAAAGCGCATTTTGCGCCGGATCCGCCAAATCGGACTTATTCAGCAAAACAATACGGGACTTATTGCTCCCAAGCTCCTGAATATCCGGATTCCGGCTGCTGAACGGAATCCGCGCGTCGACCAGCTCAATGAGCAGATCGTCCAATTTGATGTTTTCCTGCATCATACGAACCGCTTTGGTCATATGACCGGGATACCACTGATAATTCATACCAACACTCCATTTATTTCACAAAGCCCGCCTGCGTATTGCCAGAGGCATAGCGGAACCATATTTTACCGATGATATCGGCGTCCTTCACCGCCCCGATATTCGCGGAACGACTGTCCTCACTGTTGTTGACATTGTCGCCAATACAAAAATACTCGCCCTTGCCCATCACCAGCGGATTGACAGCAATGCCGCCGTCCAGGATCCGCTCGTCCTCAAACGGGCTCTTTTCGCCGTTGACATACAGGATCCCGTTCTCAATGAGCACCTCATCTCCGGGGCCTGCCACGACCCGCTTCACATAGTGATGCGACTTCTTATTGCCGTTGGGCCAAAAGGCAATGACATCCCCCGCATGCGGATTGGACAACACATAGGCAAACCGGTCGATCAACACCTTCTGTCCGTTACGCAGCGCCGGATCCATGGACGTACCGACCACATACGTGGTCATGCCGAAGAAATACACCAACACTACGGCGATAAACACAGCCACGACACTGCCGAACATCCAGCTGAATATCTCCCGCAGCAGTGCTGAGCTGATCTTCTTTTTTCTTCTGTAAAAGCTCAATCCTTTGTGCCGCGCCATCGCGTCAACCTCCATGCGCCATCAGAACGATTACTTAGGTATTATACCACAGTCACCGGAAATAGAAAAGGGCAACTGCTTTCTGCAATCGCCCTCTTTTCCTTTTGCATTATTTAACCAGCTCTTTTACCTTAGCCTTCTTGCCGACACGGTCTCTCAGATAGTTCAATTTCGCACGTCTTACTTTACCGCGTCTCACAACCTCGATCTTCTCTACGTTCGGAGAATGCAAGGGCCAAGTCTTCTCTACGCCGATCCCGTTGGAAGTCTTTCTAACGGTGAAGGTCTCTCTGTTGCTGCCGCCCTGTCTCTTCAGGACAACGCCCTCAAATACCTGGATTCTCTCGCGGTTTCCCTCTTTGATCTTACCGTAAACCTTCACGGTATCCCCAACGCGGAAATCATCCACCTGCTCTTTTAACTGTTCTGCTTCGATCTCTTTGATAATATCACTCATATTGAGCCTCCTTCATAAAATGGATGTTCTTAATACACCGTACAAATTCTGTACATCCGTAACAGAGGACCATCTCGTTTTCACAACAAGTCATATATTAACATAACCTGTCGGAACTTGCAAGCATTATTTTGCATTTTCCTTCTGTACCTGCTTGGGGGATCCGTCAAAGAAACGGATAGCCAACAGTACCGCAACCATCAGGGCCAGTCCGACAGGCAGCGCCACAAGCCATGTCTTGACAAATCCGGCCACAATATAACCCACAAATGAAACCGCTGCCACGGAAAGCGCATACGGCAGCTGCGTGGACACGTGGCGGATATGCTCACATTGTGCGCCTGCAGACGCCATGATCGTCGTATCCGAGATGGGCGAGCAGTGATCTCCGCACACAGCTCCCGCCATGCAGGCCGAAATCGCAATGATCATCATTTCGTTCTGTACATCGCCATGGAACGCATTCACCACAATCGGGATCAACAGACCGAAGGTTCCCCAGGACGTGCCCGTTGCAAAAGCCAGAAATGCACCGATCAAAAAGACAAATGCGGGCAGAAACGCCAGGACCACGCCGTTTCCAGCTACGGATTCCACAAGACCGGCAACATATTCCGCTGCGCCGAGGGAATCTGTCATGCCCTTCAAGGTCCACGCCAGCACAAGAATCAGAATCGCCGGCACCATACTCTTAAAGCCCTCCGGGATCGCGTTCATACATTCCTTAAAATCCAACACCTTCGTCGCCAGATAGAAAATGATCGTGATCAACAGCGCCACCATGGAGCCGAATACCAAGCCAGTGGAGGCATCCGCGTTGGCAAACGCGTCCACAAAGGTCTCGCCCTCGAAAAAGCCGCCCGTGTAGATCATCCCCAGCACACAGCACACGATCAGGGAGATGATCGGCAATACCAGGTGAATCACTCTGCCCTTTTCGGAGACCGGCGGGTTCGGCTGATCCTCTGAACCGGTGATGCTCGCCTCCCGCATGGTGGGATCCGGCACTTTCCCGGCAAAATGTTCCGCTTCCGCCTTCTTCATCGGGCCGTAATCAAATTTCCCCACCGCCAGCACCAGCATCATCGCAATGGTCAGAAACGCATACAGATTATACGGAATGGCGCGGATAAACAGCGTAAGGCCGTTTGCGCCGTCCACAAAACCGGTCACTGCCGCAGCCCAGGAAGAAATCGGCGCAATGATACATACCGGCGCAGCCGTCGCATCAATCAGATAAGCCAGTTTCTCTCTGGAAATCCGGTGCTTGTCTGTCACCGGCCGCATCACAGAGCCAACCGTCAAACAGTTGAAATAATCGTCAATAAAGATCAATACGCCCAGTGCAATCGTCGCAAGCTGTGCCCCTACACGCGTCTTCACATGTGTCGATGCCCATCGACCAAATGCAGCAGATCCCCCGGCGCGATTCATCAGCATAACCACGCTGCCCAGAACGACTAGGAAGATTAAAATACCGACATTCCATGGATCAGCGATCTGGCCGATCATCCCGTCCACAAAAATGTGGTTCATCGCCACGACAGGGTGAAATTCCGCATAGAGCAGACCACCCGCGATAATTCCGATCATCAGGGAAGAATATACCTCCTTTGTGATCAGTGCAAGCAAAATGGCAATGATTGCCGGCAACAGTGCCCATAATGAATTTGTAAACATAGCTTTCTCTCCTGTTTTATCGGGAGGTTCCCGTTCTTTGGTACAGTAAAATTATACAGTAGTTTCATCCGCCGCGCAAGTATCATAGTCGCTCTCAAATAGCCACACGCCCGGTTCCGACAGATACAGTCCCAATTGTTCCTGCATGCGGATCATCGGCTCATCCGTCGCCGGGACACGCATGTACGGCACATATCCTGCCTCCAGCTGTCTGTTGATACAAAATGCCTCCAGCGAAGCCCCGATCCGCCGGCGCCGAAACGCCTCCTCCACATAGAGAAAACCCAGACTTCCGTCTGTGTGCCAACCGGCCATCCCCACCGGACGCTCCTCCAGGAACGCGCCATACAATGCGCCGGACGCCAGACGTTCAGCAAGATATGCCGGGCGCTCCCCCGTTCCGTGGGCAATCACCCATGCGTGGTGTTCTTCCGTCAACGGTCTGATGTCCTTGTGACGCACCCGCAAGGGATTGTTTTGCGTATAGCATGCCTGCCGGTATTGTACCGGCGCTTCGCAGATCAGGTGCAGTGTCTCCGCCTCGCGCCGGATCTGATCCAGCCAAACCTGATCCGTGCAGATGATCGAACACATGGTGCCTCTGACACGTTCAGCCGCAGATATTCCGGTTCGTCCAGACGCTTGCTGTAATGCCGCGTCTGAAAGCGCAGTGAGTGCTTGCTGCATGGATGCCTCATCCGCCGTGAACGCATGCAGCATCCCCAGCTTACAATGTCGGTCATAGATGCACACTGTGTTTTCATCCGCATATAGGATCTCACCAAGTCCCCTGTGCAGACTTTCCATCATATGGATGCACACCCGCTTGTTTTTGGTCATTTTCCTGATCAGATGTTCCTGCTCCGCAAACCGCGCGTAGAGCTCCGGCCGTCTGTCTCTGGTCAGCTCCACAGAGCGCTCCAGCCTCCATGCAGCGATCTTCCTGTGGTCTCCCGACAGCAACACCTCGGGCACACGCTTTCCCATCCACTCTTCCGGCCGAGAATACTGCGGATATTCCAGAAGATGCCGGTGAAAACTTTCCGTCTCCGCGGATTCCTCATTGTGCAGCACGCCGGGAACCAGCCTAGCGATCGCGTCAATCATCACCATCGCCGCAAGCTCGCCGCCGGTCAGCACATAGTCTCCGATCGAAATATAATCGGTGACCACCTCGTCCAACACCCGCTGATCAATGCCCTCGTAATGCCCGCACAGAAAGATCAGTTTCTCTTCCTGTGCCAGTTCCGCCGCGTAATCCTGCGTGAAAAGCCTCCCCTGCGGCGTGACATAGATCGTGCGCGGCCGCTTTAATTGACAACCTTGATCTGTGCCATTGCTCACCCCTGAACATACGGAATCATTCGCTTCGGAACATGTACGTTCTTCAGCAACCGCCCTCCAGGCATCATACACCGGCTGGGCCTGCATCAACATGCCGGCTCCGCCCCCATAGGTATAATCATCCACCTTGCCGTGACGATCCTGCGTATAATCGCGGATATTCACCGTCTCCAGCTCTATGAAATTGTTCTCCACCGCCCGTCCGATAATACTGGTGGTGAGTCCGTCCCGCACCATCTCCGGGAACAGGGTAAGTACTTTACATTTCATCCAACAACCCATCCAATATATGAATCTGCATTTCCCCCGCCTCTATGTCCACGCGCAGCACACATTCCTTGATCGCAGGCAAAAGCAGCTCTCTTCCATCCTTCAGATCAATGATATAGACGTCATTTGCGCCGGTCTCCAGTACCTCCCGCAGCACGCCAATCTCTTGATTGTCCTCATTCAAAATGCGAAGTCCCATCAGATCGGCAATAAAATATTCGTCTTTGCCGAGCCGCACCGCATTTTCCCGCGTGACATACAGACTCTTCTGCCGATAGACCGCCACTTCCTCCGGCGTATGAAACTCCTTGAATTTGATAATCACAAACTGTTTGAAGAACTTCACATGCTCGATCTCCAGCGTCCGTTCTCCCTTTCCCGTATCCAGAATGACCTCCTTCAGCCGTTTGAACCGCCTCGGATCATCCGTTGTGGGAAAAACCTTCACCTCCCCCTGCACACCATGCGGGGTGGTGATTACACCTACCTGAAACCTTTCTTCCATATTGCCTCCTGCCCCAATACAAATACGATCCGCAGATACAAAACCGGCGGAACACGCTTTGTCACATGTCCCGCCTTTTCACTTTGTCTGAAATGATTTCTCTCTCTTAGACGATTTCCACGTCCACTCTTGTATTGTCTTTGGATGATGCCGCTTTTACCACAGTGCGGATCGCCTTGGCGATTCTCCCCTGCTTCCCGATAACCTTACCCATATCAGAAGCAGCCACGTGTAATTCAATGACGATATTTCTGCCTTCCGTCTTTTCAGTTACTACAACCTCATCCGGATGATCAACAAGTGCCTTTGCAACTACTTCTACCAGTTCCTTCATAATCTACCTCCAAAGATCAGATTATTATTTCTCAATACCGGCTGTCTTGAACAGTTTTCCTACAACTTCTGTGGGCTGTGCGCCATCAGCAAGCCACTTTTTCGCCTTCTCCTCGTCAATCTTGAACGTGCTGGGATCTGTGTTGGGATCATAGGTACCGATCTCGTCGATGAATCTGCCATCTCTGGGGGAACGGGAATCAGCTACGATGATTCTATAAAAAGGAGCCTTCTTCTGTCCCATTCTTCTTAATCTGATTTTTACTGCCATTTCTTTTTCCTCCATACTTTGAATAAAATATTGTTTTGTGTACCTTTGCAGGTTATATGATAAGGATCAGGAACTGCCCGGATCCATATCGAACTGTTTTATGCGGCTGTTTTGTTGTTTCTATGTGGGCGCCATTCCCCAGGCAGGTCAAAACGGAAACCGTCCGCCGCCGAAACCGCCCTTTCCTCCGAGACCGCCCATACCGCCAAACATGCCGCCGAGGCCGCCGCTTCGCTTTCCACCACCGCTCATCTGCTTCATCAGCTTCTGGCTTTGCTCAAACTGCTTGATAAAGCGGTTGACCACCGCAATATCCACGCCGGCGCCTTTGGCAATGCGATGCTTTCTGCGGGGATTTAAAAGCTTCGGATTCCGCCGCTCCTCCACCGTCATGGACAACACAATTGCCTCCATGTGCTTTAACTGCTTCTCATCGATCATGGATTCCAGCTCATCCGCCTTGATCCCCATGCCGGGCAACATGCCCAGAATGCTCGTAAGTCCACCCATGTTCCGCATCTGCTTCATGCTCTCGAGATAGTCTTCAAAATCAAACTTTCCCTTCTTCATGCGGCCGGCCATCTCGCGGCTCTTATCCTCGTCGATGTCAATGCTCTCCTGCGCTTTTTCAATCAGAGAAAGCACATCGCCCATACCCAGAATACGGTTTGCCATTCTGTCCGGATAGAACTGGTCCAGATCCGTCAGCTTCTCCCCCATACTTACAAACAGGATCGGCTTACCGGTCACAGCCTTTATGGAAAGTGCCGCACCGCCTCTCGTGTCACCGTCCATCTTGGACAGTACCACACCGTCGATGCCCACCTTTTCATCAAATTCCTTCGCCACGTTCACTGCATCCTGACCGGTCATGGCATCCACCACCAACAACGTCTGATGCACCGTGAGTGTGCTTTTGATCTCCTGCAGCTCCCGCATCATATCCTCATCGATATGCAAACGGCCCGCCGTATCCAGGATCACAACATTGTGTCCGTTTTTCTCCGCGTAGCGGATTGCCTCCGCCGCGATCTCCACCGGTTTGTGATCCGTGCCCATGTCGAACACTTCCACATCAATCTTGCCGCCGTTTACATGCAGCTGCTCCACAGCCGCCGGTCGATAGATATCACAGGCAACCAACAGAGATTTTTTACCTCTTGTCTTGAGCTTGGCTGCAATCTTCGCGGTCGCGGTGGTCTTACCGGCACCTTGCAGACCGGCCATCATGATCACGGTGATCGACTTGCCGGGCTGCATAGCGATCTCGGTCGTCTCGCTTCCCATAAGGTTGATCAGCTCTTCATTTACGATCTTGATCACCATCTGCCCGGGATTCAACCCGTTCATCACGTCCTGACCGATGGCGCGCTCCTCCACCGTCTTAACGAAATTCTTCACGACCTTGAAGTTGACGTCCGCCTCCAACAGCGCCATCTTGACTTCCTTCAGCGCAGCCTTGACGTCCTCCTCGGTCAATCGTCCCTTGCTTCTTAAGTTTTTAAATACATTTTGCAGTTTGTCTGTTAAACTCTCAAATGCCATTTAAAATCCCCTACAACTCTTCCATGATTTGCTCAGCCAGCTTACGAATCCGCTGCATCCGCTTCTGTCTCATCTCTGCATCAGTGGCTCGGGCACCTTTCTCTGCCTCCGCGTCATGCTCCGCTTCTGTGTCTGCATCCGCGTTTGTCTCCGCATCCGCGAGGTCCACGATCTCGGCAATCTTCTGCTTTGCTTTCGTGAAACGCTCCACAAGGTGCAGCTTCTGCTCGTAGTCCTGCAAAATCCGGTCACAGCGCTTGATCAGGTCATGTACACCCTGTCTGCTGATCCCACACTCCTGTGCGATCTCGCCCAGCGACATATCATTGTAGACCACATCCTCATAAATACGCTGCTGATGCTCTGTCAACAGTTCCCCGTAGAAATCATATAAAAGAGCCTGTTCAAAAATCTTTTCCATGGTTCTCACCCATATTGGCACACAGTTTCACCCTGTTGCCTTTGCTATCATACTACAAGAGAATATGGGTGTCAAGTATTTTTTCTTTACACTCTGAAAAATATATTATTCGCTGCAAAACAAGTTGACAAATCAATTAAAATCCTGTGCCGATGAATCATACAAAAACCTTAGTTCTTCGTAAATCTCTGCAAAGTCCACCTCACACCCGCCGTTCCATATGCCCACAGGCACCTTGTCATCGAACGTATACTCTATCGGCGCTATATTGTTCTCCCCGTTGTGCTTTTCAAATAAATAGACCTGCACTTTCTGTTCCTCCGGAAATACGATCCAATATTCACGAACGCCGGCCTCTCTGTACAAACGCAGTTTAAGCACAGTATCCCTGCTCCAATTGCTGCGCGAAGCGATCTCAATCACGAAATCAGGCGCCTGAAATATACGAGTCTGTAGAATCTGATCCCTGTTACACATCACAAACAGATCCGGCTGAAGCATCGTCTTCTCATCACCGAACAACTGCACATCCATTGGTGCAGCAAATACCATGCATTTTCCGTCATTCCCACTTATATAATGTTGCAGCTGATAAGCCAACTTATTGGAGATGCTCTGATGCAGTGCGGTAGGACTTGCCATATCGTAAAACATGCCTTCCATCAGTTCCACCCTTCGCTCCTCCGGTAGCGCCAGATAGTCGGCTATTGTTTTGTTCCTGTTCTCGTTCTGAGCACCGTCCTTTCCACGATTCTGTACATTGACCAGACCACAGTTCTGTCCATTATCCAATCCATCGTCCTGCTCATATTGATACGCCAGCGCCGGCTCCATCACGCCGCTTTTGCCCTGCTCTTTCGTATCCTGATCATATGTAATGTTTTCTCCCATACGTCAACCACCTTCCTTGTTTATTTTTTACTTTGGATCCTTGGATCAATTTAAAACGCACAATTCCCGCGGAAATTTATATACCGCTTATATCTGCTTGTTGCTTGTGGAAAATTCGGCGAAACGCCTATGAAATGCACTTATCTAAGTGTATTTATATTACAATACTATGTTGTGGATGTCAATATGATTTACAAACCGATTTTATGTATACAATCCTGATTTGATGCGTCCTGACGGACGCAATTTTCTATAGTATAAAAAAGTCCCCCGCGGATACTCCGCGAGGGACTTGACTGTAATGCTTAATGAAAAATTGCATTGAGCAGATCGGATGCGATTTCTGATCCTTTCTTCATTGTTTCCTTGATGTTAGAGGATGCAATGCTGAAGGTTCCTACTCTGCTGCCGGTGTAAAGCTCTGCTGCGTCACTGCCTTCCTTCACAGTGACGATCACGGTTGCTTTGCCCTTATTTACGTTGTTTACATACGTCACATCAAAGTTATCATATACCTCCTGACCAATGTACTGCTTTCCACCCTTTTTGACATTGCCGATCGTCACAACGATATCTGCCTGCCGATCATCATCCGAAGGATCAAACACAATCTCGGTGCCGGTATAGTATACCTTAGTGGTCTTCTTACCTGCGTTCTTGCCGACTTTGCTGATGTATGTGATCTTTGCCTTGGCAATCTCCGCCTTATCTGTGTAATATACTTCATAGGTTTCGGAAGCAATCACATCTGCATTGTCGCGATAGTTTTTACTCTTTGCGGTAACTTCCACAGTGATGCTCACGCTGGGATTCTCCGCATTGACATTCAGGACTGCGTTTTTAGCAAGCACATTGCCTTCCGCATCCTTGTAGGTCACGTTATACTCGCTCTTCGCAAGCAGCACGCCATCCAGTACCACGTAAGGTTTCTGGAAATATGCCGATGCTTTGGACTTCTTCGGGTTGTATGCCATATCGTATACAGTAACCTCTGCTGCAGAGATATCTGCCGCATTGATTGTAAATACGCCCTTCAAAGCCTTATGCCCCTTGAAGTTACCCTTGAAGGATACAGTATACTTGCCCTGTCCGGCTTTCTTATTTGCAGAGTAGCTTACAGTATAATCGCTGCCCTGTTTCAACTCTACAGACTCCTCAGCCTCGCCAAATACTGCTGTTACAATGAGTTCCGGTGTTACGCCGGTCTTCTTGAACGCAAATCCGTTCTCCTTACCGTCTTCATCCGCAAGCTCTGCCGTAATGGTTGCTGTCTTGGCCGCTAAAATCTTGAATTTCTTGGTAACGCTTCCTGCATAATCGCCGATACCCACAACGGTTACTTTCACAGTGCCTGCACTGACATTTTCAGAATAACTGATGGTAAAGTCTTCGTCGAGCGTCAACGGGGTTGCCTTTGCCTTATCAGTTGCTGCATATACAGTCAGATCCCCTGCTTCATCAGCGGTACCGATCGTAAGCGTCTTCTCCGTTCCGTCGTAGTAGAACTTTTTGTTTACATCCTTCGCAAGCACTGCCTGAATCTTGACAAGCTCAGACTTTGCTACGATGGTGAACGGAACATTTTCAATCGTACCGGTGTAATTGCCGCCTTCCTTTGCACTGATGTTGATCTCCACCTCATTGCTCTCTTCGGAGGCAACAAGTTTCGCAGTATTACTCAAGCTGTAATCCTTGGTGCCAAGCTTCATACCTTTGTAAAGGATCACCGGTGCTGCCTTGGTGCCGGATACAACTCTGGTGTTACCGACCTGAATATCACCATTTGCATAGCCTTCTGCAAGATTCATCGGTCTCACATAGAACTCCAACGTCTGCTTGCCGCTGTAATTGCCCTTACCGGTAATCGTAATCACAGCAGGTTTTCCCTTCGTGTATGAAGAGTTGAGGTTGTTGGAGTACGTCACTTTGTAATCAACGCTCTCTGTCAGAATCTTGGAGCCATTCTTTACGATGATCGCCGGAGTGATCTTCGCGCCGGTGTATACATGCTCATAGCGCACATTACCGTTTTCGTCGATGATCTCTTCTACGATATCACCGTCCTCTTCGTTCAAAGAGAATTCAGCAATCAAGTTGCCATCCTCTTCACCGTCATTGGTATCAATGGGTTCCTCCGCTTTCTTCTCGTATACTGCCTTCAGTGTGATGTCTGCTGTCACCTTGGTAGTGAAGTCATAAGGCTTACCGTCTAACTGCCACTCCTTGAAGGTGTAGCCTGCCTTAACAGGTGCACCTGGGTTCGTTGCTGTCTGGTTGTAAGACACCGTCTGCGGTGCAACATCCTTACCATCAATCGTGCCGCCGTCTGCATCAAAGGTTACAGTGTAAGTATTGATCTCATATACTGCCTTCAACGTGATGTCTGCCGTTACCTTGGTAGTGAAGTCATAAGGCTTGCCGTCTAACTGCCACTCCTTGAAGGTGTAGCCTGCCTTAACAGGTGCACCAGGGTTCGTTGCCGTCTGGTTGTAATCTACCGTCTGCGGTGCAACATCCTTACCGTCAATCGTACCACCGTCTGCATCAAAGGTTACTGTGTAAGTATTGATCTCATATACTGCCTTCAGCGTGATGTCTGCCGTTACCTTGGTAGTGAAGTCATACTTCTTACCGTCCAACTGCCACTCCTTGAAGGTATAACCCGTCTTGGTAGGCGCTACTGTAGGCTCTGCCACTGCGCTATTGTATTCCACGGATACCTCTGCCTCACCGGTGTAAGTACCATCTACTGCATCGAAGGTTACAGTATAGGTATTGATCTCATATACTGCCTTCAGCGTGATGTCTGCCGTTACCTTGGTGGTGAAGTCATACTTCTTGCCGTCTAACTGCCACTCCTTGAAGGTATAACCCGTCTTAACAGGTGCACCAGGATTCGTTGCTGTCTGGTTGTAGTCTACCGTCTGGTCTGCTACGTCCTCGCCGTCAATCGTACCACCGTCCGCATTGAAGGTTACAGTGTAGGTATTGATCTCATATACTGCCTTCAATTCGATATCGCTGGTTACTTTCGCAGTGAAGTCGTACTTCTTGCCGTCTAACTGCCACTCTTTGAAGGTATAACCCGTCTTAACAGGTACACCAGGATTCGTTGCTGTCTGGTTGTAGTCTACCGTCTGGTCCGCTACATCCTCACCGTCAATCGTACCGCCGCCTGCGTCAAATGTCACCTTAAAGGTGTTGATTTCGTATTTTGCCACAAATACAGTATCTTCTGTAATCGCAGCAAAATATGTTGCCTCAACAACCGTACCGTCTACTGCCCATCCAATGAATGTATAGCCCTCTCTGGAAGGATTGGTCGCCGGCTTGTTCGTCACAGCTGCTCCCTGCTCGATCGTCGCCGTATCGCCGATTGCCGTACCATCATAATCCTGGAAAGAAACAGTCACTGCATTCACATAATTCGCTACCAACGTGATATCTTCGGTCGCCTTGACATCATTACCTGCTGCAAAGAAATCTGCCTTCGTATTGTCACCCTCGACATACCAATTCTTGAACAGCTTGCCGTCCACCTCTGCCGGAGTCACATTATCTGTTGTGATCGCTTCATTCTTTACAAAATTCTTCGTTACAATCGTCGTACCGTCGCTGCCACTCTTGAATGTCACTGCAACAACATTCGAGCTTTCTGCCCACTGTGCGTAGAGCGTAATCACGCCGTCTGCAACAAGTGTCGTCATCGTCTCGTCAACTACTGTATCAAAGTCAAACACAGGACCATACGTTGCCGCTGCGCCGCCGGTTGCTTCTGTATAGCTCACTACCCAGTTGAGGAAGGTATAGCCGTCTGTTGTCGGTGCAGTAGGCGCTACGATCTTATTCGGATAAGTAACTGTGGTAGAAGCTGTCTCTGCCGTCCAATCCACATCCGTCACATCACCGGTATTTACGACATATTTCACAGCAAAGGTATTTGCCACATATACCGCGGTCAGCGTGATATCCTTTGTTACCTTGCTTGTGAAGTCATACGCCTCTCCGTCTAACTGCCACTCCTTGAAAGTATAGCCCGTCTTCGTCGGTACTGCGGCAGGCTTTGCTACTGCGGTATTGTACTCTACTGTTACCTGTGCATCGCCGGTATAAGTGCCATCGCCTGCGTCAAAGGTCACCTTGTAGCTATTGATCTCGTACACTGCCGTCAGCGTAATGTCTGCGGTTACCTTGCTTGTGAAGTCATACGCCTCACCATTCAACTGCCACTCTTTGAAAGTATACCCTGTCTTCGTCGGTACTACAGCAGGCTTTGCTACTGCGGTGTTGTACTCTACTGTTACCTGTTTGTCGCCGGTATAAGTACCATCGCCTGCATCAAAGGTCACCTTGTAGCTGTTGATCTCGTACACTGCCGTCAGCGTAATGTCTGCGGTTACCTTGCTTGTAAAGTCATATGCTGCTCCGTCTAACTGCCACTCCTTGAAGGTGTAGCCCGTCTTCGTCGGTACTGCGGCAGGCTTTGCTACTGCGGTGTTGTACTCTACTGTTACCAGTGTGTCGCCATCATACTCGCCGTCTGCTGCATCAAAGGCCACCTTGTAGCTGTTAATTGTGTATACTGCTGTCAGTGTAATATCCGACGTCACTTCACTTGTGAAGTCATATTTCTTGCTGTCTAACTGCCACTCTTTAAAGGTGTAGCCTGTCTTCGTCGGTACTACACTCGGCTCTGCTACACTTTCACCATACTCTACATCTACCTGCGCATCGCCGTCATACACGCCATCTGCTGCATCAAAGGTTACGGTATAAGTGTTGATTGCATAAACAGCAGTCAACGTGATATCCTCCGTCACCTTGCTGTCAAAGTCATACGCCTCTCCGTCTAACTGCCACTCCTTAAAGGTATAACCGGTCATCGTAGGCTTTGCTGTAGGCTCCGCTACGCTTGTATTGTACTCTACCTCTACTTCCGCTTCACCGGTATAGGTGCCATCGCCTGCATCAAAGGTTACGGTATAAGTATTAATCGTGTATACCGCAATCACAGTGATGTCCTCTGTGATCGTTGCATTTGCGATTGCAAAAGGTGTTGCCGTTGCTTTTCCGTCGGCATCTGCCACATACCAGCCCTCAAATGTATAGCCGGTCTTTACAGGATCCGTATCCACAACCGAACTTGCATACGCTTCTGTTCCGTTCGCAACGTTTTCTCCCTCAGCTACTGTAACTACAACCTTGCCGTCCGCTGCTGCAACGCCCTCGATCGCGCCATCATCCAACAGGAAGGTTACTTTGCAGGTGTTTACAGCCCACTTCGCCGTCAGTGTAAGCGTCGAAACGTCGGGCTTTGTCTCTTCAAAATCAAATGCCTCCTCAGCATCCGTTGCATACCAACCAATGAAGGTATAGCCGCTTCTCTCCGGATCTGCCGGTTTCTCAACAAGCTGCTGGCCTGCAATCAACGTCTGGGATGCAGGCACGTCTGCCTCATCCGCCTCATCATATCCGAGGTCAAAGGAAACCGTAACGGCATCTGCTTCCTTGAGCTGTAATGTTCCATTCAGCCAGTTCTGCTCAACCGGACTCTCAATCTTGATTCCGGTATCATTTGCTCCCAGCATCACATAGGCATCTAATGTCCTAGAAGCGTCTGCCGCCTCCGACTTTTGAAGAGTGATTGTATTTCCTTCAACAGAAGCCGTGATATTATTATAGCTGTCCGCAATCACTTCATATGCCTTACCAGGCGCTGCCGGAATCTGAATGGACGATCCCATGCTGATCAAAATCTTTTGGTTGTTATTGTACACACTGCCATTGGTTGTAATTCCCTGATAATTCGTGAATTTATTACCATTGGTCGTATATGTCATAAAGTTGTAGCCCGTGAAAATCCACTTTGTCACATTCTGTACCAGAGGGATCTCCAACTTTGCCGTATCATTTTCGGAAACGCCCTGTACAGTAAGGCTGATCGCCTCTGTCTCACCGGGATATACCGTTGCGCCGCTTCCAGGCACCTGTACCACTGTATATGTGCCGTTCGCAAGCTGTAACGACTCTGCATCCGCGATCGCTACTTCTGTAACGTCTGTCTCATCCGCAACATTCGTAAATCTTAATTTCGCTCCGGTGCCCAGCGCTGCCGTGTCAAAATCATTCACAGCCTCACCGTCCACCGTATAAGTGATCACAACACCATAGGTAGGCACCTTCGTCACGTTGATCACAACATCCGGCGTATCCGCTTCCACTGCTGCAAATGTTGCATTTTCTTCCGTAATCTCATAACCCGCTGCATCCGAAACACTTAGCTTATAGTCTGTATTCTTCTGTATGGTCGTAGTAAAGGTTCCGTCATATTCACCACTTTCCGCATCTTTACCGAATACCACCACCGGCACATAGGTATCATCTGCAGTCTGGGATGCAAATGCGATCTTCATCGTGGCAAAGAGCGCCTGCTCCGCTTCACTCAAATTGCCATATGCCACCCCGTCAATCTTGATAATACCGCTTACCGCAACTTCTTGTACAGTTGATACTGAAATCGGATAGGTCTGTGCTGTGGTAGCTTCCGTCAGATCTAATACCTGATCTTCGCCGGCCACCGTGTAAACTTCTGTAGTAGCACTGCCCTCGCCCTCTTCTACAGTCACTTTGTACTTCATGCCTGCGATCAATGTCGCGCTATAGCTGCCACTCGCATTTGTTGTAGCCTCCACCACAACGTCTGCTACGCCTGCTGCCGTCACGCCTGCATCCTCATCCGTTGCATTGGTAAAGGTTACTTTTGCATTCTTTACCGCTGCATCGGTCGCAGAATTGCGCACTGTACCGCTCACAGTGATTTCGGTCGCCGCTTTGATTTCGTTTTTGATTTCATAGAGGAATCTACCATTTGTACACGTTAAGGTGAGTGTAGAATCCTCATCAGCATAAATCTTTATCGTCTTCGTCGCAGCATCTGCGCCACTTTCTTTCGTGCCGTTGTTACCAGTAATATTACCTGCTGCATAATCGAACGTAACGCCGTTCGTCCCTGCACTATAAGGTGTAATTGTCACATTATTCCATCCTGCGCCGAGCGGTAGAGACAGAACTGCGCCTTCCTTTATTTGGTAATAACCAGTATTGGCAGACAAGGTTCCATTAGAACCCGCTGTAACGGTCATCTCCTTAAATTTTGACTTCAAGAGCGCTGTTGTCTCTTCGCCCACAGCTGTCAGCGTCGTTCCGCTACCCATATTTTGGGTTCTGAAATCCCAATGGGCAGTACCTACTGCTACATAATCTGCCCATTTTGCATATAAGGTGATTGCTTTTGTCACGGCAGTATCAAAATCATATGCCGTCTCAAGCTTCTCGTCACTATACCAACCGATGAAAGCCTTTGTGTCGTCCTCGTAAGTAGGTGCTTCCGGCTCTTGCGCCTTGCTGCCGCTTACTACCTCCTGCGCAGCTACCTCACTGCCACCATTGGAATTAAAGGTAACCGTATACGTCGTTACCTCACCGCTGGACACAGTAATATTCTGATCACTTACATCCTCGGTCACCTTGCTCAGATCTAATGTTGCGCTCGCTTCAGCTACTGTATAGGTGGCCGGATCTGTCTCTGCGGTATCTGTAACCGTCACTGCATACTTCATGCCAGCGATCAGGGTCACTTCATACGCACCGCCCTCTGCGGTAGCCTCCACCGAATTCACCGACACATCCGCATAACCGTCGGTAGTATTGGCAAAATTCACCACCGCATTCGCCACCGGCGCATTGTCGTTTGCAGAATCCAGCACCGTACCAGTCACTGTGATCTCCTTAGCTGCAGAAATCACGTTTGTGATGGACTTGGTGTAATTATTGTTTGTAAATGTCAGTTCCAAGGTCTTGCCGGTTGTTGCAGCATAAACCTTAATCGTCACATCGTTTCCGTCTGTCGCCTCTGTGGATTGCTTATTGCCAGCTGCATAGGTAAAGGTACTGCCATATCCGGAAAAGGTTTCAATAGTTACCTTATTCCACCCCTTAGCAAGAGGTATACTCATCTTCGTACCATTTGTGACTTGATAAGAATTGCTATTATCCGTTACTTTACCTGTATCCGTAAATGTAATCCTATCCAGATTCAATTCCGGATTAAACTGCGCTGCGGTTGTACCCTCTATCGGAGAAGATATTGCCGTGCCCTGCTCTCCTCCTGTCACAAAATTCCATGTAATCGTACCTTCTGTAGCGTAGGCTTTGATGGTCAAAGCAATTGTAGTAGTCTCGCTCTCGGCCGCCGTAAAGCCATTTCCATTCACAGCATCTCCATCAACTGTCATGGAAGCCACATAATAATCACTGCTCTTCGTATAGGTATCATTTGTATCGTCATATGCATACAATGCAGCAGTATAAGACTTGCCCTGCTCCAAATCAGCAGTCGTAATGCCAGCATCTGTTGTAGCGATAACCGGTGCGCCGGATGCCGGTGCAAAACCGATCTTCAGCTCGCTAGCTGCCGACTGATCTTCGGCCGAAACATTCGTTGTGATAGTCGCTGTTGCCGTCTCTGCAGCATGTTCCGTAACCGCCATATATGCTATGTAACCGCCATTACCAGAAAAACCGACAGCATATATCTTACTATCATTCTCTTCGGCCTCAATGCCTGTAACTGTGGCCTTTTTCATTGTTCCGCCAGGATTAGACAGAAGTGTTTGATATGCTGTCAACGCTGTCTTCTCACTGTCAACTTTGTAAAGAATGAAATCTCCAGTCTTACCTTCTTTTCCACTTGTATAAACAGTCAAATCAAACGTACTTGCCTGCGTTTGGAACAAAACCGCATTTTTTAACACATTACCGGTTCCGCCACCAGACAAGGATACATAATAGTCAGATGTTTTGATTGTCCCATTCATTACATTCGCACCTGACGCAGACTGTGTCTTCGTATTATCGCTCGTTCCTGCTGTTCCACCATAAACTGTAAAATATCCGCCCTCACCCGTACCTGCTATCGCTTTGTTTCCCGACGCATACAGTTTATAGGATGCATCACTCAACCAATCTGCGTAAAGCGTGATATTCTTGCTTACTTTTGTAGCAAAATTATACGTTTCCAAGCAAGCCGAATCAGAATACCAACCTTCAAAACTATATCCTTGTTTTGTCGGGTCTGTCGGCTTTGTTACTTTCTCCCCATCTTCTACGCCTACTGACTCAACAGCTGTCCCGCCGTTTGTCACAAAAGTAACCGTATAAACAACTATCGCTTTAACAGCAATACTGATCGTAAGATCCGCTGCCGTCGGTGTAACCGCTATATTTTCTTCATCCACGGTAACACCAGTACCACTAATGGAACTGATCTTATACGCAGAAGACACCGTTTCTCCATCATACAGCGCAACGGCATACTTTACATTTTTCTCAAGTGTTGCAGTAAGACCACCTTCATTGTCCACAACCGCATCGATGGCATCTCCTGACTCCGGCACAAATCGAATCGTGAGCGCCTTTGCTTCATTCTGTGCAGATGTGCCTTCAATACCAGTTACATCTTCCTCGATTTCAGCATTAGCAATTTTATCATCTGCTCCCAATTTGGTAATCACTACCTCTACATCTGTAGAAGCAGACGTTGGCGTAACGGTTGTGCCTTCAATTGCATTTCCGCCGACCTTAATTGCACTGATTGCATAATCACTCGACACATTATCGTTCGCGTCACACAGTGATACCGCATATGCCGTATCCTGTACTAGCTTTTTCATGTCTTCAGCGCCAGGTGCGTCTGTTACGGCAAAATCAAACTCTGCATCCTCTGCGCTGAATTTTATCTTGAGATTACGAACTGCAGTTTGATCATCCTCTTGGGTAATACTACTTATATCAGAAGTGACCGTTGTATTGGAGTAATCTACTGCATTAATCGTTATACCACCAATAAATATTCCACTATCTCTACTACCTATCTGATACTTTTTCCCTGCCTCCACAGACCAAGTAGTCGTATACCAAGTTTTTGTTGTACTACTTCCTGTATAAATAGCGCCGTTCTTATCTACTGTATAATCTGCATCAATCGCATTATCCAACCCCGTTCCTGCACTGTTAACAGGTCTGACAACTGCAGATCTTCCCGCCGTTCCCGTCGCCCATTTCACCGAAACGGTTCCGTCACTAGTCGGTGCAATTTCTATCGCCGCCGCATCAAATGCTAACGTTGCCTGTGTTTCCCACAATACGACTTTATTTCCATCTATTGTTTGTGTATAAGAAAAACCACTGCTCTTACCACCAACTAACAAAAAGAAATCATAGTCATCTGTCTTTTGGGCCTCAGTGACCGTCGTTCCTCCAGAATTAACGCCACCGATTTTACTTGTCTTTTTGCCTTTTGTCCAGTCATCCCCATCTGACGTATAACTGCCAAACTTTGTAAAATCCACTGATGCTGCAACCGTCGTTGCCGCCTTCACCGTCCCCATGCTGCCGCCCAGCAGTTCCACAGGCAGTCCGGTTACCAGCATTGCCACTGACAATATCACAGACAGCACTCTGTTCAATTGTCGAATTTGCTTTTTGCCCATCTTTCTTCCTCCTTCTTTTTGAGATAAAAAACTTCCGATCGGACAAAATATGCCTTCTGCCAGCCCCCCAGAACTCTGTCATGAACACAATTGCCCGCATCTTAAAAACTTATCCACAATTTTACCAGTTTTGGACGAGAAAAGCAATTTCTCTTGTGCAACTTACCTCATTTTTTCTGTTTCTCACAATCTTTTTATTATAATTTTAGCAATATTTCCAACTTGACAGAAACACATGCAAAAATAGTCGCAAAAAGTGATTTTTACAAGCAGCCAGATGTTTTTTTTACTGTTTTGTGATATAGTGGAAGTGATATTATGACAGCTATCAGAATTCAGGAAATGAGGCATGACAAGCATGAAGAAGCAGACAAGCATTCTATTCAAATCACTCCCCGGCAGACAGGCATCCCGATTGGCAAGCATCCTTTTGGTTCTTGTCCTGACCGTGCTATCCGCCGTCCCCACACATGCGGAAGGTGCAGCGCGCCGTGATATCCTCGGAACCGGCACAGACTATACGGCGATCCTCTATGATTCCTCCAACGGATTGCCTACCTCGGAAGCCAATGCCATTGTGCAAAGCGCAGACGGCTTTATCTGGCTTGGCGGCTACAGCGGTCTGATTCTCTATGACGGCTCCTCTTTCCTGCGCTTCGATTCCTCCAGCGGTATTTCCAGCGTCTTCAGTCTCTTTGTGGACTCGAAAGACCGCATCTGGATTGGCACCAATGAGAACGGCATCAGCTATTATGATCACGGGGAGATCAAGAATTACGGTCGCGTGGAGGGGCTGAAATCCTACTCGATCAGAAGTATTCTCGAAGATCCGGACGGCAATATCATCATTGCCACCACACAGGGACTTGCTTATATCGGAGACGATATGGAGATTCATGTCATTGATGATCCCCAGATCAATCTGGAATATATCACCGAGCTGCAAAAAGACAAAAACGGCCGGATCTATGGTCTGACGCTGAACGGCGCTGTCTTTGAGCTTGAGTCACTGCGGATCAGCGCATTTTATCATCCGGAAGAATTCGGCAGCGAGCCTGTGAATACCATATATCCCGATCCGGACAATGCCAGTCTCCTGTACATGGGGACGACCGGCTCAGAGTTTCTGACCGTAGATGTATCGCGAAATATGACTGTGGCCAGACGGCAGGAAACCGGCTCTCTGAAAAACCTGAATGCGATTCTGAAAATCAATAACCGGTTATGGCTGTCCGCCACCAACGGGATTGGTTATTTTGATGAGTTCGGGCGATGTCAGGAACTGTCTGATGTCCCCATGAACAACTCGATCGGCAATATCATGACCGACCATGAAGGGAATATCTGGTTTACCTCCACCAGACAGGGCGTTCTGAAGCTGGTGCCGGATCGTTTTACGGATATCAGCAAATTCGCCGGATTGGATTCCATGGTGGTAAACTCTACCTGCATCAACAGCGGACTGCTCTATCTGGGCACAGACAAGGGCTTGACCATTCTGGACAACACTTCCCTGACACCTGTGACCAATGAACTGACCGAGATGCTGACCGGTATCCGAATCCGCTGTATCAAGAATGACTCCCGCGGCAATATCTGGTTCTGCACGCACGGTGAGTACGGTCTGGTATGTTACTGTCCTGCAGACGGAAGTATTTTTACCTACAATGAAGCAAACGGCCTGAATTCCTCCGGACGTGTGCGCGCCATGATGGAATGCTCCGACGGCAGCATCGCTGCCACCACCAGCAATGGTCTTTTCATTTTGAAAAACGGAGAAGTGACCGCGCATTACGGTCAGGAAAACGGCATCAGCACGACGGAGATCCTCTCTGTGGAAGAAGGCCCCGACCACAAACTCTATCTCGGCAGCGACGGTGACGGCATTTATGTGATCGACGGCAATAAGGTTTCCCGTATCAGCCATGCAGACGGTCTCACCAGCGAAGTGGTCATGCGGATCAAATGGGATGCCGAGCGGGAGGTCTTCTGGCTGATCACCTCGAACTCCATCCAGTATATGAAGGACAATCAGGCTACCGCAGTGACCAATTTCCCTTACTCCAACAACTACGATATTTATTTCAATGATCACGGCGGCGCCTGGGTACTCGCCTCCAACGGTATCTATATCACTACCGTGTCCGAGCTGTTGGCAAATGAAAACATTGAATACAGCTTTTATAATACCCGCAGCGGTCTGCCCTACATTGCCACCGGCAACTCCAGAAGTTATCTGGATGAGAAAGGGAACCTCTATATCTCGGGTACCACCGGCGTCTGCAAGGTTGACATCAACACCAGCGATGACTCCAACCGGGATGTCAAGCTTGCGATCCCCTGCGTGGAATTGGACGGGAAGCGTGTCTTTTTTGATCCAGGCAGCACCGTATCCATTCCGGCGGGCTGTAAGCGCCTCACCATCAACGCCTATGCCCTGACCTACGGTTTGAGCAATCCCAGGATCAGCTATTATCTGGAAAACTTTGACAAGAGCCCGATTCACACCACCAAACAGGAAATGCAGCCTGTCATTTACACGAATCTGGATGGCGGCAAATACATTTTCCATATGGACGTAATCGATGATGAGACCGGACAGATTGAAAAATCTATTCTCCTGACAATTGTGAAAGAAACTTCGCCTTACGAAAACATACTGTTCTGGATCTCTCTGATGTGCGCCGGCATTTTGAGCATTACCTTCCTGATCTGGCGACACTTCAAGAAAAAGAACGAGGCTCTTTTGGAGAAGCAGGCGGAGGATCTGGAGTACATCAACCAGATCATGCATACCTTTGCCAAGTGCATTGACATGCGTGACACCCAGAACCGCGGTCACTCCTTCCGTGTAGCCTATTACACCAGGCTGTTGGCCACCAAGCTCGCCGAGAAGCGCGGTTACACCGATGAACAGATCAATGATTTTTACAATACTGCCCTGCTGCATGACATCGGTAAGCTCAGCATTCCGGATGCCATTCTGAACAAGACGGAGCGGTTGAATGATGAGGAATATGTCATCATGAAGTCTCATGCGGAAAAGGGCGAAGAATTGCTCAAAAGCATTGACGTGGTACAGGATCTGGCCGTAGGCGCCGGCTGTCATCATGAACGCATGGACGGTCGCGGATATCCGCATGCGCTGAAGGGAGAGGATATTCCGGAGGTTGCGCGGATCATCGCCGTTGCGGATACCTTTGACGCCATGTACTCCACCAGACCTTACCGCAAGCAGATGTTGCTCTCCGATGTACTGGATGAGATCAGACGCATCCGCGGCACACAGTTGGAGGAGGAAGTAGTGGACGCCTTGTTTGCATTGGTGGAGGAAAATGCTTTGGACAAAGAAAAAGTGGATGCTGCGGTTGCTGCCATCGGCAGTATGAACATGCAGACACTTCCGGAGGATCCGGCAGCTTCCGAAACCGACGAGGAAGAATTGAAGCGCCGCAACGAAGCCTTCCAGAAGAGTCTTGGGCTGCACAACAGCGATGCCCGGACACAGGACAAGAAATAAATATATAAAGGAGAAAAATCATGGTCGATCATCAAGGAACAAAAAAGCCCGCCAAGCGGTACGGAAGAGGCGTCACCAAAACAGTCTTTCATACATCAAATACCTTACATCCGATGCTGTTGATGCTGATCGTTCTGTTCCTGTGTGCAATACTGTCCTACATCATTCCCGCCGGCACCTATGCCCGCGTATCGGATGCAGACATCAACCAAGAGCTGATCGATCCGAATGATTTCACCTACATAGAGAGAACTCCCACGTCCCTGTTGGAGCTGTTGGAAGCCCTGACACTTGGATTGCAAAACGCAGCCTACGTGATCTTTTTTCTGCTGATCATCGGCGGTATGTTTGCCATACTGAACGGCACCGGTGCCCTCAACGTGGGCCTGGCCAATATTTTACGGGCTATCCGCGGCAAGGAACTGCTCATGATCCCGATCTTTATGATCTTCTTCGGCTGCGGCTCTGCTTTCTGCGGGAACTTTGAAGAATTTCTGGTGTTTGTGCCGCTGATCCTTGCATGCTGCATCACGGTAGGATATGATTCTCTGACGGCCGTCGGGATTATCTTCATGGCTGCAACGGCAGGCTATGGCGGCGGTCTCACCAATGCCTTCACCATCGGCAATGCCCAGGAAATCGCGGGACTTCCCATATTCTCCGGCATGGAACTGCGCATTCCTCTGTTTATTTGTCTGGAGCTTGCATCCATCATCTATGTGTGCCTGTACGCCCGCATGATCAAGAAGACACCAAAGCTCAGCGGCGCCTTTGACTATGACCGCACTTATAATCTTGATAAAAAGCTCAATCTTGAAAATATTCCGAAATTTACCGTCAGACAGGCTTTTGTCATTCTCGTGTTCCTGCTTGGCATCGCATATGCTGTGTGGGGAATCATCCGAAAAGGATATTATGTGGACGAGCTCTCCGGCATTTTTCTTGCTGTCGGTATTCTGGGTGGTGTGATCGGCGGACTAAAGCCTCAGAAAATCTGTGAGTGCTTTGAGAAAGGCTGCCATGACATGCTGTTGCCGGGCATCATGATCGGTCTTGCCAACGCGTCCATCATTCTGCTACAGAACGCCAATGTAATGGATACGATCCTGCACGGGCTGGCCGATATCCTGGATCATTTCCCGCCCACCCTGCTGCCGTGCGGTATGTTTATCCTGCATGATATTTTCAACGTGATCGTGCCGTCCGGATCCGCGCAGGCTTCTATCACCATGCCGTTAATGGTGCCGTTGGCCGATGCTACCGGCATCACCAGACAGACGGCGGTACTGGCCTATCAGCTCGGCGACGCCTTCACCAATGTGCTGGCTCCCACAGGCGGAGAAATTCTGGCTGCACTGGCCATCTGCAAAGTACCCTTCAGCAAATGGGTGAAGTTTCTCCTGCCGCTGTTCGCCATCTGGTGGGGAATCGCTCTGGTATTTCTGGTGTACGCAACCCAGACGGGTTACGGACCTTTTTGAGTTGTACCGGCTACATTTACGAATGCGGCTCCTCATGGTCAAGCGGAGCAGTTGCGCAGCTCAGCCCCGCGAACAGCGGCACCGCCAGCATCAGCGGATATGTGTACCGCATCAGCGCCACCGGCGCCAGCAGGATCCCCGAGAAATAAAACAACACGAACACAAGTCCCAACAGGATGCTCCGCTTCCGCTCCGCAATCATCCGCGCCGTCAGAATCCCCAGTAACAGGAATGCAATACCGGGCTCGTGCAGCCATCTCACCTCTCCTCTGGCCGCATTGTCCAGATAATGTCTGTAAAAGAGCAGCCAATGTGGCGCCGTATCGATCTGTACCTCATCCTCCGCAAAATAGATGGACAGAAAATCATACAGCATCAGTGCCCGATCCTCATTGTCGTTCATGGCAAAATACGGATGCATCATATAGATCCATGCGTCCCGATACAGGTTCCCATTCTTGCTGCCGACGCTTAGGTACAGCTGTATGTAGCGCGCCAGGTTCCCCTTGAGCTTCTCCTCCCGGAAGATCGCCTTGGGCGCGTCGGCATTGCCCTGCCGGAATCCATACAAGAGCTCCTCCTCGTCCGGCAGCAGTTCCAACAGTTCCTGTCGCTGCACATCGCTTAAGACCACATCCGCCATACCGCTCTCCTCCAGGTACAGCACCTCAGCCATCTGCTGGATCGGCACACTCATATACTCTCTGACCGGTCCTTTTTTGATGCCGAACGCCAGATCTGCCGTGGTGGAAAAGCCTTCCACAACCACCAAAATGATGGCAAACGAGAGAAAAATCTCCTTTTTCCGGATGCGCAGCGCAAAACAAACTGCCGCCAGCACGATAAACGGGAGCACAAATCCGTTTCGGAACAGGCAGAGCAAAATACCGGTACCGGTCATACGCGCCACGTCACCGAAGGAATTTTTCTCATGCTCCAGCGCATAGATAAACGAAATCACGAATTCCAGAAAAAACACGCCAAAGAGCACATCCTTCGTGATATTGCAGTTCAAGATCTGTATGTATGGGTTACATACGAGCCATAACAGGCCCGCCGCCACCGCCGGCAGGAAACACCTGTGCCGCTTCAGGAAAATAACATTGTGCGCCACGCAGTTGGTGATCAGCGCACCCTGCACCGCCACATAGGCGGCGAGCCCCGCGCTGTAGCTGCCAAGCACCGCTTTCCCTGCAGAAAGCACGACGCCGATCGTCAGCGTGTGGAACAGCGGCTGTTTGGCCGAATGGAAATCAATCTTCCCCATGTACATGGCAAATTGCGCCGCCGCGTCATAGCCAAAGATCCCCGGAAAATAGGCTAGATACGCCATGAAAAAGATCAAAAAACCGACCACCCACACATTCCAGAACAGCTCCCGCTCGCTGAAAACGCCGTCTACCGCATTCCAGATCCGCGCATTGAGCCGTCGCAAGCCTTGCCACCTGCTTTCCGGCAGATACTGCAGCGCAACCCACAGCACACCCACGGGGACGGCAATGACAACGCTCCCTAAACGCAGGGTGCGCATATACGCCAGAAAAGCCACCCACACCATGAGAAAACAGCAGGATGCAATCCGACTGCATCGATTAAATTTTTTCACTGTAAATGTTTTTGTATCCTTCACCATAGATCTCCGTTGCACTCGTGATGATCATAAAGGACAACGGATCCTCCTGTCTGACAATCTCCTCCACTCTGGGAGACATATTTTTGTGTACCACACACAGGATGACATGCTTTTGTTTCCCGCTGTACGCGCCGCTGCCGTGGACATAGGTCACGCCGATGTCCAGCTCCTCCAGAACACGCTTGGTGATGCTCTCCGGATGGTCACTGATGATATAGAGCAGCTTCGCGCCGTCCCGCCCGTACAGCACCAGATCCAGCACCACCGATGTGATGAAAATGGCAAACCCCGCATACAGCGCGCGCTCAATGTCCCGCAACACGAAGGCGGACAGCGTCACCACCAGCGCATCCATGGCCAAAAACAGTGAGCCGGTCTTCATATAGGGCATCCTGCACCGCAAAAGCCGCACGATGATATCCATGCCGCCCGTGGTCGCCCCCGCCCGAAACACCAGGCCGATACCGACCGCGATCAGCGCCCCGCCGGTCACAGACGCGAGAAACGGGTCCTCCGTAACCGCACCGAACGGCGCAAGCAGATTGGTAAACACGGCGCTCAAAATCGTACAATAGATTGTGGAGAGGATAAACCGCAGGCCGAATTTCCACGTTCCCACCGCCAGGATGGGTATATTCAAAAGGAAAATCCAGGTACCGGTCTCCAGCCCCACGACACGGTTCAAAATGACAGATATACCCGTGACGCCACCCGGTGCCAGTCCGTTCGGATCCAGAAATAAGCTGACGCCTGCCGCGTAAACAAACGTTGCCACGGTCATAATCCCATAATTGAGCACTTTTTTCACGTTCATCCCCCTCTCAATCCATTATTGATTGCCCACACGGATCAGGATGTATTTGTCATATTGCCGGATAGAGCCCTCCGCCGGCCACGACGGCATCTCCTGCCACTGCGTGTCCGCCGTCTCCAGCAGGCTCTTATCCCGCAGGGGTTTCAGGTCATATCCCAGATAATCCAGGAAAATAGTGAACTGCTCGCTGTTGTTGTCAAAAGCGGCGTACGCGTAGGTGAAGAAATCACTGTAGATCTCTACACCATAATTATACCCTTCAAACACAAAATATTTCTCTTTCAGCTGCGGATCCACCAGATCCGACACCAGCGCAACCATTCTGTAGCCCAGCGAATCATACGGCGCTATATAGTACTTCGCATACACATAGGATGTCTCATTTTGGCCGCGAAATACCACCGGCAGATTCGTATTGTATGTTTTCCCGAGCTCCACCGCGATGTCATTCAGCATCCGGCAATTGTTTTGATACAGCATCTGCTCAATGTAAAAGCTGTGATTCATGTCGGCCGCCTGATTAAAAACAAGCACTGTCATGAGCACCACCACAATCCGTCCGCCCCACTTGCGCAGCCGATCCCTGACTGCCAGATACAGCACGAACATACCAAACGCCGCCGTGATGGGCAAAAACTGCGCCGAGCGATATGCCGGCACCTTCCACTCCGCCAGGATTAGGACAAACGGCGCCAAATAGATGCCGAGCACCGCGAGCAAGCTCCACAGCTGTCTGCGTCTGATCGCCTGCACCAGCGCATATATCCACAGAACCGTACACGCCGCCGCGTAAGAGAAAATGGGAAGATACACAAACGCGTTGACGTGGTAGACTAGCCAGAACCGCTTCATCAGCATTTTCAGTTCCGCTGCGCCGCCGGGCGCAAATACGTCCAGCAGACTTTCTCCCACCGAACGCCAGCTTTCGCCGTCCCCCACCGCATATAGGCGGAACGCCCATACTATAAACGCGCGCATGAAGTTGCGCAGCACAACCGTCAGGATACAGATCGCCCCCACCGCCGCAAAGGAAAACAGCTTGTGGCACAGAGAGACCGCATGCTGTCCCTGCCGGATGCGCAGATAAAATACTGAAAGAATCGCCACCGCATACACAATGATCATGGACTCACAGCAGCCGATCGTGACGAGCAGCAGCCCCAGCTGCCCCAGGCACAAGCCGATCTGCTTTTTCCGGCTTCCTTTTTCCACCAAAAGGACATCAAACAGATACGCCGCCAGCGCGATCAGGCAAAAGCTCATATCCACGCCGTTGTGCGTATAATAAAAGTTGAGTTCACTGATCGTCGGGCACGAGACAAATACACAGGAAAAAATCGAGTACCCGAGCACGTCATCCTCCTCGGTGATCCGTCTGTACACAACGCAAAACAGACTTGCCGCCAACACAAGGAACAGGACGCCGACAAGCTCCAGAAAAAAGGGCGCATAATCCGCAAAGTGGAACACTTTATTCAGGACGAATAGAGTCCACCTGCCCATTTGCACATCCTGCCCTTCCTGGTAATAGAACGGAATTGCCGTGTCGTCGTTTCCGACGCTGACTGAGAGCAACGAAAATCCGTACGCCAGCACAGCCGTCAGAATCAGCGGAAGTCTGTATCTGTTTTTACTCCAAAAAAAATCCAATCTTTTTCTCATTACCCTCACTCAGATATTGGTTCTGACAAGCTTCGGCTTAAAGCCTTCTTTCTCCAGCGCCGCAATGATCTGCATCTTATGCTCCGTGCCGAACGCCTCCAATGTGATGCGCAGCTCCACCGCCGCGTTGCGGTTGATGGACACGAACTGGTTGTGCTCGAGCTTGATCACATTGCCGTTCACATCGGCAATGACGCCGGATACTCTGCGGAGCTCACCCGGCTTATCCGGCAGCAATACAGAAACCGTGAAGATTCTGTCGCGGAAGATCAGCCCCTGCTGTACCACGGAGGACATGGTGATCACATCCATGTTGCCGCCGCTTAGAATCGAGACAATCCGCTTGTCCTTGACATTCAGATGCTTTAAAGCCGCAACCGTCAACAGGCCGGAGTTCTCCACGATCATTTTGTGGTTCTCCACCATATCCAGAAAAGCCACGACCAACTCCTCATCCGCTACTGTGATGATCTCATCCAGATTTTGCTGCAAATACGGGAACAGCTTGGTGCCGGGCGTCTTCACGGCAGTACCGTCCGCGATGGTATTCACCGTGGGCAGGGTCGTCACCTTGCCATTCTTTAACGATGCCTGCATGCAGGCTGCGCCGGCCGGCTCCACACCGATCACTTTGATCTTCGGATTCAATAATTTTGCCAGCGTAGATACGCCCGTGGCGAGTCCGCCGCCGCCGATCGGCACCAGAATGTAGTCCACCAGAGGGAGATCCTTGAAGATTTCCATGGCGATCGTGCCCTGCCCTGTGGCAACCGTCAGGTCATCAAAGGGATGGATAAACGTATAGCCATGCTCCTCCGCCAGCTCATAGGCCTTGGCGCACGCCTCGTCATACACATCGCCGTGCAGCACTACTTCCGCCCCGTATCCTCTGGTGCGGTTCACCTTGATGAGCGGGGTCGTGGTCGGCATCACAATTGTCGCTTTGGCGCCGTAGCACTGCGCCGCGTACGCAACACCCTGTGCATGATTGCCGGCAGATGCCGTAATCAGACCCTTCTCACGCTCCTCATCGGTCAGCGTGCTCATTTTGTAATAGGCGCCGCGCAGCTTATACGCACCGGTAAACTGCATGTTCTCCGGCTTCAGATACACCTTGTTGCCCGTCTGCTTGCTGAAATGATCGCTGTACACCAGCTTTGTCTCCAGCGTGACGCGCTTTACCACTTCGCTCGCTTCCTCGAATTTCTCCAGTGTCAACATTTGTTCTTCCATAGTCGCTATCCTTTCTCGCTATCCTAATCCTACAACCATTTATGAAAACCATTTTTTCCAAAAGCTTACTTTTTGCGGCTGCTCACCAGGCTCCTCTTCGCCGATTTCTGTCTCTGTAGAATCTGCCTCCAATTCTTGTGCTGCAGCTTCCTCAGTCATCTCCTCGGCCCCGGCGCTCTCCTGCACTTCCTCCGTCATCGCGACAGCTGCGTCCGTTTCTTCTACAGCGACAGTCTCCTGCAGATCCTCGTCTGCCGCAACAGCTGCATCGGATTCGTCGGATTCTGCAACCGCAATGTCCTGAGTTCCCTCCCCGGAAGCTTCCTCAGACTGCACTTCGAACTGTTCTTCGGGCTGCTCTTCAGCCTCCTCCGCCGGCTCCTCATCGTCAAGCTTTACGTCAAACAAGGCGTCCACAAACGCATCCGACTGGAATTTCTGCAAGTCGTCTATGGTCTCGCCCACGCCGATGTATTTTACCGGCACATGCAGTTCCGACTGAATCGCCACGGCGATACCGCCCTTAGCCGTACCGTCCATCTTCGTGAGGATGATACCCGTCAGATCCGCCACATCCCCGAACTCGCGCGCCTGCACCAGCGCATTCTGCCCGGTGGTGCCGTCCAGCACAATGAGATTCTCTCTGTGGGCATCCGGAAACTCTCTGTCAATGATCCGGTTCATTTTGCGCAGCTCTTCCATGAGGTTTTTCTTGTTATGCAGACGACCGGCCGTATCGATCAGCAGGACATCCACGCCTCTCGCCTTGGCCGCGCTCACCGCGTCATACACGACACTGGCCGGATCCGCGCCCTCTTTGCCGCCGATCATCGGGACGTCCGCGCGCTTGGCCCATTCCGCCAGTTGATCTCCCGCCGCCGCGCGGAAGGTATCCGCCGCCGCGATCAGCACCTTGCGCCCCTGGCTTTTCCATTTGCCGGCCAGCTTGCCGACAGAGGTCGTCTTGCCCACGCCGTTTACACCGATCACCATGACCACAGACTGTTTTTGCTCAAAATCGTATGCGGTCTCTTCCACGCGCATCTGTTCCTTGATGCTGTCCACCAGAATGCGCTTACAATCGGCTGGCTCCTTGATATGCTGTTCCTTCACCTGCTGTTTCAGGCGGTCGATGATCTGCGTCGTCGCGTTGACGCCGATATCTCCCATAACCAAAATCTCTTCCAGCTCTTCATAGAAATCGTCATCGATTGCCGTAAAACCGCTGAATACATTATCGATCCCTTTGACAATGTTGTCTCTGGTCTTGGTCAACCCTTCCTTCAGTCGGGCGAAAAATCCTTTTTTTTCTTCTTCCATCCGCTGCACTATCTCCCTTTTTTGATCAGTCATCCAATTCCTTGTCGATCAGGTTCACGCTCACCAAAGTGGACACACCCTTCTCCTGCATCGTGATGCCGTACAGCCGGTCCACCTGCTCCATGGTGCCTCTTCTGTGGGTGATTACGATGAACTGGGTATTCTTCGTCAGTTTATGTAAATATTTGGCAAAACGGCCCACGTTGGAATCGTCCAGCGCCGCCTCGATCTCATCCAGCAGACAGAACGGTGACGGCTTCAGATTCTGAATGGCAAATAACAGCGCGATCGCAGTCAGCGCTTTCTCTCCGCCGGATAACTGCATCATATTTTGCAGCTTCTTTCCGGGCGGCTGTGCGATGATGCGCACGCCTGCCTCCAGGATATCCTCATCCTCCATCAGCTCCAGCGTGCCCTTACCGCCGCCGAACAGCTCCTTGAACACCTTGTCAAACTCCTTCGTGATCTCGGCAAATTTCTCCGCAAACTGCTTGCGCATGGCAGTATCGAGCTCGACGATGATCCTCTCCAGCGTCTTCTCCGCCTCCACGAGATCATCATGCTGGGTTTTCATAAACGAGTAACGCTCCATCAGATTCTTGAAATCCTCGATGGCATTGACATTCACGTCGCCCAGACGCTTGATCTGATCCTTGAGCTCCGCCACGTCGCGCTTCATCACCACCAGATCCGTCAACTCCTCGTTGCGCATCCCCGCGGCATCCGTCAGCGTGATCTCGTATTCATTCCACATATAATTGATGTGTGAGGTGATGGACTCCTCCAGCTTCTCCCGCTGCGCATTCAGACGATATACCTCTTTGTCCAGACTGCTCATGCGCTGAGAGAGCTCTTCACGATTCTTGAAAAAGTTTTTCTGATTCTCGGAGAGTTCCTCTCTGCGGGCAATGTCGTCCTTCAGCTTCTGCTCCGTTTCTGACTGTGCGTCATGGGACGCAGTAATCGTCTTCTCTATCTCCTGAATCTGCTGCTTCTTTGCCTCCGCAGCGGTCTCATTCTCCTGCAACGCCTGTAAAATCTCATCCAGCTCCGCCTGATGTCGCTCGATCTCCGCATTGATACGGTCTACATTGGCCTGTCGGAAATTCTGTGCCTGGAGCATCTTCTCCACCTTCAGATCCCATTCCGTCACCTGATCCGCAGCCTCGGACTCCTGCGTGCGCATCTCCTCCACCTGACTCTGGTAGGAAAGGATCTGCTCCTGAGTGGTCTTCTCGAGCGCTTCGCTGTCCGCCAGCTCCTTCTGGATGTTTTCCTTATCCGTCTTGATCTGGGTGATCTGCGTCTCGATCTCCTGCTCTTCCATGCGCAGATTCTGTGCGCCCTCCTGCTCCTCATTCATACGTTCTCTGGTCTGTGCGAGGTTCAGACGAACCGTGTTCTGCTCAATGGATTTCCGCTGGATATCCGTCTTGAGATTCTCCAGCGCCAGACGCATCTGGTTTCTCGCGGACTTGGTATCAGTGATCCCTTGATTGAGTTCGTCAATGGTCTCCTTGAGTTTCTTGGTCCGCTTCTCCAGCTCTTCTATTTCTCTGCGTCGTCCCAACAGATTGCTGTTGTTTTTAAACGCACCGCCGCTGATGGCACCGCCGGGCACAAGCAGCTCGCCCTCCAGCGTCACCATGCGGATCCCGTATTCGAATTTTCTGGCAATCTTGACGGCATTGTCCACGTTGTCCACCACGACAATGCGCCCCAGCATCGCCTTCGCTACGTTTTGGTATTTCTTGTCGATACCCACCAGCTCATCGGCCATGCCCAGCACGCCTTTTTCCTTCAGCGCCTCCGGATTCTTGAATTCCTGCGGATGCGTGATGCTGGTCAGCGGCAAAAAGGTAGCTCTGCCCAAACGGTTCTGCTTCAGATACGTGATCATCCGCTTGGCCGTCTCCTCATCATCCGTGACGATATTCTGGATGTTACCGCCCAGCGCCGTCTCAATCGCGGTCTCGTATTTCTTCTCCACCTTGATGATGTCCGCCACGACGCCGATGATGCCTTTTTCCCTGTCCTTCTGCTCCATGACCTTCTTGACGCTGCCGCCATAGCCCTCATAGCGCTCCGTCAGATTGGTCAGAGTCTCCAGCTTGGACACCTCCATGTGATAGGCAGTCTGTGTATCGCGCAGCTTCGCATCCATGTTGGTCAGCGTCTCTCTGGCCTCGCCCAGCTTTTGGTTGACCGCCGCTTCTTCCTCATCCATGTGCTTGATCGTCTCGGTAATCTGCGCGAACTGCTGCTCCAGCTCCCGGATCTGCTCCTCGCGCGCCGACTCATCCGACTTTACGCGCAGCAGTCGGGAATTCAACTCCGCCTTGCGGATGTTGATCTGCTCCATCATGGTGTCAAAGCGCCCCATCTTGGACTTGATCGTCGCGCGCTGATTCAGCTCCCCGATGATGACATTCTTGCCATTTTCAATCTGCCCGTTGAGTTCCTCGATTCTGGCCTGAATCTGCTCCAGCTTCTCCCGCACCGCGGCAGCGGTACCCGTAATCTCCTGCACCTGCTCGTCAATGCCGCGCTTGTCCGATAAAATATCCTCTTTCTCGCGGTTGCGGGTCGCGATCTCATCCTCCAGCGCTTTTTTGCGATTGCCGAGATGCTCCGCACTGCCTTTTGCCGAATTAATCTGCTCTTTTAAGACGTTGATCTCGCCCTCCAGCTTACCGCGCAGAAGACCAGTGTTGTTCAGACTCTCCCGCATCTGCTCGATCGCCGTATCCAGCCCTTCGATCTCGCTCTGGATCCGCTCGTAATCCTCCTTCACCGTCTCGTACTGGCGGGTGGCCTCCTCCAGATCATGTCCGGCCAATGCATATTTCCCCTGTACCGACTCCAGCTGTCCCTTTAACTGCGTATTCTCCAGCAAAAACACGTTGACGTCCAGGGTCTTCAGGGCTTCCTTCTTTTTCAAATACACCTTCGCCTTTTCGGATTGTCTCTCCAGAGGACCGACCTGTTTTTCCAGCTCCGCCAGAATATCCGTGACGCGCACCAGATTTTGCTGCTCATTGGCCAACTTCTGCTGTGCCGCCGCTTTTCTTCTCTTGAATTTCACGATGCCGGCCGCCTCGTCAAAAAGCTCTCTGCGCTCCTCCGGCTTACCGCTCAGAATCTTGTCAATCTGGCCCTGCCCGATGATGGAATAGCCCTCTTTACCGATACCGGTATCGTAAAACAGCTCATTCACGTCCTTCAGACGACAGATCGTTCCGTTGATCAGATATTCACTTTCTCCGGAACGGTAAATTCTTCTCGCCACCGTCACTTCATCGTAGTCAATGGCAAGCTGATGATCAGAATTGTCCAGTGTTATGGCCACATACGCATAACTCAAAGGCTTTCTGGCCTCTGTTCCCGAGAAAATTACATCCTGCATGCTGGCACCGCGCAGCTGCTTAATCCGCTGCTCGCCCAGTACCCAGCGCACGGCATCCGCCACATTGCTCTTCCCGCTCCCGTTCGGACCTACGATACCCGTGATTCCGTTGTGGAACTGAAATACGATCTTATTGGCAAACGATTTAAAACCGTGCACCTCAATGCTTTTTAAATACATACCCTTTTTCCCTCAAAAAAAGCAAAGCCTCGTACGCGGCCTGCTGTTCCGCTGCTTTTTTTGTCCTTCCTAACCCTGTTCCGAGCTTTTTGTCACCCATGATGACATCCATCACAAAGGTTTTGTTGTGTTCCGGTCCCCGCTCCTCCACCAATTGGTAGTAGAAATCCTCTTTTAACGTCCCCTGAATCAATTCCTGCAGACAGCTCTTACTGTCATAAAACAACTGTTTGTTCTCCAGATCGGCCAGAATGTGCCGATAGATAAATGTCTTGGCCTGCTCCATACCACCATCCAGGTAAATCGCGCCGATAATCGCCTCCATCACATCGGAGGTGATGCTTTCCCGCTCTCTGCCACCGGTGAGCTCTTCGCCCTTGCCCATCTGAATGAACTGCCCCAGCTCAAGATCTCTCGCGCAGCTTGCCAGTGCAGGCTCGCAGACATACGATGCCCGTAGCTTGGTGAGTTTTCCCTCCGGCAGATCCCTGTGCTCCCTGAACAAAAATTCACTGGACACCAACTCCAGTACCGCATCTCCCAGAAATTCGAGTCTCTCATAGTCCTCGCCCTTGTTGATCCGCATCTCATTGATAAAGGAACTGTGTGTGACAGCCTGGCGCAGAAGTCTGAAATCCTGGAAGTTGTAGCCAATACGCTCCTCGAGCGTCTTCAAATCATATCCTTCTCTCATAGTTATCCCTTCTCTATTTATGTCACGCAAAAAAGTATTCCCAAATACATGACTTGGGAATACCTGCAGCAATCTTTTTTTAGTTCAAAGCGCTCTTGATCAACTCAACCGCTTCCTCAACCGTGGTGATCTTTTCTGCTTTTTCTGCAGGAATCTCAATATCAAATTCCTCCTCGATCCCCATCACGATCTGGAAGACATCCAGGGAATCCGCTCCCAAATCATCCAGAAATGTAGTCTGCATCGTGATCTCCTCGGGATCCACATTCAAAACCTCTGAAATAACCTGTTTTAATTTTTCAAATTCCATTTTTTAATCCTTCTTTCTTGCTTTCTATAAAATTCTTATTTTGTGCAGCTACCTGCCATCTTTCTACAGTCTATGCCTGATCCGCGAGCACGATCTGCTCTCTGATCCTGTCATTGATCGCCTGTTCCTTAAAGGTCTGACACTGCAAAATCGAATTGCAGATTTCGATGGCCTTGCTGCTTCCATGGGTTTTGACCACCAGACCGTTTAAGCCCAAAAGCGGTGCGCCGCCGTACTGTTCGGTGTCGAAGCTCTTCAGGGTCTTCTTCAAGGCAGGCTTCACCAACATGCCGCCGATCATGCTGCGCAGAGACGTCTTCATGCCGCTTTTGACCTTGGAAAGCAGGACGCCGCCCACACCCTCATACATCTTGAGGATCACATTGCCGACAAACGCTTCACACACAACCACATCCGCCGCGCCGGCCGGAATGTCCCGCGCCTCCACGCTGCCGATGAAGTTGATCTCCGGGCAATTCTTGAGCAGCGGATAGGTCTCCTTCACGAGCGCATTTCCCTTTTCCTCCTCCGCACCGATGTTGACGATGCCGACTCTCGGATTCGGGATGCCCACGACATGCTGCATGTACACGCTGCCCATCTTGGCAAACTGTACCAGATGCGATGCCCGCGCGTCCACGTTGGCTCCGCAGTCGATCAACAACGCAACGCCGTCAGCCGTCGGAATTAACGGTGCCAGCGGCGGCCGCTCCACGCCCCGGATCCTCCCGACGATCACCTGCCCGCCTACCAGTACCGCACCGGTGCTGCCGGCCGATACAAACGCATCACAGACGCCGTCTTTAACCATGTGCATACCCTTGACAATGGAAGAATCCTTCTTCTTGCGGATCGCGTTCACCGGAGGTTCTGACATCTCAATGACCTCCTCCGCATGTACCACCTCCACCTGCTCGGGATTGTAGGTGTATTTTTTCAGCTCCTCCGCCACAAGCGGTTCCTTGCCCACCAGGAATACCTTGATCCGTTTATCCTGATTGATCGCGTCCACTGCACCCTTCACGACTTCAGCGGGTGCGTTATCTCCTCCCATGGCATCTACTGCCACATTTACAATTGCGTTCTGCGCGTTTTTTGCATCCTGCGCAATTTTTTCAGCCATGCCGTTTTTCCTTCCTATGTCTTTGGCGTTAGATAAATCTACACTCCATCTTACTATACTAGACCCCCCTACAAAAATCAAGCATAAATTAGCGAAAAAAATACCGCAAAAAAATGGCATACAGTCAATTTCCTGACTGCATGCCATCTTTTACAGTGCGTTATGTTTTAGTACCAACTCTCTTTGTCGATCGTCGGATCGTACTGAGAGCTGCCGAAGCCAAGGATCAGCAGGAAGATCGGGTTCAACAGAATCAGACCGACTGCGAATCCAACGCCATGACCAAATGCCTTGGAAAGCTTGAGGTTGGCAAATACTGTCATCACAAAGATTGCCAGCGAAACTGCGTAGGACAAAATCGTCACAAACGCATTGCTGCCTAAAAAGCTCAAAACGCAGGAAGCGAGTGTGCAGCCCAGCCAGATCCAGAAAATCGTCAAAGGCGCGCAGATCTTCACCTGTACATAGAAGTTGTAGAACGGAATCAAAGACTTCCATCCTGCCTCTCCGGCCTTGGTGAACACCTTCCAGTAAGCAATCACCTGAATGATCCAGCAGATAAATGCGATCAAGCCAACCACGCAGATCACTGCACCGAGCGCTGCCAGAATGCCCTCGTCATAACCGCCATAATAATCCATAATTTTCCCCTTTCTTTCACGTTATGTGAAATCTAAAAATTTTATAAAGTCAAATGGACTATAGCATATTCTGTATCCATTGTCAAGTCGTTATAACTGATAACCGCGGAACTCCTGAAATTCAGACTTACCCAGCCCCAGAATCATCCAAAACAACGGTTTGCAGAAAAACAGCCCGATCGCAAACAGGACGCCGCGTCCAAACGCTTTCGCCAGCTTATGGCACGCCTTGAACTGCAGGATCAGATAGATCGCCGCAGCCGCAATAAAAACAATGAATTTATGCGGCAAATCCGACTCCGGCAGATAACCCAGCATGATGCCCCAGGTGAAAAGCAGCCAGAACATGCCGCCTGTCCAGATCGTTTTCAGCAGAATATAGTCCGACCAGATCGGAATGATGCTTTTCCAGCCGGGAATATACATCTTCTGAAATACCTTCCATCTGCCCCAATAATAGCAAACCTGCAAAATCAATGCAGCGATAAAGATTCCCAGTCCGATTTGATCATAATACGTCGCGGCCAGATTCAAAAGCGCTTCCGCATCTATCGTTTGTCCCAATTGTTCCATTTGTTCCATATACTATGCCGCCTCCTGATTTTCGTAGAAAAAAAGAACTCTGATCATAAATGACCGAGTCCTTTTTACATGCATCATCCTATAAACAGATTACTCAACATCAATAACCTGCTTCTTGTTGTAAGAACCGCAGTTCTTGCACACTCTGTGAGGAACCGTCAGGGATCCGCACTTGCTGCACTTTACCAGAGTGGGAGCGCTCATCTTCCAGTTTGCGCGTCTCTGATCTCTTCTACCTTTGGAAGATTTATTCTTGGGACAAATAGACATCGTTACACCTCCTTATTCGCGTTGAAAATATCTTTTATTACCGCCATTCGGGGGTCGGGTACGAAGGTGTCGCATCCACATTCCCTCTCGTTACGATTCTGTCCGCAGACAGGGCACACGCCCTTGCAGTCCTCTTTGCACAAAATCTTAACAGGCCAGTTTACTATAATCTCATCGTACACAAACGCCTCTACGTCCAACTCATAGCCATCCATAAAGGTCTGGTCATCGTCCTGCGCGTCTTCATCCTCTGCAACCGCATCCGGTGAAAGTACTGTCCGGTCAAAAGAAAGCGCAAGCGGCAACTCCACATCCGCAAGACATCTGTCGCACGCCGCCGCAAATAAAAATCTGCAGCCACCCTGAATCCTTGCCTTGCCCTTACCTACATTGGTAAAAGTAAAGCTGACAGGCGACATCTCTTTCACCGGGTAAGTGTCCGTCCCGTTGGAGAACGATTGCATCTGCAATGTCAACTCCGCTGTTTCGGTCTTCCCTTCCACAGTTAACACATCCGATAAATTCACTAACATATCAGCTCCCATGTACGCTGCATGCCAAAACTCGATGTTTTCGCACACTGGTTTATTATACATACGACGCTCGCGTTTGTCAACCAATATTTTCAAAATATCCTGCAAAACCTGCCAGACTTGCAAAAAAACACCCGGAAAACGATCTGAGAATGGCTCACAGCATCGTCCCGAAACTGCGCAACAGCTCCAGATCACCCGCTTGCAGCTTTAAGCTGGTCTCGATTTTCTCTCCCTCCGGCGTGGTGACAATCACCTCGATCACACTGTCCTCCCGCAGCCCTCTCTGGCCCACCGCCTTACAAAAGGCCGGAAATTTGGGATGATTGCTCTTAAATGTATTCCACGCGGCAAATACCCGCATGGCTGCGCTCATATCCATCTGCCGACTCTCCCTTCCTCATTCCATTATTCCAGGTATTTGCGAAACCGCCTCTTTCATCCGCTTTACATAATCATACAGATGCGGCGCTGCCTCTGTCCCATACTGTGCCACGATCCGCACGATTGCGCTTCCCACGATGGCGCCGTCGGATACAGCCGCCATCTTGGCCGCCTGCTCAGGTGTACTGATGCCGAAGCCGATCGCCGCAGGCGTGTCCGTCACCTCGCGGATATGCTGCAGAATCGTGGCCAGATCGGTATTGATCTCCGTGCGCACGCCGGTTACGCCCATGGAACTCACCACATAGATGAAGCCGTCCGCTTTGGCGGCGATCATTTTGATCCGGCTCTCAGAGGTGGGCGCGATCATGGAGATCACGCTGACGCCGTGTGCGTTGGCAATCGGCTCCATCTCCGCCTTCTCCTCGTAGGGCATATCGGGAATGATGATTCCTGCCACGGAGAGTTCCTCGCATTTTGCAAAAAACCTGTCATACCCGTAGTGGAACACCGGATTCGCATAGGTCATGAAACAAAGCGGCACATCGCTCTTCTCGCGCACTCTGCGCACAATCTCAAACACGTCGTCCGTGGTCATCCCGTTTCTGAGGGAGCGGATATTCGCCTCCTGGATCACGGTGCCCTCCGCCGTCGGGTCGGAGAACGGGATACCGATCTCGATCAGATCTGCGCCGGCCCTGGCGATCTCCAGAATATAGCGCACACTGCTGTCCGCATCGGGATCGCCCGCGGTGATAAACGCGATAAATGCCTTTTTATTCTTCGTATCAAATGCTTTCGCAATCTTCTCATTAATCATGAAGATCCACCCCCCTGTATCGTGCAATCGCTGCCACGTCTTTATCTCCCCGTCCGGAGATACAGATAATGATGCTCTGATCCGGACTGTAGTTTTTCGCAATTTTCATCACCTGCGCCACCGCGTGGGCACTCTCTATGGCAGGGATGATCCCCTCCGTCTTCGACAGATACTCGAAGGCGTTCACCGCCTCCTCATCCGTGATCGGCACATATTGCGCTCTGCCGATATCGTGCAGGTAAGCGTGCTCCGGCCCGATCCCCGGATAGTCCAGACCCGCGGAAATGGAGTACACCGGCGCGATCTGTCCGTATTCATCCTGACAGAAATAGGATTTCATTCCATGGAAAATCCCCAGCGTTCCCGTGGCGATCGTCGCCGCCGTCTCCGGTGTGTCCACGCCTTTGCCGCCGGCCTCACAGCCGATCAGCTCCACGTCCTTATCCTCAATGAAATTGTAGAACATACCGATGGAATTCGACCCGCCGCCCACACAGGCCACGACAGCCGCCGGCAGCTTGCCCTCCCGCTCCAGGATCTGCTCCCTCGCCTCTTTACTGATCACACTCTGGAAATCGCACACGATCGTAGGAAAGGGATGCGGCCCCATCACCGAGCCGAGACAATAATGCGTATCATATACCCTGCTGCTCCATTCTCTCATCGCGTCGTTGACAGCATCCTTCAGGGTCTGTGTCCCCGTGGTCACTGCGTTGACCTTTGCCCCCAGAAGCTCCATGCGATACACATTGAGCGCCTGACGAATCGTGTCTTCCCTGCCCATGAAGATCTCGCACTCCATGCCCAGCAGCGCCGCCGCGGTCGCGGTCGCCACGCCGTGCTGGCCCGCTCCGGTCTCCGCGATCAGCCGGGTCTTGCCCATCTTCTTGGCAAGCAGCGCCTGCCCCAACACATTGTTGATCTTGTTGGAGCCGGTGTGGTTCAGATCCTCTCTCTTCAGATAGATCTTGGCACCGCCCAGATCCTTCGTCATTTTCTCCGCATAGTACAGAAGCGACGGTCTGCCGGCATAGGTGTTCAACAGTTGTGCCAGCTCCGCGTTAAATTCCGGATCCTTCTTGTAATGTTCATATGCTTCCTCCAGACGGATCAGCTCGTTCATCAGGGTCTCTGATATATACTGACCGCCATGTATTCCGAAACGTCCCTTACTCATATTACTCTCCATCCTTTCCTGTTCTTCCCGCAATTGCAAAACACTATATTGCCAGTGCCGAATTCCACACCTTGTTTCCTCCATAAATTGCGTTATCGTCCCGCAAGCATCCGCAGCATGCCGGCCTTGTCGGGGCTCCGCATGAAGGTCTCCCCGATCAGTACGGCGCTTGTCCCGTTTTGCTCGAGTCGCTCAATATCCGCTCTGGTCTTCATCCCGCTCTCGGAGACAAAGAGGAGCTCCGGCGGTACCAGTCTGCGCAGCCGCACGGAGTTGTCGATATCCACCGTGAAATCCTTTAAATTCCGGTTGTTGACGCCGATGATACGTGCGCCTGCATGCAGCGCCATCTCGATTTCTCTCTCATCGTGAGCCTCCACCAGCGCGGAGAGCCCGAGCTCGCGCGCAAGCCCTGCATACTCGGAAAGCTGCATGGGCGATAGGATCGCACAGATCAGCAGCACTGCGTCAGCGCCCATCTCCTTGGCCTGCCAGATCATATAGGCATCCACCGTAAAATCCTTTCGCAGAATCGGGAGCGCCACCCTTTGCCGAATTGCTTTCAGATATGCGTCCTTGCCCTGAAAATAATACGGTTCCGTAAGCACGGACAGCGCATCCGCCCCCGCTCTCTCATATTCCTCGGCAATCTCCTCATAGGGAAAATTCTCTGCAATGACGCCCTTGGAGGGCGATGCCTTTTTCACCTCACAGATGAAGCAGATCCCCGCTTTCCCTATAGTCTGTTCGAAAAAATAGGGACAATCCGCTCTGCGATGCAGCGGCATGGCGTTTACCCGCGCCTTCAATTCCGCGAGCGGCACGTGTTGCTTTTCTGCCTCTATCCGCTCGGTTGTCTTTCGTGCAATCTCGTCCAGTATCATTGCCCGCCTCCCTGTGCTGCCAAGCACCCGTTTTGTGCTGCGCGTAAAAAATTCTGCATAATGGTTTTGCCCTGCGGTGTGAGCACAGATTCCGGATGAAACTGCACGCCGTATACCGGATACGTTCTGTGTTCCACCGCCATGACCTCGCCGTCCGCAGTCTTTGCCGTCACCTTGAGGCACGCCGGAATCGTCTCCGGATCCGCCGCCAGAGAATGATATCTTGCCACTGTCATTTCCGGCTCCATCACCGCAAACAGTACGCTCTCCCCATCCAGCGTCGCAATCGACTGCTTGCCATGCATCAACTCTTTCGCGTAGGTGATCTGCGCTCCGAAGACCTCACAGATCGCCTGATGCCCCAGGCAGATGCCGAGGATCGGTATTTGCCCCGCAAAACGCTTGATGACCTCCTCGCAGACGCCCGCATCCTGCGGTCTGCCGGGGCCCGGCGACAGGATGATACACTGCGGTGCAAGCGCCCCGATCTCATCCGGCGTCATTTCATCATTGCGTATCACCTTGATATCCGGATCGACAGAACCCACCAATTGAAACACATTATACGAAAAACTATCGTAATTATCAATCAACAAAATCATTGTTCGCCCATTCCTTTCCGCGCTTATCGCTATTCCAGTCCGTTGCATGCCGTTTCCACGGCAAGCTTCACCGCTGCCGCCTTCTGGATACATTCTCTGTACTCATTCTTCGGTACGCTGTCCGCCACAATGCCCGCACCGGAGCGGATGAACACCTTTCCGTTCTTGGAGAACGCAAGACGGATCGCAATACAGGTGTCCAGATTCCCCGTGAAGGACAGGTAACCAATCGCCCCGCCATAAATCCCCCGCTTATTGTCCTCCAGCTCATTGATGATCTCACAGGCTCGCAGTTTCGGCGCGCCGGACAGCGTTCCCGCCGGCAGGATCGCGTCTACCGCATCCACCGCGTCCTTGTCCTCCCGGATCACACCTCCCACCGTCGAACCGATGTGCATCACATGGGAAAAACGCTCAATGGACATGTATTTTTCTACCTCCACGGTTCCGATCCGGCTGATCTTGCCGATATCATTCCGCCCGAGATCCACCAGCATATTGTGCTCGGCGCGCTCCTTCTCGTCCGCGAGCAGCTCCCGCTCCAGAGCCAGATCCTCCTCCGGCGTCTCGCCGCGCCTCCGCGTTCCCGCCAACGGGAAGGTGTACAACTTGCCTTCTTCCAGCTTGACCAAAGTCTCCGGACTGGCGCCTGCAATCTCCCCATCCGTTCCGGAAAAGTAGAACATATAGGGGGACGGATTCGTGGTGCGCAGCACTCTGTACGCATCCAACAGACTGCCTTCCATCTGCGCCTCCAGCCGGTTGGACAGCACCACCTGGAAGATATCTCCCTCCTTGATGTACTGCTTGCCCCGCTCCACCATATGACAATATTCCGCCTCATTGAACAAGGTCCGGAAATCTGAGGTGAGCTTTAATGGCGCGTGTTCCGCCTCTTCCCCTTTTAACAACAGCTGCCGCATGCTTTCCAGCTCTACAAGCGCCCTGTTATAATTGGTTTCCAGCTCGTCCGTCCGCACATTGACGATCAAAATGATCTTCTGTCTGTAGTTGTCAAACGCGATCACCTTGTGGAACAGCATCAGGTTGACATCCGAAAAGCCCTCCTCGTCCTGCGCATCCAGCCGCAGTGTCGGCTCACTGTACTTGATGTAATCATAGGAAAAATAACCCACCAGTCCGCCGGTAAAAGGCGGTAAGCCCTCGATCTTCGGGCTCTTATTGTCCGCAAGGACCTCTCTGATCAGCCCTCGCACATCCTCCGTGGTCGTGCGGGTGGTCATGGGCGATTTGATCGTCGTCGTGCCGTTACAGCAGTTAATCTCCATGAGCGGATCATATCCCAGAAAAGAGTAACGTCCCCAGCGCTTGTCCGCCTCCGCGCTCTCCAGCAGATACACATGTTTGCTCACATTCTGCAGGATGCGGAGGATCTTGATCGGGGTGGTGGTATCCGCATACAACTCACATCCAATCGGGATCACGCCGAACGGATCCTTCTCCAAAATTTGTTTACATGCTTCCAGTGTCGGTGTAACGTTCATGTTTTGCCCTCTTTTCTGCGCCGCATCTCCTGCGCTGTTTTTGCTCTGTTCCCTGGAAACGATGGCCATCTGTATCAATATGAACAAAATAAAAACGTCCTTGACAGATATCTCCATCTGTCAAGGACGAGTGAATGCATTTGCAATCTCCCGCGGTGCCACCTTGCTTCACGAAACTTCGTGCACTTTCAGAGTACGATCATACTCTTGACCACTCACGCGGGTCATACGTCGCAGGATACTAGGAGAATTTATATCTCTGTTCATTGCGCCCTCAGTGGTCCATTTAACAGCCTGCATTCCCAACCTTTCTCAGCAACCGGTCTCTCTGTAAGTGCACGAACTGTTTTTATCTCCACATCTACGGTTTGTCCGCTTATTCTTTTCTATCATACGCGCGTCAATGCGATTCTGTCAAGTATTTTTTTAGAACTGAATGGGTTCCACATCCTCCGTGAGCGGAAGCATCTCATATTCCGGGAACATCTCTATCAGCTCATCCAGACATTGCGTGGTATTGTAGATCACATCATGCGCCAGCATCACCACACGCTTGCGTCCGAGTGTACTCTCCTTCGCATTCCTGATCAGGCGCTCCGGCTGGTTCCGCTTGCTGGCATCCTCCAGGCTCGCGTTCCAGTCGTAATAGGTGTACCCTCTCGCTGTCATTTCTGCAATAATATCCTTGTATACCTTTTTGTTGTAAGCATTCACACTGCCACCGGGGAACCGGAAAAGTTTCGCCTCCACGCCGGTTGTATCATAGACGATCTGCCATGCCTTCTCAAAATCCTCGACATAGCTGTCCACGCTTTGGTAGAGCTTCTTGTAGGTGTGATCATAGCAATGGATGCCGATGGTGTGCCCGTCCTCCACGATCCGTCTGGCCACCTCCGGATGCTTTTCAACATTTTCGCCGATCACAAAAAAGGTCGCTTTGATATCATGCGCCTGCAAAATATCCAGCACCGCAACCGTATTCTCCGCTGACGGCCCATCATCGAAGGTGAGGTACATGGTCTTCGGATAAAAGAACAGATCCACTCCCCGCGCAATTCCCTCCGCCAATTCCGCCTGGTACTCCGGCGTCTGCAACAGTGCGCACTCCTCCGCATTGGACAGATAGCCCGTCTCAATCAGACAGGACGGCATCGTCGTCTGCCGGATCACATACAAACTGTCATCCGCAACCAACGCTCTCGGCTCAGTCTCCGTATACAGCTGCAATTCCTTCTGCATCAGCTGCGCAAGGCGTTTGCTTCCATCCGCAGTCTTATAGACATTATAAGTCACCTCAATGCCGGACTCCTCTGCCTGCTCCGCAAATTCCTGATGAATACTGATATACAGGTCTGCATTTTTCTCCTCAGCAAAACGGACACGGTCTACCACAGAACGGGTTTCCTCCTCGGACGTATCAGACTCTGCGCGGGTGAGCAGCACTGTGTAGCCCAGCTCCTCCAGCTTATCCCGCACTGCCAGTGTAACCGCGAGATTGACATCTTTCTCTGCGACCTCCCCGCTCACACTGCCGTCATCGTCACCGCCGTGCCCCGGATCCAAAACGATCACATGATCACAGCGCTCCTTTATCTCAAGTGTCTCCTCCACCGGAATCTCCGCTTCCTGCCAATCCTCGTCGCCATCCTGTGTACCTTCGTCCGCAGGCGCCTCCTGCACACTTGCAGCCTGCACCTCCTGCGCATCTTTCGCAGTGAGAAATGCCGGGATCACCATACCGCCCAGCAGAAGCACCACAATCATCAATGCCATCAAACGTATGAAGTTTTTATGATGCTCTCTCCATTCTTCCACCCTGTACCCTCCTGACAGGTTCGTTCCACCCAATTTCTCTTGATTATCGTGGGTCTTTTATTTTATACCTTTTTTTTGCATATTTCAATTGTAAAATAGTGGTTCCTGACAAAGATTGTGACATTTAAACAAACACCTACTGTTATTTATTCCTGTTTTGCCAAAAAATGCATGTAAACCTTATAGATTTAATTTCCCAGTGTCAAAAGCTTGTCCACAAGTTCCGATATAGCCAAATATACACAAACGATTATTCGGATGTGCAAACTCATAATCTTATTGTGTATATTTGCTATATCTGGTTTTGAATAAGGGCTTTTGACATGCAAATTCTATAGATAAAAATCCCGAAAATCATCCGGGAAATGATGATTTTCGGGATTTGATGATCTTCTATAAAACAATGTCCGACCGGCTGCCGATTATACCAGGCGTACGGTCTCTCTTGCGATCGCCAGCTCCTCGTTGGTGGGGATCACCATAACGGTGGTCTTGCTGTCGGGTGTGGAGATCACGATATCCTCGCCTCTCTTGTGGTTGGCATCCTCGTCGATGGTCACGCCGAGATAGCCCAGATACTGGCATACCCAGCTGCGTACCAGCGCGGCATTCTCACCGATACCTGCGGTAAAGCAGATCACGTCCACACCGTTCATAGCCGCCACGTAAGCGCCAATGTATTTTGCCACTCTGTAGCAATAGGTCTTCAGTGTACGGGTCGCATTGGCATTGCCTTCGTTGTGGCCCGCCTCCAGATCGCGGAAATCGCTGGAAAGGTTGTCGGAAAGGCCCTGCACGCCGGATTTTTTGTTCAGGATGGTCATGATCTCATCGATGGACTTATTCTCTTTATGTGCGATGAACTCCATGATCGCGGGATCAATGTCACCGGAACGGGTACCCATGATCAGACCCTCTAAGGGGGTCAGACCCATGGACGTATCCACGCACTTGCCGTTCTTCACGGCAGACACGCTTGCGCCGTTGCCCAAGTGGCAAACGATGATCTTGAGATCCTCATACTTCTTGCCGAGATCCTCCGCAGCCTTCTTGGATACGAAGGAATGGCTGGTGCCGTGGAAACCGTATCTTCTGATCTTATATTTCTGATAATACTCGTAAGGAAGGCCGTACATATACGCTTCCTCCGGCATGGTCTGATGGAATGCGGTATCAAATACAGCCACCATCGGGGTATTCGGCATCAATGCCTTGCATGCGTTGATACCGATAATATTCGCCGGATTGTGCAGGGGTGCCAGATCGTTGCACTCCTCAATCGCTTTCATCACCTCGTCGGTGATCACTGTGGACTCCGCAAACTTCTCGCCGCCATGTACCACTCTGTGTCCCACCGCGCCGATCTCATCCAGGCTCTTGAGCACGCCGGTCTTCGCATTGGTCAGCGCCTCCAGCACCAGCCGGATCGCCTCCTTATGATCGGGCATGGGCGTTACGGTAACCTCTTTCTCGCCGCCCTCGGGGGAATATGTGATCTGACTTCCGTCGATACCGATTCTCTCGCAGAGTCCCTTTGCGATACACTGCTCCGTATCGGAATTGATCACCTGATATTTCAGAGAAGAACTGCCACAGTTAATAACCAAAATATTCATAACAAATTGATATCCTTTCTTGAATTTCTGTAATATCTGTCAAACCGGACTGCCGGTTCGTTGCGCTGTTCCCTTATACCAGCTGCGCCTGCACTGCCGTAAGGGCAACCACACCCACGATATCCTGCCAGGAACAACCTCTGGACAGATCGTTTACGGGCTTTGCAATACCCTGCAGCATCGGGCCGTAAGCCTCTGCGCCGCCGAGTCTCTGTACCAGCTTGTAACCGATATTGCCGGCATCCAGATTCGGGAAAATCAAAATATTGGCCTTGCCGCCCACAGGACTTCCGGGCGCCTTGGACTTGGATACGGAGGGAACAAGCGCTGCGTCAAGCTGCAGCTCGCCGTCCAGTACCAGATCCGGATACTGCTCCTTGGCGATACGGGTTGCCTCCACAACCTTGTCCACCAATGCATGCTTCGCACTTCCCTTGGTGGAGTGGCTCAACATTGCAATCACGGGTTTTTCGCCGATCAACGCCTTGAAGCTTCTGGAAGAAGAATCTGCGATCGCCGCAAGCTCCTCCGCCGTGGGATCCTGATTCAGACCACAGTCTGCAAACAGGAACGCACCGTTGTCTCCGAGCTCTTTGAACTGCGTATCCATAACGAAGAAAGCGGATACAAGCTTCACGCCGGGTGCCGTCTTCAAAATCTGCAGTGCAGGTCTGAGCGTGTCCGCTGTGGAGTGGCACGCACCGGCCACCATACCGTCCGCATCATTTGCCTTCACCATCACGATACCAAAGGTCAGCGCATCCTTCAGCAAAATCTCTCTGGCTGCCTCAGGGGTCATACCTTTTGCTTTTCTGGTCTCATACAAAAGATTTACATAATCATCCAACTTATCTGTTGTCTTGGGGTTTACAATTTTGACACCGGTCAGATCGATCTCCAGCCATGCCGCACCATCCATGATCTTATCCTCGTCACCGATCATGATGATGTTCGCAATCCCCTCCTCCATCAACTTTGCTGCAGCAAGCAGCGTTCTCTTGTCGGTAGTCTCCGGCAATACGATCGTCTTCTTGTCGAGTCTTGCCCTCTCTTTAATCATGTCAATGTATGACATTTCCATTTCTCCTTTCCGTGAAGCAAAATTTGTAATGCATCTTAACAAATTCAGATATTTGTATTATACTAAATTTGTTAATATTTAACAAGTCATAATTGTCAGAAAAATGAGAATTCAAAACGAGAAATTTATACGGGAGCCCAAATATGAAAGTAAACGGAATTATTGCGGAATACAACCCCTTCCACAGCGGACACCTCTATCAATTGGAGGATGCCAAGGCACGTACCGGTGCAGACTACACGGTAATCGCCATGAGCGGAAACTTTATGCAGCGCGGTACCCCCGCGCTTGTGGACAAATACAAACGTGCCCGCATGGCACTGGAGTGCGGCGCGGATCTGGTGCTGGAGATCCCTGTCTTTTACTCTGTCTCCAGCGCGGAATATTTTGCCACCGGCGCCGTCGCCCTGCTGGATAAGCTCGGCGTGGTGGACCACCTCTGCTTTGGCGCTGAGTGTGACGACCTGCATGTTCTGCAGCAGATCGCCGATATTTTTCTGCATGAGCCGGAAGAATTCTCCACGCTGATCAAGCAGTATACCAAGGAGGGCTATTCCTATCCTTCCGCCCGCGCGGTCGCTTTGAATCAATTCCGTCCGGATCTCTACAAGCGGGATGATGTGTTGGTTTCCTCCAACAATATCCTTGCCATCGAGTATCTGAAGGCGTTGAAAAAAAGGAGCAGCTCGATTGAACCGCTCTCCACGCTCCGGCGCTCCTCCGATTACCGGGACCGTATGCTGACATCGCACCAGAGCTCTGCGCTGGCGATCCGTCAGGCGATCTATGACAACCGCGAGCTGTCCGCCCTGGCAGAACAGATTCCGCCCGCCGCTTTCCGCATTTTGCGCAAAGCCATCGAGACCTACGGTCCGGTTCGCCTGAACGATTTCTCCGCCATCCTGCACTACCGGCTGTTGATGGAGGCAGACAACGGCTACACCCAGTACCTGGATGTCTCACCGGAGTTATCCGATCGCATCCGCGGACATCTGTATGAATTCACAGACTTCCGCTCCTTCTGCGACCTGTTAAAGACCAAGGAACTGACCTACACCCGCATCAGCCGCTGTCTCATGCATATTCTGCTGGACATCAAGGCGACGGATGTCTATCACTATATGTACGCTGACTGCGTACAATATGCCCGCGTACTCGGCTTCCGCAAGGACAGCCAGCCTCTGCTCACCGCCATCAAGGAGAACGCCTCCATCCCGCTTGTCACCAAGCTGGCCGATGCCAAAAAGCAGTTGGGCGAATACTCTCACCAGATGTTACAAAAAGAGCTTCAGATCAGCGCGATTCACAGCAGTACCGTCGCCGTAAAAAGCGGTACATCCATGAAAAACGAATTCCGAAGCCCTCTGGTCATTATATAATTTTCAGACGATTTAATTCTTGAAGCTGTGGATCGGCGCGGGAATCCTTCCGCCCCGATTCACAAACGCGTCACAGGAAAATCCGTTCACCGGCATAATCGGTGCATAGCCCAACAATCCCCCAAACTCCACCTGCTCTCCGACGCCCTTGCCAATCACAGGAATGATGCGCACCGCCGTCGTCTTCTGGTTGACCATGCCGATCGCCATCTCATCCGCAATGATCCCCGCGATGGTCGTCGCCTTGGTGTCTCCGGGCACTGCGATCATATCCAGGCCCACCGAGCAGACACAGGTCATCGCCTCCAGCTTTTCCAGGGAAAGCGCACCAGCCTTGACTGCATCGATCATTCCCTGATCCTCACTGACCGGAATAAACGCGCCGCTCAAGCCGCCCACATAGGAGGAGGCCATCACACCGCCCTTTTTCACCTGATCATTCAACAGCGCAAGCGCTGCCGTCGTTCCCGGCGCACCGGCATACTCCAGCCCGATCTCACACAGAATATCCGCCACACTGTCTCCCACAGCCGGTGTCGGCGCCAGAGACAGATCCACGATGCCAAACGGAACACCGAGCATCTCCGAGGCCTCCTGCGCCACCAGCTGTCCCACACGCGTCACCTTGAACGCCGTTTTCTTGATCGTTTCGCAGAGCACCTCAAAATTCTCTCCGCGCACCTTCTCCAACGCATTCTTGACAACGCCGGGGCCGCTGACACCCACATTGATGATCTTGTCCGCCTCCGTCACACCATGGAAAGCCCCCGCCATAAACGGATTGTCGTCCGGCGCATTACAAAAGACCACCAGCTTGGCGCAACCCAGTGAATCCTGCTCCTTCGTACATTCCGCCGTCTCCTTCACGACATCCCCCATCAGGCGCACGGCATCCATGTTGATGCCGGTCTTCGTGGAGCCGAGATTGACGGAGCTGCACACCCGCTCTGTGGTGGAGAGCGCCAGCGGAATAGAACGAATCAAAAGCTCGTCTGCCGGAGTCATCCCCTTGCTCACCAGCGCCGAATAGCCGCCGATAAAATTGACGCCCACCTCGTGCGCCACGTCATCCAGCACCTTGGCCAGATAGGCAAAATCCTCCTTGGTCTTGCAGGCAGCACCGCCTATCAGCGCAATCGGCGTCACGGAGATCCGCTTATTGACAATGGGAATCCCGAACTCTCTGGAGATCTCCTCGCCGGTTTTCACCAGATCCTTCGCCGCCTCGTAGATCTTATCGTGTATCTTTTGACCCAATGTTGTCAGATCGGCATCGATACAGTCCAACAGACTGATCCCGAGCGTAATGGTACGCACGTCCAGATTCTCCTTCTCGATCATTTCATTGGTCTCAAGTACTTCATATTGGTTGATCATAACATTTCCTCCGCTCAGATTCTGTGCATTTTATCAAAAATCTCTTCCTTCTGACATTTGATCACCACGCCGATCTGTTCGCCGAGTGCCGCCAGCTCATCCGCCATGTCGCCAAACACCTTGGCGGAATTGTTGGTATCCACGATCATCATCATGTTAAAATAATCCTGCACAATGGTCTGTGAAATATCCAGAATGTTGATCTGATTGTCCGCAAGATAGGTGCATACCTTTGCGATAATCCCCACCGTATCTTTTCCCACCACCGTGATAATTGTCTTTTTCATTGCTTTCTCCATCCTTTATCTCATAATTTATAGCGTCAAAGATTTATAGCGTCAACACCGGAGACGGTTCACTGCGCCGCGCAACCTGTATCGGAAAATCATTGGCGTTGTAAGGGTTGTCGCCGAGCGTAATCTCCATGCGCACCGATTCATACGCAAGCTCCGGAAGATTATTTTCCTTGCTCAAATGCCCCAGAAAAATTGCCTGTAGCTTATCATGCAAAATCCTGCTCAGCAATCTGCCGGAATTCTCGTTGGAAAGATGTCCTTTATCCCCCAATATGCGCTGCTTCAAGGGATAGGGATACGGCCCCACCTGCAGCATATTCACATCGTGATTGGCTTCCAGCAAAAGCGCGTCCATCCCCTGCAGGCAGTCCACCGTGTAATCCGTAAAATGCCCCAGATCCGTACACACGGCGATCCGCTTTTTCCCATAGGCAATCCGGTATGCCACCGGCTGTGCCGCATCATGCGAAACCTTCATCGGATGGATCGTCAGATCCTTGATAATCAGCTTCTCGTCCTCCCGCACCTCCTGGAACAGCGCTTCATCAATCCTGCCCACACTGGGGATGCGCTTGACCGCCTCGATCGTACCCCGCGTGGCATAAATGGGAATGTCGTATTTGCGCGCCATCACCCCGAGGCCGTTTATATGATCCGCGTGCTCATGGGTCACCAGGATGCCGTCCACATCCCGTCCCGTCAATCCCAGATCATTCAATCCACTCTCCGTTCTTTTGCCGCTGATCCCCACATCAATCAAAAGATGTGTGGCCTCACTTCCCACATAGATGCAGTTTCCGCTGCTTCCGCTGGCTATACTGCATAATCTCATGTCAATTTCTCGCTTTCTTCCCAGTAAATCTCGATCACATCGCCGTCCTGTAAGGGCTCCATAAAGTCCGCCGCGCGATCGTTTAATTTGGTCACGATCTTTCTGCCCCTGGAATCTTTCAGATCAAAATCCAGATAGTCAAAGACGTCCACGAATACATATGCCTTCTTGCCTTTCAAAATCACCGGCATATCGTTGGCCAGCACGGCGACCTCCTTCTCCTGGGAATGGGTCTGCTTGTATTCCGCAATTTCCTCCGCGTCAGCCTCCGGCAGATCCGCAAAAGAAACACCGTCATTCTCCTGCGCCGCGTTCATATCCCAGCGCACGGTAAAATCTTCATAGACCAGCGTGTCTGCCTGCGCGGGCGTATCATTCACACGGATATCGCCCCCCAGCGGCACGTCGAGAAACCGTGCGAGCTGACTGACCGTATAGCAGTTCTGCAGCTGTATGTCATCATTTTCCTGAATCTCATAGAACTCATGCTCGATCAGGCCGTTCACCAGCGCGCTCTTGGGCAGTTCAATGCGACTGCCGTTGACGGTCACGTGCAGCCTCTCAGAGAGCTCCGGCAGCTGTCCCAGCTCCAATTTACCGGGTTCTCCCACAGTGGAAGCCACCACCTCGATCACGTCACCGCTGTGAATCTGGGTGTGCAGATCCGCCGGATCCCCGTTGACACGGATGACTGCCGCCTCGCCCTGCTGCCCCCGCGCCATGCGGGATTTTCCGTTGACTGTATAGGTCAAAGCTTTCCCCCGCTTCGGGAACAGATCTTCATTGGTGAATTGCGCCTGCATAGCGGCGTCCGCCACGGACATCCTGCCATTGTCATACAGCTTCATCCGATCTCTGTTAAACTCTACAAAAATAAAGTTATTGCTCTGCTCATAGTAGCTCAGGCAGATGCCGATCGGGGTGACCATCAGGGAGTCCATCTGTGCATCCTCGCACTCGAACACGATATTCTGCATAACCTCCTTGCCCCGGATCGCCACACGCTCTCTCGCAATGCCGAGATCCCTGGCAAGCGCTTCCGTATAGCCCTCGATGATGCCGCCGCCGCCCACGACAAACACAGCGCTCACCGCCTTGTCTCCGTTGAGCTGCCGGATACAATCCGCCACCTGATGGGTCATATCCTGCACCGCATCCGAGAGCATCTCCATCACTTCCTCTGAAGTGATCGTCTGGGGAAGCCCCATGATATCCGCATATTCGATCGTCTCCATCTCGCCTGCGCTGCGCTTGATCTGCTCCGCCGTCTCAAAATCAACCAGACAATGCTGCACGATGATATCCGTCAGGCTGTCGCCGGCTACCGGAATCATCCCATAAGCCGTGATCGTCCCTTCCTTGGTGATGGAGATATCGCTGGTACCCGCCCCCACGTCCACCAGCGCCATATTCAACATACGAAACTTTTCCGGTATGGCGATCTGAATGGCCGCGATCGGCTCCAGCGTCAGATTGGCGACATGCAATCCCGCAATGTCCACCGCTTTATACAACCCGTCCACCACATCATCTGGCAGAAAGGTTGCAATCAGATCCGCCTCGATGGTCTTCGCCTTGTGTCCGGCCAGATTGCCGATCTGGTATCCGTTCATGTAATAACGCATGGCGGTATAGCCCACGCAGTAAAATTTCAAATCCGTGTCATTGATCTTCTGGAACTCCTCATAGGCGCGCTCCACGCCGATGGTCTCCAGCGTATAGATGTCCTCGTCGGTGATCTCTTTTTCACTCTCAAAGGCAAGCTCCGCCTTCGTTGTAACCGTGCGCAGCACACGTCCTGCCGCCGCGATACATACCTCCGTCAGGCGACAGTGCAGATCCTCCTCCAGCTGTCTGCGCACCGCGGCAATGGTCTCGCCCACCTGATGAATATCATGAATCTGGCCGTCCAGCATGGCTCTGGTCTCATGCTCCCTCGAGCGCTGCGCCATCACATGAAATTGCTTTCCATTGAGATATCCCACGGTTCCCACAATACTGCGGGTGCCGATGTCCAACCCGAACACCAGCTGCCCCTGATCCTCTCTGATCTCCTTTACTCCCGCCATGTAAAAGCCTCCAGTTTTTTATCTATTTGGCGATAGCTGTCCGCCAGCTCGCCGCTGTTATCAATCACAAAATCACAGGTTGTCCGAAATACTTCCTCGGACAGCTGATTGCCCATGATCCCTTCAATCCGATCTGCCGCATACCCGCGGGCACTTTTCAGCCGCTTTCTGCGCGCGTCGACATCGGCGTACACATACCAGAGCTCATCCACCAGATCCTTGTACCCCGCCTCGATCAACAGCGCCGCCTCCACGAAGAACAGCTCCACCGTGCCATCCTGCCTGGCCAATGCGACCTGCTGCAAAATATAGTCCTGCACCGCCGGATGAATGATCCCGTTCACCTGCTGCAGCAGTTCCTCGTCGCCAAAGATTCGCGCAGCCATCTTCTGCTTATCAATCTCCCCATCCGGCTGCAGCACCTCCTGCCCCAGAAGCGCCACCAGCTGTGCGTAACATGCTGTGCCCTTCTTTTTCACCAGATGCGCGACCTCGTCTGCAAGATAGATTCTGCAATTGTAGTGCCTCTGAATATATGCCAGCAGTTCAGATTTTCCGGCACCGACGCCGCCCGTAATTCCAATAAACCGCATCCGACAACTCCTCATCCGTGTTTGCTCTTGCCCTTATTTTGCCTCATACCAGCTTTTGCCGGCATGTACGTCCACCTCGAGGGTAACCTCCAGATCCGCCGCAGCCTTCATATTGTCCACCAAAATCTGCCGCACCTGCTCCAGCTCATCCTCCGCCGTCTCAATCAACAGTTCGTCATGCACCTGCAGAATCAGTCTGGAGCGCAATCCTGCACTTCTAAGCGCCTCCCAGACCCGAATCATGGCGATCTTGATGATGTCTGCGGCCGTCCCCTGGATCGGTGAGTTCATCGCCACACGCTCGCCAAAGGAGCGCTGCACGAAGTTGGAGGAAGCAAGCTCCGGCACCGGACGTCTGCGGTGAAACATCGTCGTCACATAGCCGTCTTTCCTGGCCTGCTCCACCAGTCCGTCCAAGAATGTCTTGATCCCCGGATACGTGGCAAAATATTGTTCGATATATTCCGCCGCTTCCTTGCGGCTGATGCTCAGATCCTGACTCAGTCCAAAGGAACTGATGCCGTACACAATCCCGAAGTTGACCGCCTTGGCATTGCGCCGCTGCAGATCCGTGACCTCCTCAAACGGCGTGTGGAACACCTTGGAGGCCGTGATCCTGTGAATATCCTCCTCCATCCGATAGGCTTCGATCAACTGCCTGTCCCCGGACATATGCGCCAATACACGCAATTCAATCTGCGAATAGTCCGCATCCAGGAACACAAACCCTTCCCTGGCGACAAACACCTTCCGCAGCTGCTTGCCCAGCTCCGTTCTGGTGGGGATATTCTGCAGGTTCGGCTCCGTGGAGCTGATCCGCCCCGTCGCCGTGATCGTCTGATTGAAATTCGTGTGAATCCGCTCGTCCGCGCCGATATAGGCGGCCAGACCGTCCGCGTAGGTCGACTTCAGCTTCGTCAGCCCGCGATACTCCAGGATGTCTTTGACGATCGGATACTCCTCCGACAATTTCTCTAGCACATCCGCCGCCGTGGAATACCCCGTCTTCGTCTTCTTCCCGCCCGGAAGACTTAATTTTTCAAACAACACCTCTCCCAGCTGCTTGGGAGACTGGATATTAAATTCGATCCCTGCCGCCGTGTGAATGCGCTTCTCCAGCTCCGCGATCCGATCCACCAGCGCATCTCCATATTGCTTCAGCGCGTCCCGTCTGGCCATCACGCCTTCCCGCTCCATGTCGTACAGCACCAGCGAGAGCGGCATCTCGATTTCGCGCATCAGGTTGTCCATTCCGGTCTCCTGCAGCTTTTGGCGGATCACGCCTGCTGCCTGAAGCGCCACATACGCGCCCTGCGCATAGAAATTTCTGCATTTCTCCGGATCATCCTGCAAGAGCTGCGTCGGCGTTTGTTTGCCGAACACCTCTGCCCGCCCGGCCAGAACCAGTCCCAGATGCTCCGCCGCGATGCTCTCCAGATCATAGTCATTTTTGAGCGGATTCAGCAGATACGCGCCGATCAGTACATCAAAATACCGTTTCGTGCTATCCTGCGACAGATACGCATATTCCTGCTTGATATCAAACGTCGCAATCCTTGTATGCGCCGAAAAACGGCGCAGCAGACCGCGCACTTCCTCCGTCTCGTCCTGCTCATCTGCCGGCGTGTCAAACAGAGACAACTGCCCGTCCGGTTCCTGCGCGGAATGTGCCCTCCGGTCCCCGTGTGCCACGGTATAGAAATACGTCTCCTCCGCCGAGGCAGCCAGCGCCACCCCCAAAAGGCTCCCCTGATCCTGCAGTAAAAGCAGACCTATCTCCGCATCCTGCCCGCCCTGCTTTTGCAGACGCGTCAAAAGTGTCTCCAATTCGCGCCGCTCCGAGAGCAGCTTACTGGACACTGCTTCCACCTGACTCTCTGAAATCGCTTTCTCAAAACGCCCGAGCAGATGCTTGAACTCCAGCTTCTTAAACAGCGCATAAGCCTCCGGCGTATAATACCCTTCCGCGCGCGCTGACGCGTAATCAAATGTAAGATCACAGTCAATCTTGATGGTCGCCAGCTTTTTGCTCAGATCCGCCAACGCGCGATTTTCCTGCAAAGATTCACGAATCGCATTCTTGCTGACCTCCTCCACATGGGCATAGAGGTTATCCAGCGATCCGTACTGTAACAGAAGCGCTGTGGCCGTCTTCTCGCCCACCTTGGGCACACCCGGAATATTGTCCGCCGTATCTCCCATAAGCGCCTTCAGGTCGATAAACTGCTCCGGCGTCAGCTGATAAGCCGCCTCGACATCCGCCGCATAATAATCCTCGATCTCCGTCCCGTTGCGCTTGGTCTTGGGGATGCGGATCTTGATCCGGTCTGTCGCAATCTGCAAGAGATCTCTGTCGCCGGATACCAACGATACCGCCAGACCATCCCGCTCCGCCCTTTTGGCAAGCGTCCCCAGAATATCGTCCGCCTCCAGGCCGGCCTGCTCTACGATCACCACACCCATGGCCCGCAGCACATCCTTCATCACCGGCACCTGCTGCCGCAATTCCTCCGGCATCGGTTTACGCGTTCCCTTATAGGCGTCATACATCTCATGGCGAAAAGTCGGCGCATGCACATCAAACGCCACCGCCAGATATTCCGGCTGCTCCTCCTCGAGAATCTTGAACAGAATGTTCAGGAACCCATAAATCGCATTGGTATGCAGCCCCTCTGCATTGCTCAGATCCGGCACGCCGTAAAACGCTCTGTTTAATATACTGTGTCCATCTATCAATACAAGCTTTTCCATACAAACAAATTATCCTTCCAAGCAGCCTGCGTTGCACATTTTACATTCCTGTCACAAAAACATCCACACCAGGAACCCTACGATCGAAGCAATCACAATCAGCTCCAAACCGGCTCCCAGATACAGGAAAACAGATGTGTACTTCAATCGGTTCTTCATTTCTTCACAGCGCACATCCAACTCCGTCTGCAGGTCAAATGCATCGCCTTCCTCGAGACGCTGCAGCCCCTCCGTCACAAGGAACTGTATGACCAGCTCCTCCCGACACTCGCTACAGCTGTCCATATGCTCACTGAATTTCTGTAATGTGAGATAATCCATGTCCTGCTTCAGGAACTTCGGAATCAATCTCTCAAATTCCATACAAGTCATACCGTCACCTCAAATAAGCACATATATATTACTATACAACAATTCCCATGAAAAATAAATAAAAAAAACAAATAAAATCGCTTGCCAATCCCCCACATCTGTGTTAGAATACCTTTGTTGTGATTTGCACAATATGACGGACGCCGGCGTGTCGGAATGGCAGACGAGGCAGACTCAAAATCTGTTGTGGGCAACCACGTGCGGGTTCAAGTCCCGCTGCCGGCAGTAAACAGCAAGAGCAGAAAAACAGCGCAAACCCTTTGTTTTTACGGGGTTTGCGCTGTTTTTTTCTTCGAATTTAATATCTACTTTTTATTGAAAATAATGTTATTTTTTAAAAATTTACCCACGAATTTACCCACGGAATTCGTTCTTATTTCCTTATTATATAAACTCTTAATTATAGAAAAACATTTGCAGTGTGTTATACCCTGCCACACCATCCACTGTCAAATTGTACCTCTGTTGGAACTCTTTGACCGCCTTAATGGTGGCTGAATCATACTCACCGGTGATCTGCAGTCCTGCACCCAAGATCTCATTGAGCCGCATCTGTACCCACTTGACCACTTCACCGGTGCTGCGCTCCACCTTCAGAAAACCGATTTTCGCCCGTAGCGTGATCTGCCGGCGAACATACTGCGTGCTCTCGCCGTCCTTGCCATCCTCGACAAGCTCGTGTCCATTTTTGTCCCGGTATCCGTCCGCATTGGCCGCTTTTTGAAAATTGAGAATGTTGATATTGCATGTCTGCTGTGCCACGGTTGTCTCTACTGCCTGCGTTCCCTGGTACAAATTTGCATACACCTTATTGAGATCCACCTTGCCGGATACTCCCGGGATACTCCCTGAGCTGGTGTACTGCCAGATATCCGCCAGATCCACTCTGCTGACAGGAAGGCTGCTCAATCCATACCGCGCATACCAGACATAGACTTGTCCAATTGCTTCGGTGATCCGGGTAAAGTCAAAGTAATTCTTCAGATAGTCCTCGTTCGTATAGATCACTGGGATATATCCGGCCGATCTAACCGCCTGCAGGAAGGCTATTGCCATATCCGTGGCCAGTTGCTTGTCGATGTTCACGCCCTTGGTGCGGGCATAGCGAACCGTGTCATACTCCAGATCATAAGCGATCGGACAGCTTATCCAATACTTTGCCGCCTGCGCAACTGCATACTCTGCCTCTTTTGCCGCCATATCGGCGCTTAATGCATAAGAAAACCAGTAGATCAGAGGGGACACATCCAGATTATAGCATGCCTCTGCATTGGTGATGTACCGTTGGTCCACGTTATTTTTGCCATATCCGGCACGCAGGCCAACCATCAGGTAGCCTGCGTCACGGATCTGCTTGATGTTCACTGCTCCATTATGTACCGATAAATCCGGCATTTCGCATTTCACTGTTCTGCTCATTACCTGCCACCGCCCGTCTTATTGTAGTTTGCCGTGGAGATACCCAGCA
>JAFVAO010000026.1 GCA_017480445.1 Lachnospiraceae bacterium
AACCCAGACGTCCCCCTCCTGCACATGCTCCTGCCAGAACGCCTCGTACTGGGCCAGTCCGCCGTCATATTCCAGCTGCAGCTCCAGGCGGTACTGCACCGCAAAACAGCAGGCCAGCACCGCCAGCAGCCCGCACGCCACCACGTTACGCGCGAGTGCGCGCCGCGCAATCTGCCCGTCCGCACGCTGCCTGGTACGCCGGTTCGCGCTCTGCACTGTGTCCCCATCTGCGCTCTGCTCCGGGCGCTGTGTCAGCTCCGTGTACCCATTCGCACGCTGCTCCGCACGCTGTATCAGCTCTGCAAGCCCCACCGCGCCGGTCAGCAGCAAACCGCCGAATCCCGGGAACGCATACCGCCCCAGGAAACAATTGTTCCATAACGCCGACACCAGAAATCCTGTGAGCGCCGTCAGCACAAACGCCGCCGTCCCCACCACAGGCGTGTACTCCTTTGTGCGCCGCATGCGCACAAGCGCCACGCCAAAGAGAAATAGCCAGACGCCGAGCACGACCCACATCACCGCTTCCACCGGCGTCTCCAGCGCCGAACACCATTCCAGAAAATACGCCCGGATCTCCTCCGGACCTGCCAGCTTCTCCACCGAGCCCACGTCGTCCCGCATCCGCAGCTGCATCTGCCGGACAGTGACGGCCAGCCACGGCGAAAATGCGACCGATACCACCGCGCCGCTTATGAGAAACCGCTTGACCTTCCCATACTGGCGGCTAGCGAGCAGCGCCGCTCCGAAGAGCACATACAGCCACACCGTCTCAATCATCGCAAAGGTGTGACAGTAGACCACACAGACGCTGGCATACACGAACAGGATCCATTTCCGCCTGCTTTCCGCCCGGTATAGATCACAGGCAAGCAGCGCGGTGAGCGTCCAGAAGAACAGCGCCATCGCGTACATCCGCACATTCCCCGCCTGCACACACACAAGCGGCGAAAGCAGCGAAAGCACCATAAAATACACAGATATGCGCCGGTCAAACAGCCTCGCCACATAATATTTGCCAAGCAGCATATAGCCCATCATAAACAAAAGCGAAAGCAGCTTGCACGCCCCCAGCGGCACCTCGCGGGAAGCCAATCCGAAACCCGCCTGCAGAATCTGATAAAACACCTTCAGCACCGCATAATAAAAGGGGGAATGGTCATCCACCGCCGTGATGCGGATCAGCTTCCCCCAGGGCTGCATCACCAACCCTGCCGAGAAAGCCTCGTCGTACCACAGCTGGTTGCTGATGCACAACGCGCCCCATACCGCCAGAGCCAGGAACGGCATGCCATGCCAGACAATATTCATCCATTTTGATTCTTTCTGCATGCAAAACCCTCCGCGTCCTTTCAACGTCATTATTATAGACTCATTTCCCTGCGCGGACAATCCTTTTTCCCATTTTTATCCGTAATTTTTGCCCGCACACCCTCTGTTTTTCAGCCCATCCGCCATTTTACCCTTGAAAAAGTCCTACAGTATGTTATAATTCTTAAAGTGTTGTGCAGCGAGAAAATATCGAAAAATTAAGAGGAGTTATACATGATCAGTGCAAACAATGTAACTTTACGAATCGGCAAAAAGGCCCTCTTTGAGGACGTGAACATCAAATTTACCGAAGGGAACTGCTACGGTCTGATCGGTGCCAACGGCGCCGGCAAGTCCACTTTCCTGAAGATTCTCTCCGGCAAACTGGAGACCACCAAGGGCGATGTGACCATCACCCCCGGACAGCGTCTGTCCGTGCTCGAACAGGACCACTTCAAATACGACGACTGTGTAGTCATGGATACCGTCATCATGGGCAATGAACGACTGTTCCAGATCATGAAGGAAAAAGACGCGATCTATGCGAAGGAGGACTTCTCCGACGAGGACGGCATCCGCGCCAGCGAGCTCGAGGCGGAATTCGCCGAGATGGACGGCTGGGAGGCAGAATCCAACGCCGCTATGCTCTTAAACGGTCTCGGCATCGACACCGAGTACCACTACGCGGTCATGAAGGATCTGGAGAGCCCGATCAAGGTCAAGGTACTGCTCGCCAAAGCGCTGTTCGGCAACCCCGACATCCTGCTGCTCGACGAGCCCACCAACCATCTGGATCTGGATGCGATCGCATGGCTGGAGGAATTCCTGATCAATTTTGACAATACCGTGATCGTGGTCAGCCACGACCGCTACTTTCTGAATAAAGTCTGCACCTACACCGCGGACATCGACTACGGCAAGATCCAGCTCTACGCCGGCAACTACGACTTCTGGTACGAGTCCAGTCAGCTGCTCATCAAGCAGATGAAGGAAGCCAACAAGAAGAAGGAGGAAAAGATCAAAGAGCTGCAGGAGTTTATCTCCCGCTTCTCCGCAAACGCCTCCAAATCCAAGCAGGCGACCTCCAGAAAACGTGCGCTGGAAAAAATCGAACTGGACGAGATCAAACCCTCCTCCAGAAAATATCCGTACATTGATTTCAGACCCGATCGCGAGATCGGCAACGAAGTGTTGACTGTGGAGCACCTCTCCAAGACCATCAACGGAGAAAAAGTGCTGGACGACATTTCCTTTGTCATGGGACATGAGGACAAGATTGCCTTTGTGGGCAGCAATGAGATCGCCAAGACGACCCTCTTCCAGATCCTGATGGGCGAGCTGGAGCCGGACGAAGGCACCTACAAATGGGGCGTGACCACCTCACAGGCCTACTTCCCCAAGGACAGCACGGAAGAATTCGACAACGACCTGACCATCGTCGACTGGCTCACCGGCTACTCTCCCGTGAAGGATGTGACCTACGTGCGCGGATTCCTCGGCCGCATGCTCTTCGCAGGCGAGGACGGCGTCAAGAAGGTCAAGGTACTCTCCGGTGGCGAGAAGGTGCGCTGCCTCCTCTCCAAAATGATGATCAGCGGCGCGAACTGCCTGATCTTAGACGAGCCCACCAACCACCTGGACATGGAATCCATCACCGCCCTGAACAACGGCCTGATCAAATTCCCGGGCGTGGCGCTGTTCTCCTGCCATGACCATCAGTTTGTCCAGACAACCGCGAACCGCATCATTGAGATCCTGCCGAACGGCTCCATCATCGACAAGATCACAACCTACGACGAATACTTAGAGAGCGACGAGATGGCGAGAAAGCGCACCGTCTTCACCGCGAACAAGGAAGACGACGAAGACTGATCCGCTTTGCATCCGGCAAAACGGATCATACCAGACAATACTATCGAAGAGATATGGAGCAGACAACGACATGATAGACTTACATGTACACTCCAACCATTCCGACGGAACCTATACGCCGTCCGAATTAGTCGATTACGCAATCGAGAAACACCTGACAGCCTTTTGTCTGACCGACCACGACACCATGGCCGGTCTGGCGGAGGCTATTTCTTATGCAAACACCTGCGCCGGCACTGCTGCCGACGGGCAGGCGCCCGTGACCGTATATCCCGGCATCGAAATCTCCACCGATTACCGGGGACGCGAAATCCATATTCTGGGACTGATGATTGACCATCAGAATCCCCGATTTCTGGAGCAACTACAGCAATTTGCCGAGGCGCGTCACACACGCAACCGGAAAATGTGCGCCCTGCTGCAGGAACACGGAATCGACATTGACTACGCAGACCTGCAGGCACAGCAGCCGGACGCCGTGATCACCCGCGCGCATTTCGCACGCTTTCTGCTCGACCACGGCTATACCAAAAGCATGCAGGAGGCCTTCGACCGCTACATCGGCGACCGCCGCCCCTGCTTTGTGCCCTGGGAAATGATCTCGCCGGATCAGGCGATCCGCCTGATCCTCTCTACGGACGACATCCCCGTGCTGGCCCATCCGATCCAATACGGCATGAGCCACACCGCTCTGGACGCTTTCGTGGGCACCTTAAAAGATGCCGGCCTCATGGGTATCGAGGCCATCTACAGCACCTATACTGCCGCAGACGAGCGGCAGATCCGCCAGCTTGCGCAGAAATACCATCTGCTGCTCAGCGGCGGCTCGGATTTTCACGGCACGAATAAGCCCGGACTGGATCTCGGCGTCGGCTACGGCAGCCTGCACGTACCGGACCAGATTCTGGACGATCTGCTGGCGACCCGCCAAAAACTGCTTTTTACAGATCTGGACGGCACTCTGTTACTGAACGACAGCACCATCAGCGACACCATGCGGGATGCATTACAGCGCATGACAGACGCCGGGCATCACCTGATCCTCTCTTCCGGCAGACCACTACCCAGCATTTTGGAGGTTCGCTTCAAGGAGCGTATCTGCTTTCCCCACATGCTGATCATGTCCAACAACGGCGCCCTTGTCTATGACTGTGACCGGCTCAAACCGATCTGGGAATGCCGTGTATCCCAGGAGGATACTGCCTACATCATCCGTCAGGCCAGGCTTCGCGGTCTCCACATCCACGGTTACACCGCGACGGAGATCGTCTGTCAAGGCATGAATGCCGAACTGGCTTTCTATACCAGCCGCATTCACATGCCGTTACAATGCGTGGACGACATCGCCGCCGCACTGCCGCAGGGAAGCTTTAAATTACTGTGTATCCACCTGACCGACAAATCCGCTCTGGAAGACTTCCGCGAAAGCCTTCTGCACTACTGCGGCGACCGCATCCAGATGATCTTCTCCAATGAACAATTTCTGGAGATCCTGCCCACCACCGCCGGCAAGGGGAATGCACTGCGCTTCATCGCAGACTTTCTCCATGCGCCGCTCTCCCACACCTTTGCCGCTGGAGACGCGGAGAACGACATCTCCATGCTCGCGGCCGCCGGCACCGGTATCGCCATGGCCAACGCGCAGGAGTGCGTAAAAAAAGCCGCTGACATCATTACCCAAAAGAGCAATGATGAAAACGGCCTGTTAGAAATCTTAGAAACTTATTTTCAATAATCAGCCTTCGACGATCAGATACCTGCCGTCGCCCACGTCAAACACCTCGTCGGCGTCCAGAATCTCCTCGTCGTCCGCTCCCTCCATGTCGATCCCTTCCTCGTCGAAGTACTCTATGATCTCCGAGACAGAATCTACCACGACTGCCATACAATCCTGCAGAAACTCATCCGCTTCGTCCAGCGTCTCCGCAACCGGCTCCGGAAAAAGCTGCTCCTGATTCTCCAGAAAACATTCCAGCACAGCATCATCAAATTCACGCATAGGCCCCCACCTCCATACAACATCTCTTTACCTATAATCTATCAATCCGTATGCCTGCTGTCAACTGTATATTCTATTTTTTTGAATCTCTTCTGCAATCTGTCGCTCAATCTCCACCGCCTGCGCCTGATCCGCCGCCGTGACACTGATATACGCCTTGAGCTTAGGCTCCGTACCGGACGGGCGAATCACCACGGATCCACAATCGGTATAAAACTTCAAAACATCCGCAGGCGGCAGCCCGTTTAACCCCCGGGAGTAATCCTCCGTGCGGCGTACCGGCTGACCCGCAATGCGCTCCAGCCCCTTGTGGAACCCGTCCATAATCGACTGCATCTTCGCCATCCCCGCCGAGCCGTCGAACTCATACGCATGCAACGTATTCAGACAATACCCGTAGGTGCGGTACAACTCCTCCAGCTTCTCAAGCAGACTGATCCCCCGCGTCTTATAAAAAGCAAACATCTCGCAGATCATAAACGCCGCGTTGACACCATCCTTGTCCCGCACGTACGTCCCTGTCAGATACCCGTACGATTCCTCGAAACCGCAGATATAATCCTCCGCTCTCCCCTGCTGTTCGAGCCGCCCGATCACCTCTCCGATGAACTTAAAGCCCGTGAGCACATTGATCGTCTGCGCACCATAATGCGCTGCGATCCGCTCTGCCAGATCCATGGTGACAATCGTTTTGACAAACACCGGCTGCGCAGGCATCTTCCCATGCGCAAGCCGCTGCGCGCAGATATAATCCAGCAGCAGCAATCCTACCTCGTTGCCGCTTAAGAGGACATACCCGCCGTCGGCGGATTTCACCGCGATGCCGCAGCGGTCACAATCCGGGTCCGTGGCCAACATCAGATCCGCCCCCGTCCGCTCACAATAGGTAAGCCCCAGCTCCATCGCCTCCCGGATCTCCGGATTGGGATACGGACAGGTCGGAAAATGCCCATCGGGATTCTTCTGCTCTTCCACAACCGTGATATTGGTAAACCCGCTCTCCGCCAGCACTCTGGTCACGGGTTTCAGACCGGTACCATTCAGCGGACTATAGACAATCGCTACATCCCGATTGATCTCATCCCCGAACAATACGCTTTGCTGCTTCACCTCGTCCAGAAATGCTGTCAGCACCGCAGCCGGAATATACTGCACAAGCGCCTCTTTGACAGCGGTCTGAAAGTCCATCTGCCGCACATCCGCGAAGATGTCCAATGCATTGATCTGTGCCAGGATCGCCGCAGCCGCTTCCGTGGTGATCTGACAGCCATCCGCTCCATACACCTTATAACCGTTATATTTGCTCGGGTTGTGTGAAGCCGTGATCATGACTCCCGCGGAGGCGTGCAGCGCACGCACCGCATAGCTCACCGTCGGAACCGGATTCAACTCCTGCCAGAAATGTACCTTCACTCCGTTCGCTGCGAACACTCCTGCCGCCACCTGCGCAAACACATCGGACTTGATGCGGGAATCGTACCCGATCACCACCGCGGGCTCTTGCACCGTCTCCCGCAGATAATTCGCCAGCCCCTGACTCGCCTTCGCCACAACATACACGTTCATGCGGTTCGTTCCGGCACCGATCGTCCCGCGCAGCCCGCCCGTACCAAACGCCAGGTCGCGGTAAAACGCATCCTCCACCGCCGCCTCATCCATCTTCTGCAGTTCCTCCAACACCTCGCCCGTGGCGTGGGCAAGCCAACGTTCATATTCTTTTCGATAGTCCATACACTTCCTCCTGTTCGTTGCTGTCTCCCTATCATAAAATATCCCCAGCCATCCATTGCACAGAAGCGCGCCGAAGCTAATCTCAAGCTTTTTCAATCATGCATGTATGCTTTCCGGTCTTGGAATCGTTCTTCTGAGAAAGGAACTGTCTGAACTCAATCCGGACTTCTTCATTTGGAATCTGTACGACTTTTTCAGATTCATGGTATGTTAAATACCCCAAATGAATCAACAAAGTCAGCACATCATCCGCACTTTCAAAGGATTCAAAGTCATTATGAACAGTCATAGTACGCTGTCAACATCTTTGCCGCGTATGACTTTCCAAACCGCCGCGGTCTGCTGACGCACACGAGGCACTCATCGCCTCCAACCCTTTCGTTCATCAAACGGATCAATTCTGTCCTATCAATATAATTGGAACCGGAGATTCTTTTGAACGCTTGATTGCCAGGATTCACATATGTTCCCATTTTCCGACCTCCTTCTGCAGTTGCATCTACGAGATAGCCATTGCGCCTTTACGAACAGCTGAAAACAAGCAATTTCAAGACTTATTATCATGCCATAACTTTATCATGAATATCATATGGATGCAAGCGCAATTTGCCTCCTAATGCCGCCAAACGGATTATCAAGCATTTGAGTTATTATTCAGGCTCACCAAAGGAATGGTACCGTCAAATGCATCACTATCAAAACCAAAGAACACGAGCGCATCTGTCCGCATTGCAGTTCAAATGACTGTAACATCAATGACTCCGGTAAAAAACGTACCGTGAGGCATACTCCCCAATCCCGCGTTGCCACTGTCATTCGAGTTGTGAGATATTTTATTTTATAAAATTCGTTTTTGCATTTTGACTGATCCTCCCTTTATTGCATTTTGCTATTGACATTATCTCTAAATCGTATTACGATATAGCATATCGGTCAGCAGACCGTCCGGCTGTTTCAGCCAAATATTCCCAATTATTGAAGTGAACAGGTTGCCGCGCAGAGATGCACTTTGTTTTTATTACAATACAGCTTACCACGCCGTTGTCTGCCGTTTTCATATGTCGCCACCGCGTGGCTCTGCACAGCACTGTTCTAAGCTCTACTATCCCGTCACAATCTTATCTTAAACCAAGGAGGAACATATCTATGAGAAAACAATCCAACACACCTGACATTTCCAACATTTTCCCAAACTTCCCTGACCGTCCTGCGGTGATCCGACATCTGAAAAGCAGCGACGCGCTCTGGAGTACCTTCAATCAACTGTCGGAGGA
>JAFVAO010000027.1 GCA_017480445.1 Lachnospiraceae bacterium
AACAATTTCTCATTGCTAATTATATTCTAATTGCAAAGCAATTCTATTATCAGAAAGTCTATGCTTTTAATCCATTATATAAAATTGAACAGCAGGGCTTTCGGAAGAGAGGGACGGATCACCCTGCGGAATTAGGAAGGCATGAGGAGGACCTGAATATGATACAATCGAAGAGCAAAGGAATGACAGAAGCGATGGAAGCGGTGAGAGCGATGGGACTGGTCAGGAATCTGAGATGGATGTTTGAACAACGGCAGAAGGCGATACGGGACAGATGGGCTGAGGACGACTTTATTCGGGAGGAAAGCGAGGCCAAAGGCAGAGCGGCAGGTAGAGCGGAAACGATACTGGCAACGGTAGATCAGACGATGCGCAGTACCGGGTGGGATACGCAGACAACTTGTCAAAAGCTGGGCATATCAGTAGATGAATATCAGGAAATGAAGAAAGCGTCTGAAGATTAATATTTGTATTTATTGCATCAAACATAAGCCAGAAAAGGTGTTGATGTCCCTGTTTTAATTGAACTGCCCAGCATAGGTGGATCGATTGGCGATATATTGCTCCTGTATTGCAGGTACGTAATAGGCCCCGTAGCACTTTAGCTGATCGTCTTGAATCATATACCAACGGTCGGTATCGTGCAGTTCCACGTAAAAGCGGTAGTACGGAAGCAAGAGTTCTTCCTGCGACCCTGTGCGGTAGACTACCTCGATTCTGGCGATATCTTCCGCTTGTGGCACGACATCCGGAACACTTGTTTGATACTGGCCTGCTAAAAGCTTTTCTTGCGCTTCTGCGACGGAGATCAGTGGGTAATCGCCGATTTTTTCCGCTTTGATCAGACCGCCATAGAGCGCGACAGATGCCAGATTCCCGTCATCATTCGGAGAGAAGCGCACATATTGAAAACAGTAATTGAGCAGATTTTCTGTGTGATCCGCGCCCGCATTATAGGCGAGATACCGACGGATATACGCTCCGTCAAACGTGTAATCTCCCTGTAGAACGGTCACGGGATGGGGAAAACGTAAGAATGCAGCGTAACATTCTAACAGATATTCCATGACAGCGTTTGCCTCATCCGCGGACGTATTGCGGTAGGTAAAATGATATGCCTCCGGAAGCGTAGTATTGTCCGGCAGCATATAGAGCAAAGTTCCGTCGGCACGAACAGTCAGGTTGCCGTTATCTGTGTTCGCGCGTATCTGATATACTGCGTTACCTGGGAGGATTGTACCATCCGTTGTTTTGGCTGTATTTGTGTCAGATTGGGTAGCCAGTATTTCCAGATCCAATACGTCGGCAGCATTGGTCAGCAGTTCCGTCATTTCCACTTCGTCTAAACCGTATGGCATGCCCATGCCGGAGGGATCAAAGCACCCGTTCTGATAGACGGGGAGTGTGTCCAACGCCCAGTCTGCCTGCCATGGGTTACCGTTTTCCAATTCGGCCTCACTATAGCACAGTAATCCTTCAAAGCCCATGCCATCAACATGATATGCAGGGATCTCAATGCGCGGAAGGCTTCCGGCACCAGCAGAATTTGTTACATGAAAATGGATAAGGACATATGTGCCGCCCGCGATCAGACAACAGCAGGCGACGACAGCTGCCCATCTGCCCCAGATCTGCCGGCGCGTCAAAATGTACTTGTTTGCATCCTGAAGGAACAGATCGTCCACTTCACCGATGGCGTCTTGTAATTTCTCCGATTTCATACCCAGATATCCTCCTGTTGCAGACGCACAAGCAGTTTGTCTCTCGTGCGTTTTAACATCATTTTCACCTTGCTTGCACCGAAGCCGTACCGGGCGCAGATATCGCGAATCGAGTCAAAATACCAATATCGGCGCAAAAATATGCGGCGTTCCTCCAAGGGCAGTGTTTTCAAAAAGGCGTTGATGATCTCCGTCAATTCTGCAATGGCGAGATTTTCGTCAATACACTGCCCGGAAGGGATGCATTCTTCCAACTCGTCCACAGATACGGTGACGTGCCCGCCGCCACGTTTTGCGGCTGACAGATCCCGCCATTTCTTTAGAGAAAGGCGTCGGGTAATCTTCCCGAGGAAGGATGACAATATCTCCGGACGATGGGGGGGAATTGCGTTCCATGCACCGAGATAGGTGTCGTTTACACACTCCCTCGCGTCTTCGGTATCACGCAAGATATGATTGGCAATGGAAAAGCAATAGCGCCCGTATTTGTGTTCTGTTTCGGTGATGGCGGCCTCATTTCTCTGCCAGTAGAGATCAACGATCTGGCGGTCATCCATCCGTGCACCTCCTCTCTGCAAGACGGTTCTGCATAAATAAGATTATTTCACCTATAATCTACCTGTTTCTGGGGTTTGGTCACTCAAATGAAATAATTTGGTTGTTGTCAAAAGAAATGCAATGAAAAAGGCATATGACGCGGTGCAATATCAGAGAACATCTCAAATATGCGGGGTCAAATGCCTTTTATATGCAACAATTGGCAGCCGGTGCTTACCTGTGGTAGAGCTTCTGCGTCTGGTACTCCGGCTCGCAGGTGAGATTGACACCCAGCTTGCGGAACACATTGGTGTCCACATGGGAGAGGATCACACTGGAGTGCACCTCGGAATTTCGCAGATTTTTCAACTGTTCCATGGCGCGTCTGGCCCTGTCGTCCGTAGCCGCGCAGATGGACAGCGCGATCAGCACCTCGTCTGTGTGCAGACGGGGATTTTTATTGCGCAGATGTGTCACCTTCAACTCCTGGATCGGTTCAATGATCGTGGGAGAGATCAACTGTACACTGTCCTCGATGTTGGCCAGCGTCTTGAGGGCGTTCAGCAGCATCGCGGAGGAAGCGCCCAGCAGCTCGCTGGTCTTGCCGGTGATGATGCGGCCGTCGGGCAGCTCGATCGCCGCAGCCGGTTCGCCGGTGGCGGCAGCCTTCACCTTGGCGGCGCTGATGATGGGGCGGTCGTCGGTGGTGATGGACGCCTGCTTCATGAGCAACTCAATCTTGCGGATCTGTTCCTCATCCGCATTGCCCTGCCGCTTCTGGCAGAGGGTGTTGTAGTATCTGCGGATGATCTCCTGCTTGGCGGCAAGCTGGACGGCCTCATCGTCCACAATGCCGTAGCCAGCCATGTTGACGCCCATGTCGGTGGGCGACTTGTAAGGGCATTCGCCCATGATTTTCTCAAACATTGCCTTCAGCACGGGGAAGACCTCCACGTCGCGGTTGTAGTTGATCGTGGTCTCACCGTACGCCTCCAGATGGAACGGATCGATCATATTGACGTCGTTCAAGTCCGCGGTGGCAGCCTCATAGGCCAGATTCACCGGATGCTTGAGCGGAATGTTCCAGATGGGGAAGGTCTCGTATTTGGCGTATCCCGCGGTGATGCCGCGCTTGTATTCGTGATAAAGCTGGGAGAGGCAGGTAGCCATTTTGCCGCTGCCCGGTCCCGGCGCAGTGATCACCACCAGAGAGCGGGAGGTCTCGATGTATTCGTTTTTGCCGTAACCATCATCGCTGACGATGAGCGGAATGTTATAGGGGTAACCCTCAATCGTGTAATGGCGGTAAACCTTCATGCCGAGGGATTCCAGTTTTTTCTGAAAAGCAACGGCGCTGGGTTGTCCGGCAAAGCGGGTGAGGCACACGCTGCCCACATAGAGTCCGTAGCCGCGGAACGCGTCGATGAGACGCAGCACGTCCAGATCGTAGGTGATGCCTAAGTCGGAGCGTACTTTGTTCTTCTCGATGTCCGCCGCGTTGATCGCGATGACAATCTCGGCCTGTTCCTTCAGCTGTGCCAGCATATTGATCTTACTGTCCGGTTTAAAGCCCGGCAGCACGCGGGATGCGTGATAGTCGTCAAACAGCTTTCCGCCGAATTCCAGGTATAATTTTCCGCCGAAGGTTGCAATGCGTTCCTTGATCTTCTCCGATTGCAGCCGCAGATATTTATCATTGTCAAAACCTGTTTTTCCCATGAATGACCTCCGTAAAAAATGCGCATAAATACTATGTTTAATGATACAAAAAAAATAATTTAAAATCAATGCCGAATTGCCCATAATTTATATTTCTTTTATTGATTTATCGGAAAACTCTCATTATAATGGTACATATCGGCGGATTGCCGGGAAATGGAGAAAATATGAACAATAATCAGACAAATGGCAATAACAGAAACAATCAGGAGCCGCGCAGACCCGGGATTTTTGTTCTCATACTTGCAATGTTGAGCTCTCTTTTGGTGGTGATGATCGTCTCTACGCTGTTGTTCGGAACGGGCAAGGCGCAGGAGAAGGAGTATACACAGTTTTTGCAGGATCTGAAGGATGACAAGGTCGAGTCGGTGCTGGTCAACTACGAGAAGTCGATTCTGAATGTCACGCTGAAATATGACGAGGCGGCGCAGAATACGCCGGTCAATATGCTGTTGGAGCGCTATGGCACCAAGCTGACGCCGGTGGGAGAGATCTACACGACCCGCATGATGGAGGATATGACGACACTGACGGCGCGGTTGGAGGAGAAAGGTATCTCGGCGCAGCGTGTGGTTTCGGACAGCCGGTTTATGGATGTGCTGCTCACGATCATTCTGCCCGTGGTACTTCTGTGGGTGCTGATGGGCTTCATGTTCCGCAAGATGGGCGGATCCGGCGGCCCGATGGGCGTGGGCAAATCCAACGCCAAGGTGTATGTGCAGAAGGAGACGGGAGTCACCTTCAAGGATGTGGCCGGCGAGGATGAGGCGAAGGAGTCACTGGTGGAGATCGTGGATTTCCTGCATGACCCCGGTAAATATACGAAGATCGGTGCGAGGCTGCCCAAGGGCGCGCTGCTTGTGGGCCCGCCCGGAACCGGTAAAACGTTGCTGGCCAAGGCGGTGGCCGGCGAGGCGAAGGTGCCGTTTTTCTCGCTGACAGGTTCCGACTTTATTGAGATGTATGTGGGCGTGGGCGCCAGCCGTGTGCGGGATCTGTTCCGCGAGGCGACCAAGCATGCACCCTGTATCGTGTTCATCGACGAGATCGATGCGATCGGCAGAAGCCGTGATTCCAAGTACGGCGGCGGGAATGAAGAGCGGGAGCAGACTCTGAATCAGCTGCTTTCGGAGATGGATGGTTTCGACAGCTCGAAGGGTATCCTCGTGCTGGGCGCTACGAACCGGCCGGAGATTCTGGACAAGGCGCTTCTGCGTCCCGGGCGGTTTGACAGACGGATCATCGTGGATAAGCCGGATCTGAAGGGGCGTGTGGAGATTCTGAAGGTACACGCCAAGGATATCAAGATGGATGAGACGGTGGATCTGGACGCGATCGCGCTTGCCACCAGCGGTGCGGTGGGTTCTGACCTGGCCAATATGATCAACGAGGCGGCGATCAACGCCGTGAAGGAAAAGCGGGAATTTGTGAATCAGCATGACCTGTTCAATGCAGTGGAGGTCGTGCTGGTGGGTAAGGAGAAAAAGGACCGCATCATGAGTAAGGAGGAGCGCAAGATCGTCTCCTATCATGAGGTGGGGCACGCGCTGATCAGCGCGTTGCAGAAAAATTCCGAGCCTGTGCAGAAGATTACGATTGTGCCCCGCACCATGGGAGCCTTGGGCTACGTGATGCAGGTGCCCGAGGAGGAGAAATATCTGAACTCCGAGGAGGAGCTGCGGGATATGCTGGTGGGTCTGGTGGGCGGCCGGGCCGCGGAGGAAGTGGTGTTCGGCAATGTGACCACCGGCGCGGCGAACGACATCGAGCGCGCCACGGCCATCGCGCGGAACATGGTGACCCGCTTCGGTATGAGCAAGCGCTTCGGGCTGATCGGTCTGGCGACCGTGGAGAGTCAGTATCTGGAGGGACGCACCGCGTTAAACTGCAGTGACAAAACCGCGGCGGACATTGACGAGGAGGTCATGAAGATCCTCAAGGAAAGCTACGAGAAAGCGCTGGAGATGTTGAAGGAAAACCGCGATGTGATGTATCAGCTGGCGTCTTATCTGATCGAAAAAGAGACGATCACCGGCAAGGAGTTCATGAAGATCTTCCGGGAGGCAAAGGGTATTCCGGAGCCGGACAAGGAGGATAAGAAAAAAGGTATTGACGTGACTGTGACGGATGAGACCATTCTTTCCGCAGAGCGCACACAGCCGGCGAAGGAGTCGACGGATACTGTGTCAGGGACGCAGGAGACGCCGTCGGATTCAACTGCGAAAGAGTTGACCGGCGCGGCGCCAGAGACTGCGGAAGAGTTGACGGATGCAGAATCAGGAACGTCCGGGGAGACTGGCGCCGCAAAGGGACGTTTCTCGGATGTATGGATCAAGTAAGTGGATGAAGGAGTAAAAACCTATGAATAAAAAGATGGTCGCAGGCGCAATCGCCATTGTATGTGTCGGGATTTTGATCGGATTTCTGATCGGCAGAGGATCCAACAAGCAGGTGCAGACGGCGTCCTCCGGAGAGGCGTCCCAGACTTCTCAGGATGCCCGGGAAGGACAAAATGCGGACAGCAATACGCAGAATACGGACGCGCAGGCGCAAAACGGTGCGGACAACAATGCGAACAGCGGCGAGGATAAGACGCAGAAGCTCCTTGCGGTGAATCATAACGCCACGCTGAATACCGGCAATCTCACGGCCAAGGGAAACGGCTATGAGGGCACCGAGGGTACCGGAAAATATAACTACGGTGAGGCGCTGCAGAAATCACTGCTTTTCTATGAACTGCAGAGAAGCGGCGATCTGCCGGAGCAGGTGCGCTGCAACTGGCGCGGTGACAGCTGCCTGAGCGACGGCAGCGATGTGGGCTTAGATCTGACCGGCGGCTGGTTCGACGCAGGCGACCACGTGAAGTTCAATCTGCCCATGGCATATACGGCGGCGATGCTGGGCTGGTCTGTCTATGAGGACAAGGCTTCCTATGAGGAGAGCGGTCAGCTGGAATACGCGCTGGGGAACATCCGCTGGGCGAATGAGTATTTTATCAAGTGCCATCCGGAGGACAACGTGTATTATTATCAGGTGGGCAACGGCGGTGCCGACCACAGCTTCTGGGGACCGGCTGAGGTGGTGGAGCTGGCCACGGACAGACCGGCGTACAAGGTGACGAAGGACAGCCCCGGCAGCGCGGTGACAGCGGAGACGGCGGCGTCCCTGGCAGTGGCGTCTATTGTCTTTGAAAAAGAGGATGCGGCATTTTCCAAGGAATGTTTAAAGCATGCAAAAAGCTTGTTTAAATTTGCCAATGATACGCGCAGCGACGCGGGATATACGCAGGCGAACGGATTTTATGATTCCCACTCGGGTTACTATGATGAACTGGCATGGGCGGGGGCCTGGCTGTATCTGGCCACCGATGACGAGAGCTATTTAAAGACGGCCAAGGAGTGCTATACCCAGGCCAATGATGACTACAACTGGGCACTTTGCTGGGATGATGTGCACATCGGTGCGGCGCTTCTGCTCGCGCGGATCACGGAGGACAGCACGTACACCAAGGCGATGGAGAAGCATCTGGATTATTGGGCGGGGATCTCGGACCAGCATATTACATACTCGCCGAAGGGGCTGGCATGGCTGGACAACTGGGGCTCTCTGCGCTACGCGTCTACCTCGGCATATGTGGCGTTGCTCTACAGCAGATGGGACGGCTGTCCGGAGAAGAAGGCAGACAAATATTTTGATTTTGCGGTGAGTCAGGCGAATTATATTCTGGGGGATACGGGCTTTTCCTATCTGATCGGCTTCGGGGAGGATTATCCCGAGCACCCGCATCATCGCACGGCGCAGGGCTCTTATTCCAACAACATGAACGAGCCCTCCACGCATCGGCACGTGCTGTATGGCGCGCTGGTGGGCGGACCGGACGCATCGGATCACTATGAGGATGTTGTGTCCAATTACAACTGCAACGAAGTGGCCTGCGACTATAACGCAGGTTTTACCGGCTTGATGGCCGGATTGTACAGCACTTACCACGGCAAAACGCTGAAGGAATTCGGCGCAGTGGAGGAGCCGGAGGCGGAACTCTATGTAGAGGGCGGCATCAATGTGGACGGCGACGATTTCCTGGAGATCAGAGCTTATGTCTACAACACCACCGCATGGCCGGCGCGCGCAGGCAAAGATCTGGAGTTCCGCTATTACGTAGATCTGACAGAGGTGTATGACGCGGGCGGCACCGCGGAGAATATCGCCGTATCCGGCAACTATATGCAGAACGGTAGCGTGGGCGGTTTGAAGGTCTGGGATGAGGATAAGCACATTTACTATCTCTCGGTGGAATTCCCCGACGGCGCGATCTATCCCGGTGGACAGTCCCAGTACAAGAGTGAGCTGCAGGTGCGCATGCGCAACACCGGCGGCGTGTGGGACAACAGCAACGATCCTTCGTTTGAACATATGGAGAGCGGCAGTCTCTCCGCGCAGACCGGCATGGCGCTGTATGAGAACGGCGTGCTGGTGTACGGCAAGGAGCCTGCGCAGGGCAAAAACGCCGGACAGTCGATCACTTTCAAGGAGGGAACGGCGAGCGGACAAAACAACACAGGCAATGGCGGCGCGAAAGTGGGCACCAAGAACGCCTCCGGCGATGATCTTGATCTGAGCATCAATTACGACAACATGACCGCTAATTCTAACAGCATCTCTGGTTCTATGACCATTGAGAACAAGGGCGATGAGATCGATCTCGGCGATCTGGCAATCGAGTTTTATTTTACCAAGGATGCGGATAAAGATCTGACCTTTGACTGCTACTATGCGGCGGTCAGCGGCCAGAGTTCGCTAAGCGGCGTGAAGGGCAGCTTCTCCAAGGCGGACGGCAAGGATGCCGACACCTGCTGCAAGATCACCATTTCGGACAAGGGAGAGTTAAAATCCGGATCGACCCTCACGGTGAATTTCAGTATCCATCGCACGGATTGGTCCAACTTTAACACCTCCAATGACTATTCCGTTTCCGATGCGGAACACATTGTTATTACCGATGACGGGAACGTCATTTTTGGTACCAGACCGTAACACGAAGCATAAATAACAGGGAACTGACATGTTTGATTTTGAGGAAGAGTTAAAAAAACTCCCCGCCAAGCCGGGGGTCTATATCATGCATGACCAAGAAGATACCATTTTGTATGTGGGAAAGGCGATCAATCTGCACAATCGGGTGCGCTCCTATTTTCGGGAAAACATCGGCAGAGGGCCGGCCATCGACAAGATGGTTTCTTTGATTGCGCGTTTTGAATATATTGTCACCGATTCCGAGCTGGAGGCGCTTGTTCTGGAGAACAATCTGATCAAGGAACATTCGCCCAAGTACAATACGCTGCTCAAGGACGACAAGACCTATCCCTACATCAAGGTGACACTGGGGGAGGACTATCCGCGGATCCTGTTTTCCCGCACGATGAAAAAGGACAAGTCCAAGTATTTCGGCCCCTATACCAGCGCAGCGGCCGTGAAGGACACGATTCTGCTGCTCAACAAGCTGTATCAGCTGCGCACCTGTAACCGGGTGCTGCCCAGAGATATCGGGCTGGAGCGTCCCTGTTTGAATTATCACATCAAGCAGTGTCTCGCGCCCTGCCAGGGGCTGGTGAGCAAAGAAGCGTATCAGAAACAGGTGGAGGGCGCGCTGGATTTTCTGAACGGCAATTACCGGCCGATCTTAAGCGATCTGGAGCGGCAGATGCGGGAGGCCGCGGAGCAGATGGAGTTCGAGGAGGCGGCCCGCTATCGGGATCTCTACAACAGTGTCAAAGCCGTGGCGCAGAAGCAGAAGATCACCGACAGCGACGGTGAGGACAAGGATGTGATCGCACTGTATCAGGATGAGCAGGAGGCGGTTGTGCAGGTGTTTTTTGTGCGGGACGGCAAGCTGATCGGCAGAGAACACTATTACATGACAAATGTGTCGCAAAGAGAAAAGCCTGCGATTCTGCAGGATTTTGTCAAACAGTTCTACGCGGGAACTCCATTCATTCCCCGGGAGCTTATGCTGCAGTATGAGATTGAGGACGGGGAGCTGATCGAGAAATGGCTCACGGACAGGCGGGGTTCCCGCGTCTACCTGCGGGTGCCCAAGATCGGCAGCAAGGAGCGGCTGGTGGAGCTCGCGGCGCAGAACGCCAAGCTGATCTTAAGTCAGGACAGGGAGAAGCTCAAGCGCGAGGAGGGGCGCACCATCGGCGCGGTGAAGGAGATCGCGGCGCTCCTAGATATGCCGCACATCGACCGCATGGAAGCCTTCGATATCTCCAACACCAACGGCTTTGAAAATGTGGCGTCCATGGTCGTCTTCGAAAAAGGCAAACCCAAGCGCAGCGATTACCGCAAGTTCCGGATTCGCAGCGTGACAGGGCCGGACGACTACGCCTGCATGCGGGAAGCGCTGATCCGGCGTTTTACCCATGGCCTGGAGGAGCGCAAGGAGCTGCAACAAAAGGAGATGGATGAAGAGTTGGGCAGCTTTACCAGGTTTCCGGATCTGCTGCTCATGGACGGTGGCAGAGGACAGGTGAACATCGCGCTGGAGGTGCTGGAACAGCTGCACATCCAAGTGCCGGTCTGCGGTATGGTCAAGGACGATAACCATCGCACGAGGGGCCTATATTTCCAGAATGTGGAGCTTCCCATCGACACCCATTCCGAGGGGTTCAAGCTCATCACCCGTATTCAGGATGAGGCACACCGTTTTGCGATCGAATACCACCGGTCCCTGCGCAGCAAGGCGCAGGTGAAATCGGTGTTGGACGATATCCCCGGCATCGGCCCCGCACGTCGGAAGGCGCTCATGCGGCATTTCAAATCTCTGGAGGAGATACGGAGCGCCACAAGAGAAGAACTGCTTTCGGTGCCGGAACTGAACGAACGCACCGTGGACGAGATTCTGCAGTTTTTCGACGGACAGCAGGGCGGCCAGCCAAACACCCCGTAGTTTGCTGCGGGGTATTTGATTGACAAAGAAAACATGGGATGATAGACTGATTTTGTAAAATGCTGATGCGCGGAAGGCGCGGAAAGAGGAGGAATTATGGCGAGCGTAAAATTGCTGAGTGTAATTGAAAAAATGAAGCTGGAAAATCTGACACCGGAGATCGACCTGAAAAAATATCGTATCACGTTGGCAGAGATCAATCGTCCCGCGCTGCAGCTGGCCGGTTTCTTCGAGAATTTCGAGGCGCCCCGTTTACAGATCATCGGCTATGTGGAATACTCCTACATGGAGCATATGACGGATGAACAAAAGAAGGAGAGCTATGAAAAGCTGCTCTCCCACGAGATTCCCTGCATTGTGTTCTGCCGCGAACTGCAGCCGGACGCAATCTTTCTGGAGGCTGCGATCCGCCATCAGGTGCCGCTTTTGTCCACGAAGAAGACCACGTCCTCCTTTATGGCGGAGATCATCCGCTGGCTGGGCGTGCAGCTGGCGCCCTGCATTTCCGTGCACGGCGTGCTCATGGATATCTACGGTGTCGGCGTGCTGATCACCGGTGAGAGCGGCATCGGTAAGTCCGAGGCGGCGCTCGAGCTGATCAAGCGTGGTCACCGTCTGGTGACGGACGATGTGGTGGAGCTGCGCAAGGTCAGCGACGATACGCTGGTGGGTTCCGCACCCGATATCACCAAGCATTTCATCGAGCTGCGCGGTATCGGCATCGTGGATGTGAAGGCGTTGTTTGGTGCGGCTGCCGTGATGGATACCCAGCAGGTGAACATGGTCATCCGGCTGGAGGATTGGGACAAGGATAAGGAATACGACAGACTGGGTCTGGAGGAAAATTATATAGAATATCTGGGCAACAAGATTGTCTGCCATACGCTGCCGATTCGTCCGGGACGAAATCTGGCAATCATCTGTGAGTCGGCGGCAGCGAACCATCGTCAGAAGGAGATGGGCTACAATGCGGCGCAGGAGCTGTACAAGCGTGTGCAGAACAATCTGGCCAGAAGAAGGGAAGAGGACGGAGAGGATGAGTAAATACGCGTTTGGAGTAGATATCGGTGGAACCACCGTAAAACTGGGACTGTTCGAGGAAGCGGGAACGCTGCTCGACAAATGGGAGATCCCCACGAGAACCGAGCACTGCGGAGAGCAGATCCTGCCGGATGTGGCGGAGAGTATCCGCGCCAAGATGGCGGAGCGCTCCATTACTGCGCAGGACGTCGAAGGGATCGGCATCGGCGCGCCGGGTGCTGTGGATGAGCACGGCACGATGGTCAACGGCGCGGTGAATCTGGGGTGGAAGCCGTTCAATATACCGGACACCATGAAGGGTTATCTGGATGTTCCGGTCAAGGCGGCCAACGACGCCAATGTCGCCGCGTTCGGAGAGATGTGGCAGGGCGGCGGTAAAGGCTATGCCAATATGGTGGCGGTGACGCTGGGCACCGGTGTCGGCGGCGGGATCATCGTGGAGGGCAAGATTCTGACCGGCGCTACGGGAGCCGGCGGCGAGATCGGCCATATGCATGTGGAGGATCAGGAGACGGAGAGCTGCGGCTGCAAGAACAAGGGCTGTCTGGAGCAATATGCTTCCGCAACCGGTATCGTGCGGCTGGCAAAGCGCAGACTTGCGAAGGACGATGCGCCCAGTGTGCTGCGTGACGGCGAGGTCAGCGCCAAGACTGTGTTTGACGCCGTGAAGGCGAACGATGCGCTGGCGATCGAGGTGGCGGAACAGTTCGGCGATTATCTGGGCAAAGGGCTGGCGCTGGTGGCAGCGGTGGTCAATCCGGAGATCTTCGTGATCGGCGGCGGCGTATCCAAGGCGGGCGAAGTGCTTCTGACCTATGTGGAACCGGTGTTTCGCAAGTACGCGTTCGTGGCGTGCAGGGACGCCAAATTTGCCCTGGCTACGCTGGGCAATGACGCGGGCATCTACGGCGCAGCAGGGTTAATCCTGCGAAAGGACGCATAGGATGATAGAGTAAATTCCAGTCAAAGTGAGGATGCTATATGATCAGCACAGCAATTCAGGAGATCCTGAGGGAATACGTACCGGAGGAACAGATACATTTGCGGGAGCCGATGGCGGCGCACACCACGTTCCGTGTGGGCGGGCCGGCAGACTGTCTCGTCGAGGTGGACAGCGCCGAGCAGCTGCAGAAGATTCTGCTTTACCTGCATCGGGTGGAATACCCGTATGTCGTAGTGGGAAACGGAAGCAACCTGCTGGTGAGCGATAAGGGTTATGAAGGGATTGTGCTTGCGGTCGGCAGGCGCATGAGCGCTGTCACGGTGGACGGCACGCAGATGCGGGCGCAGGCGGGCGGCTCCATGGCGCAGCTTTCCCAGATTGCCCTGAAAAACGGGCTGACCGGTCTGGAGTTCGCCTCCGGTATCCCGGGCACCATCGGCGGTGGAGTTGTGATGAACGCCGGCGCCTACGGCGGAGAGCTCGCGCAGGTGGTACAGGAAGTGCAGGTGGTGGGCGACGACGGTGAGATCTGGTGCCTGGACAATGAGACGATGGAGTTCGGCTACCGCAAGAGTACGCTGCGGGGCAAACGATTTGCGGTGACGGAGGTGCGCCTTGCATTGACACCGGGAGACCCGGTGCAGATCAAAGCCAAAATGGATGAACTGGCAGCGCAAAGACGAACAAAGCAGCCGCTGGAATTCCCAAGCGCGGGCAGCACTTTCAAGCGGCCGGAGGGCTACTATGCAGGCGAGTTGATCATGAAGGCAGGCATGCGCGGCTTTCAGGTAGGTGGCGCCAGAGTGTCGGATAAGCACTGTGGGTTTGTGATCAATACCGGCAACGCCACGGCGTCGGATGTGATGGATGTGATCTGTGAGGTCAAACAGCGTGTGAAAGAGTGCTTTGGCGTGGAGCTGGAGCCGGAGATCGTATTTTTAGGTGATTTTTAGCAATCGGTGGGTATGCGGATGCCCGCCCGGAGACGAGGAACATATGAGATTTGTAGTTGTGACGGGGATGAGCGGCGGCGGAAAAAGCAATGTGCTGAAGATGCTGGAGGATTTCGGCTTTTATTGCGTGGATAATCTGCCGGCTTCCCTGATAGAGAAATTCGTGGAACTGATTAGTGTGCCCAACGGTGAGATTACCAAAGTGGCGCTGGGACTGGACGTGCGTGCGGACCAGTCCTTTAAAAATACAACGCAGATTCTGCGCAAGCTAAAAGATCAGGGATTGTCCTTTGAGATCCTCTTTATGGAGGCCTCCGAGCAGGTGCTTATCAAGCGCTACAAGGAGACCAGAAGAGTCCATCCGCTGGCGGCGGACGGCAGAGTGGAGGACGGCGTGCGCAGAGAGCGGGAGGTTTTGCAGGACATCCGCGGTATGGCGGACTATGTGATCGACACCTCCCAGCTGCTGACCAGAGAGTTGAAAACAGAGTTGGAGCGCATTTTTGTCTCCAACGAGGAATATAACAGCCTGATGGTGACGATCATGTCCTTTGGATTCAAGCATGGAATCCCCTCGGATGCGGATCTGGTGTTTGACGTGCGTTTTCTGCCGAATCCCTACTATATTGATGAGCTCAAGTACAAGACGGGAAATGATGAGGCTGTGCAGAATTATGTGATGAGCAACGGGGAGGCGGAGATCTTCCTGCAGAAACTGACGGACATGATTCAATTTCTGCTCCCCAACTATATCAAAGAGGGAAAATATCAGCTGGTCATCGCGATCGGCTGTACGGGGGGAAAGCATCGCAGTGTGACGCTGGCGAACGAGCTCTACAACCGGATGAAGGACAAGGGACATTACGGAATCAAGCTTTATCATCGGGATATGGCCATGTCCAGCCTGCAGGATTTACAGCGATAGCGACACAAAAGTGGAGGCGGCAATGTCTTTTTCTCAAACGATCAAGGAAGAATTATCCGGTCACATCGGTCAGGGCAGGCACTGTCAGCTGGCGGAGCTGGCCGCGCTGCTGCACTTCTGCGGGCAGTACAGACGGGACAGAAGCGGCGGCTATGCCATCGGCTTTCAGACGGAAAATGTGGCTGTTTCAAAAAAAGGCTTTACATTATTGAACAAAACATTTAATATAAATACTGGTGCTGAGATCAGCGAAGAGCAAATGCGCGAAGTATTCGCCAAGATCGGTGATCTGGCGGAGCCGGTGGATCCGCTGCTGCTGAAGAATTCCTGTTGCCAGAGAGCCTTTCTGCGCGGGGCATTCTTAAGTGTGGGTTCCATCAGCGATCCGGCGAAGGGGTACCATCTGGAATTTGTGTGCGCAAGCGCGCAAAAGGCGGAACAGATTCAGCGCGTACTTTTGAACTTTGAGATTGAAGCCAAGATCGTTCTCCGGAAGAAGTATCACGTGGTATATCTGAAGGAGGGCGAGCGTATTGTAGATCTTTTGAATGTGTGTGAGGCGCATGTGGCGTTGATGGAGTTCGAGAATCTGCGGATCTTAAAGGAGATGCGCAATTCCATCAACAGGCGGGTGAATTGTGAGGCCGCGAATATCACGAAGACGGTGAACGCATCTTCCAGACAGATCGAGGATATCGTGTACATCAGAGATCACGGCGGTTTTGGACACCTGCCGGAGGGCCTGCGACAGATGGCGGAGGTGCGTCTGGAGCATGCGGATGCTTCGCTGAAGGAGCTTGGAACATATCTGGATCCGCCGGTCGGCAAATCCGGCGTGAACCACAGATTGCATAAGCTGAGTGAAATCGCGGAGAAACTTAGGACATAGGTTCGGGAGGAGAAATATGAAAACTGAAACAATCGAGATTAAGCTGGAGAATGGTCTTGACGCAAGACCGGTTGCGCTTTTGGTGCAGGAGGCCAGCAAGTATGACAGCAGGATTTATGTGGAGGCAGACGGCAAAAGAGTCAATGCGAAGAGTATCATGGGCATGATGACGCTGGGGCTGAACAACGGCGAGAATCTTGTGGTAACGGCTGACGGCGAGGATGAGGATGTGGCGATCCTGAATCTGGAGAAGTTTTTAAGCGGCAAGTAAGCAGGGACGAAAGAAGAACGGAGCGGGGATGCGCATTTGCACTCGCTCCATTTTTGCATGATAGGAGGACACAGGCATGCAGTTTCCACTGGCAAAAAAGATCCTATTTGTGTACAATCCCAAGTCGGGCAAGGCGAAAATCAAGAGTAAGCTGGCTGATATTCTGGAGATTTTTGTGGGACAAGGCTTCGAGGTCACCGTATACCCTACCGGTAAGCAGGGGGATGCGATCAAGATCGTACAGACTCGTAAGCCCATCTATGATCTGGTGGTGTGCAGCGGCGGCGACGGCACGCTCGACGAGGTGGTGACCGGCATGATACGCAGCAACTTTCTCACGCCCATCGGCTATATTCCCGCGGGCAGCACCAATGATTTCGGCGGCAGTCTGTCCCTCTCCAAAAATATGCTGACCGCGGCGCAGCAGATCGTGACGGGGCGCAATTTTCCCTGCGATATCGGTGCTTTTAACGACGACGTGTTTGTCTACATTGCCGCCTTTGGGATTTTCACGGAGGTGTCCTATGAGACGGACCAGGATATGAAAAATGTGCTGGGTCACATGGCCTATGTGCTGGAGGGCGTGAAGCGTCTGCCGGACATTCGCTCCTACCATCTGAAGGTTGCTTATGAGGATCAGGTCATTGAGGACGATTTTATCTACGGGATGGTGACCAACTCGGTGTCCGTGGGCGGGTTCAAGAATATTACGGGCAAGCACGTCAAGCTGGACGACGGCGTGTTCGAGGTAACCCTGATCAAGGAGCCGAAGAATCCGGTGGAGCTGAATCAGATTGTGATCAGCCTGCTCAACAGAGATATCGATACCAACCTGATGTATTGTTTCCGGACGGCCTCCCTGCGCATGACCTGCGAGGAGGAGATCTCCTGGACCTTAGACGGTGAGAACGGCGGCATGCACAGAGATGTCTATATAGAGAACCGGCACAAGGCGGTGGAGATCCGGGTTTAAAAAATTTCCGATAATATTTTAACAATATGTATTTTCATTTTGAAAAACTTGTGCTATACTATCTGTAATGAGTTTTTGGGCACCATACGTGTCTGAGAATAACAGTAGTGCGAAAAGAATGGAGGTAGCAAAATGTTAGTATCTGCAACAGAAATGTTAAAAAAGGCAAAGGCTGGCCATTATGCTGTAGGGCAGTTCAACATCAACAATCTGGAGTGGACAAAGTCCATCCTGCTCACAGCGAAGGAGTGCAGATCCCCTGTCATCCTCGGTGTTTCTGAGGGCGCAGGCAAGTATATGGGCGGTTATCATGCAGTGGTTGGTATGGTAAACGGTCTGTTGAAGGATCTGGACATCGATGTTCCCGTGGCGCTGCATCTGGATCACGGCACCTATGAAGGCTGCTACAAGTGTATCGAGGCCGGTTTCTCTTCCATCATGTTTGACGGTTCCCATTATCCTATCGAGGAAAACGTGGAGAAGACGAGAGAGCTGGTGAAGGCTTCTCATCAGAAGGGCCTGTCCATCGAGGCTGAGGTTGGTTCCATCGGCGGCGAGGAAGACGGCGTAATCGGTATGGGCGAGTGCGCAGATCCCAAGGAGTGCAAGTCCATCGCTGATCTGGGCGTTGATTTCCTGGCAGCAGGCATCGGCAACATCCATGGTAAATATCCTGCAAACTGGAAGGGACTTTCCTTTGAGACACTGGATGCGATCCAGCAGCTGACCGGTGAGCTTCCCCTCGTATTGCACGGCGGTACCGGTATCCCGGCGGATATGATCAAGAAAGCGATCAGCCTGGGTGTGGCGAAGATCAACGTAAACACAGAGTGCCAGCTGTCCTTTGCAGAGGCAACCCGTAAGTACATCGAGGCGGGCAAGGATCTGGAAGGTAAGGGCTTCGATCCCCGTAAGCTGCTTGCTCCCGGCGCAGAAGCGATCAAGGCTACCGTGAAGGAGAAGATGGAGCTGTTCGGTTCTGTAGGCAAGGCAGAATAATCTATGCGAAGATTCGCATGCGTATAAAGAAAGGGCGGTGTGCACTGCATGCCGCCCTCTTTGTCTTTATAGGAAGGTACGTCTGCACAGCGCACCTTTATTCTATGACGCGCATTTTGGTGAGTACTCTGCCGAAGACGATCCAATTGTCGATATCCTTTGGCCGGAACGGATCGATGATGAACGGGATCCCATAATTGTTGATGGGTTCCAGGATCCATTGGTTGGATTGTCGCAGTTTGCGAATGTATCCGCGGTTGTCCGCTTTGTTGATAAATATGCCGGTGTCTCCGTCCTTCGGCGCAGACAGAGAGAGCAGCAAAATATCACCTGGGTTATATGCGGGGTACAGGTGTGGACTGGTGATGCTCAGTGCACAGTGCAGATCTGTGCCGAACCGCTCACGATAATGGGCCACATTGATCTTTTCAATGTGTACAGAATCCCAATACATGCCGTCCTGCAGACTGCCGGTGGGGGTCAGCAGATTGATATAGTCGTCCTTGTCCGGAATCGTGGAGTTTTTGATCAGATCAATTTCCAGATTGATGACGGAGGACACGAACTGTAGCTGCTGTCTCGTCAACAGGCGCAGATTGGCAGCTGCGCGCGTCAGCTCCGAGCTGACATTTTCTCCGTAGAATTCAAACAACCATTTGCCGGTGAATTCACAGAGCCGATAGGCTGTATACAGATCGATCCGTGATATCTCGCCGGCGATGAGCTTCTTATAGCCGGACACGGACATCTCTAACTGCTGCGCCATCTGCACCTGCGTAAGCCCGGTCGCAATACGCTCTTTTTCCATTTTTTCTATAAAATTCGAGATCAATGTGTTTCTTGTCATACGTCAGTTCCCAATTCTTAATACAACATTCGATTATCGTCTTAAGCTTATTATAGGTGAAAAATGCGGAGATTGCAAGAAAAAAACCCCAGAAAAGGGAGGATGCCAAGGAACCTGCGTTCCTTGGCATTTATTATGAAAAAGTTTTGTAAACAAGTAACTGTTTTGCGTTTATCTTGTTTCTATGGTTTAAGTATATGCCATAGAAATGTCTAAAACGTGTTTTAAAATTAAAAAAATCTTGAAAAAAAAATGAACAAAATGTGAACGAACGGCTATCTTGTGAGTTTTTCGGGCTCCGGATAGGTCTCGCCGAAGGTTTCCACTGTCATGGACTGTATTTTTTGCTCCTGTAAGGGTCTGTCGCCGTAATCGGTGGCGGTCTCTGCGATGGCGTTGACCACCTCCATGCCCTCGATCACCTTGCCGAACGCCGCATAGGAGCCGTCCAGATGGGGACTGGTCTTGTGCATGATGAAAAACTGGCTGCCGGCGGAATCGGGATGCATGGCGCGCGCCATGGACAAAACGCCCTCCGTGTGCTTTAAGTCATTGGGAAACCCGTTCTGCAGAAACTCGCCCTTGATGGAGTAACCGGGACCTCCCATACCGGTTCCCTCGGGGCAGCCGCCCTGAATCATGAAGCCCTTGATGACGCGATGAAAGATCAGGCCATCGTAAAATTTCTGATTGATCAGACTGATGAAATTGTTCACGGATGTGGGAGCGATCTCGGGATAGAGCTCTGCCTTGATCGTGTCGCCGTTTGCCATCGTGATGGTTACGATCGGATTCTGTGCCATAATTGTTCTCCTTTTGCATCGGAATGAAAAATGTATTATAGTGATAGTATCAATGCTATTTTACCGTAGTTGGGAGAAAAGGTAAAGAGGGAGAATGCAGATGGGCTATGAGAAAGTCGTGCGGGTCATGTCGGGCGGAACCGTACATATCACAGACAGCAGTGCGCGGGCGGCAGCGTTGATCGCGCAGGGAGAGGCGGTGCTCGCATATCTGCATGCGGGGAACCGCCGGGAGGACTTCGGGTGTTGCCGGTATGCGTGCGAGGATCCGGAGGAGCTGGATGAGGCATATCTGGATAAGGTTTATCTGCGGCAAAAAGGGCTTCCGGTGACAGTGCTGCAGACGGCGCGCTGTCTGGTGCGGGAGACGACGGTGGCGGACGTGGCGGATTTCTACGAAATTTACGCCGATCCGTCGGTGACCCGATACATGGAACCGCTCTATGACGATCCGGATGCGGAGCGGGCCTACGCCGCAGAATATATAGAAAACGTGTATGCCTATTATGATTTCGGAATCTGGACAGTCGTGGAGCGGGCGAGCGGTCAGGTGATCGGGCGCGCCGGCATCTGCTACAGAGAAGGCTTTGCGGATCCGGAGCTGGGTTTTCTGATCGGCGTGCCCTGGCAGGGACAGGGGCTTGCCACGGAGGTGTGCGAGGCGATCCTGGAGTATGCCAGAGAGGAGCTTGGCTTTGCGACCGTGCTGGCCTTCATGCAGCCGGAGAATGCCGTATCGCAGCGCGTGTGTGAAAAGCTGGGTATGCGCGGGGACCGTACAGAGGTCGTGCAGGGCGTCACCTATGAGATCTATATATGGCAGGCGCAGTGATCAGTTCCAGACATCCTGCCACACGGCGTTGCAAAGGGAGGTTCAATTGACAAAATCGCTCAGAGAATAATATACCAACATAGGTAGATTTATTATAGTTGGTTTGCGAGGGATGCGCAAGGGGAGTGACTGGGAGGAACGGATTTGGGGATTGCATTTTATTGCTTGGAGAGTATAATTTTTCTTAATAGGTCATACGAAATAGATCATACGAAACATAAGTGTACGGGAAGAGACCGGAAAGTGAGGTACGCGGTAGCGTGAAGAATAGAAGTCTCATAGATAAGACAATGCATTTTCTGTTCCATAACAGTTTTCTGTTTACGGTCGCGGTGATGTGTCTGGTACATGCGACGCTGCTGGTCGTGATGTGGTGCACGCATGTAACGCCTTTGGTGCACTTTAATATCCTCAGCGTTGTTGTCTATTTGTTTTGTATTGTACTGTGCAGGGTTGGGCATATCATGCCGGTCTATGTGAGTATCCTCCTGGAGGTCTCGATTTATGCGATCGTGTCCACGCGTTTGATCGGATGGAACTGCGGTTCCTATTGTTTTCTGATTTCTATTCTACCGATCATTATCTACTTTGGCTGTTTTCTGCTGAAGGGATTGCAGCGATGGATTGTTGTGCTGATGCTGGCGTTGAATTTTACAGTATATGTATGCCTGTATGTTCGCTATGCGGACGCGCAGCCGGTTTATGAAGTGCCTTACATAGCAAGAATGTTTTTGCTTATTTTTGCCTCGTTTGTCATGGTGTTTTCTATCATATTTTACAATGCGATCTATATTTATTCGAGCGAATATGAAATGATCAATCTGGAACAGAAAAACAGGCAGCTGTCTGCGGATGCGCAGGAAGATGTCCTGACCAATCTGTTGAATCGCCGCGGCTTTTTGCCGTTGGTTGAGTCGCTGATGGACGATCAGCAGACCCATCATTTTTGCATTGCGTTCTGTGATCTTGACAATTTTAAGCGCGTCAATGATTCGTACGGACATGATTGCGGCGACGAGGTTTTAAGGCATATTACGAAGCTGATTAAGCGGGAAATGTATGGCTGCGATATCTGCAGATGGGGCGGAGAAGAAATTATTATCCTGATGCGGGATTATGATTTTGCCGTTGCCAAGGAAAAGCTGGAGTATCTGAGAAAGTGCATTGAAGCGAATCCGACGATTTTCTTTAATAAGCGGATTGCGACAACCATTACGATCGGCTTGGAGGAATACAGGGAGAAGTACCATGAGCCGGAGGAGATCATCAAGGTTGCGGACGCACGAATGTATTACGGCAAACAGCACGGAAAAAATATCGTGATTTATGAAGATGCTGTTTAAGGGGTTGTCAGGAGGATTCATATGAGTAAAAAGAAAGTGTTTCTCATCATAGGACTTGTGGCGGGCGCGCTGCTTGTCGGGTTAGTGATTCTATGGCTGCTGATCGCGTACGTTTTTATTCGGATGCCATTCAATGGGGATGTAACGTTTCACGATTTTTCTGTTTACGTGCCGGAGAAGTATGTGCGCGATTCCACGCAGAGCAACGATGCACTTTGGGTGTATGAATATCAGAACTATACATCCTACATCCTGCTTCATAAAAGCGAAACGGCGGACCCAAATGCAGATCTTGCAGCCTATGCGGATTATATTACCGAGCGCGGCGGCAGTGCGGCGTGGGGGGAACGGCGGGGTGTCGACGTGCTCGATGTGGCCTATACGCAGGATAACAAGGCATGTAGAGAAACGGTCTTTGTTCTGAATGGTTCCCTCTATTCCGTGGCGCTGCGCGGCGGAACGGAGGATGAATTTACAGCGCTCCGGGACAGTATTACGTGGAAGATGATGAAGGTGGAACGGCCGCTTTACTACAATGGTGTCACCTCTGATGATACGGTGAATTTGAGCGAAGCGCTGACAGAGGAATATGAGATTGATGCGCTGCGGACATACTTCGATGATCAAAATCGTCGCACAGGAGGTATCGATGGAGTTTCGTTATCCTTCAATGAGGTGAATCAGCAGTATCCCATAGAAGTGTTCCGGACAGGCGGATACAGTGTGTACAAAGTGAAAGAGGGCGGCTACTTTTACGTATTCTGGAACGGAGGGACATTTGACCCGGAGGAAACACAGGCAGAGCAGGAGCCAAGTGTTTGTTTTACTGCGTATATAAAAGATTCTGATGAGCGGGCTTTGCTAAAGGACTTGAGATCTCTTGCGGCTCCCCAGAATACATTTGCAAATGTGAAAAGTGCAGATCCTTCTGTATATTTGTGTCTGCTCATGTCGAGAGGGACTTTTTCTTATAGCTACATAGACGGGGATGAAGCTGCTGAAATCGAGTATGACCGGAATACAGAGGTAGAAAATTGGGACGAATTGGTTATTGAGAAAATAAGAGTTATCCCGAGAGACGAGGCGCTGTATTTTGGCAATATTTTGGCGAAGGATCTTCCTGCAAATAACTGATTGACCAAGTGTATCAGAGCGGGGGAATGGTATGTGTTATTATTTGTATGGTTCGTTATATGGAGATGTATCTGAACAGGAATATGAAAAGGTTCAGTCCAAGTATGGGTACAGAATTCCCCTGGGCACAAAACACGATGTAAAAATGGCCGTAAAGGCTGCCGCTGAATGTGTTCAGGACGATTTCCGCATCACGGATTGGATATGCGATTGTGACAGCCCTGTCGGTGCTCATGATCCGAGCGATCCAATGATCATTGAGCTTAGCAGTTTGATTACCGATCTTTCTGCGCTTTTCGGTGCAAAACAGATCAATATATGCAAGACCTGGACAGGAAAACAGAACAAAAAGGAAATCAAGCAAAAACTGCAAGAAACCGATTTGCCGACATTTCTTGCAGATTTGCAGGAGAACTATCTGTATTGTCTGGAGATTTAGACATTGTATTTCTATCTGGGGAGGAATGCGCATGACAGCAATAGAGCGTTTATTGGAATCGGGAAGTATCGGGCTTTCGGCACGGGGTGTCGGAGGCCTTTTGTTATGGGGCATCGCACGTTGCGCACCTCGCGAAAGAGTCATTGCGTGTCGTGCGCATGTTCCGCCGCGGGACGCTCTCGCTGCATGCGCATCGTAGCGGCACATAAGGCGGGAGAGTACCCCGCCTAAGTGCCGACGATGCGTAAGCCCCGCGGCTGGAAAA
>JAFVAO010000004.1 GCA_017480445.1 Lachnospiraceae bacterium
CGCAAATTTATCAACCTATTTTTTTAAAAATTTTTCAACTTCTACCATTTTATCGTTCATTTGCATCGATCACTCCGGTTTGAACGTGTAATCGCCCCCTTCATTGTAAGTATCCATCTGCAGTGTACCGGTTTTACCCGCCAGATCCGGAAGGATTTTCGGCAGGCGCATCAGCTTGTCCTCCAGATGCTCCCTCTCATTGCCCAGCGCAACCTTGGCGCCATCGAAATACAGCGTGATGGAGGCATTGGAGTGAAAATAAATGCGGTCTGCGGAGAGCTCATATTTGTTCAGTAGCTTGGTCAGCTCCAAAATGGTGCCGAACACCTCCTTCTCCTCGTCCGGCACGGGCAGCGTCTCCCCCAGCACCACATGGTCAAAGTGCAGCCCCGTCACCTGCGGGATCCCCACGGTACGCATGGACGAGCTCTCCACCACATAACCGTCCTTGTTAAAATACACATAGGTATCCATGTATTTCACATATCCTGCAAGCGCCTTCTCATACACAGAGATCTTGATGGTATCCGGCGTCAGCACCTTGACATCCATCGCGTCCAGAAACGGGACATCCGTCATGCCGCGGTTCTTATACTTCGCGGCAAGATACAGGGAATTGTTGCCGAAGGGTCCGTCCATCACCATATTTCGGATTTCCTCCTGGGTGTAATGCACATTGCCCTCCACGTAAACCGTCTGGATGGTATGGGTGTCCCACTCATACCATCCGACGCCGCCGAGTATCCCCAACAGAACGATCACAGACAACGTGATCACAATTGTTTTTTTATGTTTTCGTAAAATAGCCACTGACAATCCGCGCTCCTAAATTCTTCAGATCTTTTCCGATGTTTTCATAGCCCCGGCCAATATAGTCGCAGCCTGTGACAACGGTTTCGCCCCGCGCCATAAGCCCCGCCAGCACCAGTGCCGCGCCGCCGCGAAGCTCTCCGGCCTCCACCTGTGCGCCGGACAGTCGCGGGACTCCCCGCACCACTGCCTCGCTGGAACTGCGCAGACGCACATCCGCCCCCATCTTCCGGAGCGGTTCTATCACACGGAAACGATTCTCAAATATCGTCTCCTGCACCACACTCTCACCGTCTGCTCCCGCGAGTACCGCAAGCGCCATGGACTGCATATCCGTGGGAAATCCGGGATAAACGGATGTCTGAACGCGCCCTACAGCCCGCGGTCTGTCCGGACCTTGTACATACAGTCCCGCACAGGTCTCGCTGAATCCGCAGCCCGCGCACCTGACATCTCTGCACACCTGACACACCGCCCCCATCTGCTCCGCCAGCGCAATGACTGCCTGCATCTGTTCCCAGGGCGCCTGTTCCAGAAACACTTCCCCGCCACAGCCCGTACAGGCAAATAAATACGTGCCCGCCACAATGCGATCCGCAGGTACCGTAAACACAGCGCCATGCAGCGTTTTACATCCCTGAATCCGCAGCCGGTCCGTGCCGACGCCTTCTATCTGTGCGCCGCAGGATGTCAGGAAACAACACAAAGCCTCAATCTCCGGCTCTCTCGCCGCGTTTTGAATACAGGTTTCGCCGTCCGCCAAAACCGCGGCCAACAATATATTTTCCGTGGCGCCTACGCTGGGAAACGCAAGCGCAATCTGCGCGCCGTGCAATCCGTTCGTGCGCCCGACCAGCACCCGCTCCTCCTGGGAGAAGGTCACACCCATTTTCGCGAGGGCTTTCAGATGCAAATCGATGGGTCTTTCCCCGATCACACAACCGCCGGGATGCTCCATCCGCACCTCATGGAAGCGCGCCAGCATCGCACCCAGCATACACAGGGAGGAGCGCATGCCTGTGATGGCTTCTCCCGACATATCGTGCGGCTTTGCGCACGCACTGTCTATCCGATAACCGTCTGACACATGCCGCACCCGACATCCCAGATTCTTTAGCAGACAAATCATATGCTCCACATCTGTGATCTGTGGACAGTTCCGTATCGTACAGTCTTCTCCCGTCAGAAGCGTCGCCGCCAGAACCGGCAGTGCCGCATTCTTGGAGCCCTGTATCCGTACCTTGCCCTGTAAGGGCACTCCGCCATATATGTGAAATGCCTTCATACAATACCACCCTGCTGTCACCGAGAGGGACTTTTTGTATTGTATGTCGAAAAGGCAAAAAGCGTGCTACATCTCTTTCAACTGGATCCGTTTGGCGACGCTTAAAACCAGACCGATCTCAATCAGCAAAAACATAACCGACGTGCCTCCGTAGCTGATAAACGGCAGCGAAATTCCCGTGTTGGGAATGGTGTTGGTCACCACAGCGATATTCAGAATGGACTGTACCGCGATATGCCCGATCACGCCCACCACGAGCATGGCGCCAAACAGATCCGGCGAATTGTTGGCAATGATCATCATGCGCCAGATCAGCATGATAAACATCGCGATCACCGCGATCGCCCCGAACAATCCCAATTCCTCACAAATGATGGAAAAAATCATATCATTCTGCGACTCCGGCAGAAACTTCAGCTTCTGCATGCTCTGTCCCAAGCCTTTGCCCCAGATTCCGCCGCTGCCGATGGCGTACAAGCCCTGCAGCGTCTGGAATCCTTTATCCTGCGCCTGGCTCTCCGGATTGAGCCACGCCACGATACGCCCCATACGGAAGCTTCCTTTACCGGCGCTGTATACCGCGTACCACACGATCGCTGCCGCCCCGGCCGCGCCGGCCAGTCCCATGACCACAAAGTGTTTATAGTACGGGCTCGCCACAAACGACATCAACAGCGCGATCGCCATCACGATCAGCGCAGAACTCATATTACTCGTCACGCGCCACAGGAGCAGAAAGATCGGCAGCTGGGAGCCCAGCATCATAGCGAGACCCTTTATTGTCCCGATATTTTTCCCGATTTTACACACCAGCACCGCCAAAAACAGGATCATACACAGCTTCGCCAGCTCTGCCGGCTGCACCTGTAAACCGATGCCCGGAATCTTAAACCAGCGCCGCGCACCGTGCGATTCAATGCCTAACGGCGTCAGAACCAGAAAGATCGCGATCACCGCGACCACATACCCTACCACGTAAAAGCGGCGCCAGAAATGGTAGTCCACATTGGCGACCACCACCATGGCTACCAGTCCCATGATAATCGCTATGAGCTGACGTTTCATGAAATGTCCCGAATCACCGGAATAGTCCTGAAAAGCGGTATAGGAACTCGCGGAATAGATCATAATCAGTCCGAACGCCAGCAGGAAAAACACAACATAGAGCAGTGTGTAATCAAAAAAATATTCTGTTTGTTCGCCCCTCTTTTTCCCCCGGAACTTTAAAGCAGCCATCTTCCACTCCTTGCTCTCTTACCGTGCACACGATTCCTTACAGCGCATGCACATATTCCTTGAACTGCTTGCCTCTGACCTCATAGTTGGGGAACATCCCCCAGCTTGCACAGGCCGGTGACAACAGTACCGCATCGCCGTCCTCCGCCAATTGCGTACACAGCTGCAAACATGCGTCATATGTGTCCGCAAACCGAATTCTGTCTGCGGCAAACCCATGCTTTTTCGCACATTCCGCGATCTTTTCCCGCGTCTGTCCGATCAGCACCAGATACTTCACTTTATCACCGAAATTTTCGATCCACTCGTCATATTCATTGCCCTTGTCGTAGCCGCCGCCGATCAGGATCGTCGGCTTGCTCATCGCGCGGATCCCCTGAATCGCCGCATCCGGATTGGTGCCCTTGGAATCGTTATAATAATCCACACCTCGCTTGGTAGCCACGAATTCAATGCGGTGCTCCACCGCGTGGAAATCGCGGATCACGCGCAGAATGGTCTCCATCGGCACGCCCATGCCCTCCGCGATGGCAATGGCTGCCATCACATTCTCCACATTACAGATGCCCACGAGATTCATATCCTGATGAATGTCCAGAAGCACCGTCTCCGCGCCGTCCACAGCCTTCACGATATGATCTCCCCGCAGATAATATCCGTTTTTAAGCGTATGCTGTGAGGAAAACAACACCGCCTGTGCCGGACATCTCCCCGCAAAATCCGCTGTATAGGAATTCTCCGCGTTCAGCACGCAGATGTCCGCCTTGCTTTGATTGCAGGTGATCGCCTCCTTGGCTGCGGCGTAGGCCTCCATCGTGTGATGTCTGTTCAGATGATCCGGCGTGACATTTAAGATCGCCGACACCTTCGGTGCAAACTGCCGTACTGTCTCCAGCTGAAAAGAACTGATCTCCGCCACTGTCACCGTGTCCGCCGCCGTCGCCGTCACCTCCATGGTGTAGGGATTGCCGATATTGCCCACCACAAAGACCTTTTCATCGCCCAGATGCGCCTTCATGATATCCCCCACCAGCGTCGTCGTGGTCGTTTTCCCGTTGGTGCCGGTGATCGCCACGACCTGTCCCTTCTCCGCCAGAAAGCCCAGCTCAATCTCTCCCAAAATGGGAACCTGCCTCTCCCGCAGTCTGTTGACCAGCGAAATGTCCGTGGGCACACCGGGGCTCAATACAACCGCCTCCACCTGTGCCTCCACCGCATCGGGCAGCTCGCCTGTGATACAGTACACCGGCGCCGTCCGCATACGTTGCACCGCTTCCTCCTGCAGCCTGGGCTCCTGCTCCAGCTTGTTCTGCAAATCCTCCGGTGTCAGCTTTTCATTGCTGTCATAAAAAATAATATCCGCCCCAAACAGGCTGAGCAGATACACCGCGCCCACACCACTGATACCGGATCCGATTACCAACGTTTTCACATTTTGAAAATTCATGTCATCACTACTCTTTCTTGCTTGATTATACATTTTATCTTGCACGCCGCTCACATCCAAAACCATGCAAGCAGACACATCAGCGCCGTAAGTAACGTAAAAAGCGCAACGATCTGTTCTTCCGACCATCCCATAAGCTCCAGATGATGGTGAAACGGCGCCATCCGAAACAGGCGCTTGCCGCCGGAGCATTTGAAATAGACTACCTGCAGAATCACGCTCAATGTCTCCACCACATACACCAGTCCCACCACCGCGATCATAAGCGGCACCTCCAGGATGTACCCGCACGCCGCCACAAAACCGCCCAGTGCCAGCGCCCCGGTATCTCCCATGAATACCGCCGCCGGATGTGCATTGAAGAGCAAAAAGCCGAACAACGCTCCCGTTACCGCACAGGCCACCGGAGCGACCGCACTGCCCGCAAACGCGGCCGTCAGCGCGAAGAACAAGGCGACAATCGCCGTTACACTGCCCGCCAGACCGTCCAGCCCGTCGGTGAGGTTGATCCCGTTCGTCGTTCCCAACA
>JAFVAO010000028.1 GCA_017480445.1 Lachnospiraceae bacterium
AGGATTTCTGGTGTCGGCGTTATGGAACAATTGTTTCCTGGGGCGGTATGCGTTCCCGGGATTCGGCGGTTTGCTGCTGACCGGCGCGGTGGGGCTTGCGGAGCTGGCGCAGCGTGCGGAACAGAGCGCGGATGAGGACACGGAGCTGACACAGCGCCCGGAGCAGAGCGCAGATGGGGACATAGTGCAGAGCGCGAACCGGCGCATTGCGCGCAGCGCACTCGCTTGCAAAGCGGCGGCGGGTGGACTGCTGGCGGCTCTGGTTTGTTGTTTTGCGGTGCAGTACCGCCTGGAGCTGCAGCTGGAATATGACGGCGGACTGGCCCAGTACGAGGCGTTCTGGCAGGAGCATGTGCAGGAGGGGGACGTCTGGGTTGCGCCCCACGGACATGCGGTGTTTTTGAGTGTCTATCACCCTGCGGCGCACTATTATCTGAACGGCTATGTGCCGGCGGATCTCTCCTTTCCGAATCTGGAGGCGTGTTACGACATTGGCAGACTGGTGCGGGAGCACGGCGGCGCCTGGTATATCACCTTCGCCGGAAGTACGCCGGAGGACGCGGAAGAAGGGCTTTGCTATGAAGAGCGGGCACGGTTCCACTATATGTATTACGATTTTGTGATTTATCACTTATCTGACTAATAGCACATTAGACGTAGATGATGACAGAGTCAAACGCATTCTTGCAATCAAGATATAGCACAATACACAAGTAGATTATGAGTTAATCCGAATAAGCGCTTGTGTATTGTGCTATATCGGAACTTGCAGAATAAAAATGAATTTATAAACAGGCAGGCGTTAGAAATGACAAAGGTTTTGCGGAAGATCGGCGCAGCAGTGCTGTCGCCGGCGGCATTTTTCTTATTTTTGATCGCGCCGAAGCGGCCGGATGAAGCGGCACGGGCGCGGTTTACAAGCTGGTATTATGCGCACAGGGGGCTGCATGACAACCGCTCTGATGCGCCGGAGAATTCTCTGTTGGCCTTCAAGCGCGCGGCGGATGCGGGCTACGGCATGGAGATGGATGTGCAGCTGACGAAAGATCTGGTGCCGGTGATTTTTCATGATTTTACGCTGGAGCGTGCCTGTCACGCGCCGGGGAAGATCAGTGATTATACGTACGAGGAGCTGCAGCGGTTTACGTTGTTTGAGAGCGAGGAGCGGATCCCGAAGCTACAGGAGGTGCTGCGGGTGGTAGGCGGCAGAACGCCGCTGATCGTGGAGTTAAAGATCGAGGGGCTGGAGTGTGCGATCTGCCCGATTGTGGATCGGATGCTCAGCCGTTATAAGGGGATGTATTGTATCGAGTCCTTCAATCCGTTGGGGCTCCTCTGGTACCGTATCCACCGCGGCGGGGTGCTGCGGGGGCAGCTTTCGGACGGCTTCTGGCAGGAGAAGAAGGAATATCGGGGACCGGGGTATTTGTGTCTGCAGTTTTTGCTGGTGAATTTCATCGGAAGACCGCATTTTATCGCTTATCACAGCAAGTACGCCGACAATTTTTCCAGGAGACTATGCAGACGCATGGGAGCGCTCGGTGTGGCCTGGACAATCTTCAGTCCGGCGGAATTAGAGCATGCCCGCGGGGATTTCGATATGTTTATTTTTGAGGGATTTTTGCCCTAGAGAAGATTTGTTGTAAAATGTCATGTAAAATGATGCATTCCACTTGATATTTTTTTCACACACTGTTATAATATGTTCTATAAAAAAGGATATATTAGTTTCAGAGAATTCAGAGAGAAGAAGCAAGGGAGAAAAGCGATGAAAAAATGGGTGTATTTATTTACCGAAGGCAATGCGGGCATGAGAGAGCTCCTTGGTGGCAAAGGGGCGAACCTGTCTGAGATGACTAACATCGGTCTGCCTGTGCCGCAGGGTTTCACGATCACGACGGAAGCCTGCACGCAGTATTATGAGGACGGGCGTCAGATCAATGATGAGATCATGGGGCAGATCATGGAGTATGTAGCCAAGATGGAGGAGATCAACGGCAAGAAGTTCGGCGATCTGAAGAATCCGCTGCTGGTTTCCGTGCGGTCCGGCGCGCGTGCGTCCATGCCCGGTATGATGGATACCATTTTGAATCTGGGCCTGAATGATGAAGTGGTGGCCGCGATGATCGCAGGGAATCCGGATCCGAAGTTTGAGCGGTTCGTGTATGATTCCTACAGACGTTTTATCCAGATGTTTTCCGATGTGGTCATGGAGGTCGGCAAGAAGTATTTTGAGCAGCTGATCGACGAAATGAAAGCGAAAAAGGGCGTGGTATACGATGTGGATCTGACTGCGGCGGATCTGAAGGAGCTGGCAGAGCAGTTCAAGGCGGAGTACAAGAAGCAGCTGGGCGAGGACTTCCCGACGGATCCGGTGGTACAGCTGAAGGAGGCTGTGCGCGCGGTGTTCCGCTCCTGGGACAACCCCCGTGCCAATGTGTACCGTCGTGACAATGATATCCCGTATTCCTGGGGAACGGCCGTGAACGTGATGCCCATGGTATTCGGCAACCTGAATGAGAATTCCGGTACCGGTGTGGCGTTTACCCGTGATCCGGCGACCGGTGAGAAGAAGCTGATGGGTGAGTTCCTGACCAATGCCCAGGGCGAGGATGTGGTGGCCGGCGTGCGTACGCCGATGCCGATCGCAGAGATGGAGAATAAGTTCCCCGAGGCGTACAAGCAGTTTGTAGAGGTTTGCGGGCTTCTGGAGAATCATTATCATGATATGCAGGATATGGAGTTCACCGTGGAGAACGGGAAGCTGTATATGCTGCAGTGCAGAAGCGGTAAGAGAACCGCGCAGGCTGCGTTGAAGATCGCGTGTGACCTGGTGGATGAGGGGATGAAGACGGAGGCGGAAGCTGTTGCGATGATCGATCCCCGCAATCTGGATACGCTGCTGCATCCGCAGTTTGACGCGGCGGTGCTGAAGGCGGCAACGCCGATCGGAAAGGGCCTTGGCGCATCGCCCGGTGCGGCATGCGGTAAGATTGTATTCTCCGCGGAGGATGCGGAAAGCTGGGCTGCACGGGGAGAGAGAGTCGTGCTGGTACGTCTGGAGACTTCTCCCGAGGATATCACCGGCATGAAGGTGTCGCAGGGAATCCTGACAGTGCGCGGCGGTATGACCTCCCACGCGGCGGTGGTTGCCCGCGGTATGGGTACCTGCTGTGTGTCCGGCTGCGGCGATATTGCCATGGATGAGGAGAACAAGAAATTTACGTTGGCCGGCAAGGAGTTCCATGAGGGAGACTGGATTTCCATCGACGGAACGACCGGCAATATCTATGACGGCGAGATCAAGACGGTAGATGCGACGATCGCCGGTGAGTTTGGCCGTGTGATGGATTGGGCGGACAAGTTCCGCAGACTGAAGGTGCGCACCAACGCGGATACGCCCGCTGACGCGAAGAAGGCGAGAGAGCTGGGGGCGGAAGGCATCGGCCTGTGCCGTACAGAGCATATGTTCTTTGAGGAGGATCGTATCGCGGCGTTCCGTGAAATGATCTGTTCCGACACGGTGGAGGAGAGAGAGGCCGCACTGGAGAAGATCCTGCCCTATCAGCAGGGCGATTTCAAGGCGCTGTATGAGGCGCTGGAGGGATATCCGGTGACGATCCGTTTCCTGGATCCGCCTCTGCATGAGTTCGTGCCCACCGAGGAGGCGGACATCGAGAAGCTGGCGAAGGCACAGGGCAAGTCGGTGGAGACGATCAAAAACATCATTTCCGGCCTGCATGAGTTCAACCCGATGATGGGACACAGAGGCTGCCGTCTGGCGGTGACCTATCCCGAGATCGCGAAGATGCAGACCAAGGCTGTGATCCGCGCGGCGATTGAGGTACAGAAGGCGCATGCGGACTGGAAGGTAAAGCCGGAGATCATGATTCCGCTGATCTGTGAGGTGAAGGAACTGGTATATGTGAAGAAGATCGTCGTGGAGACGGCGGACGCGGAGATCGCGGCAGCAGGGATCGCCCTCGAATATGAGGTGGGTACGATGATTGAGATTCCCCGCGCGGCGCTCACGGCGGACGAGATTGCGAAGGAGGCGGATTTCTTCTGCTTCGGTACCAATGATCTGACGCAGATGACGTTCGGGTTCTCCCGCGATGACTCCGGAAAGTTCCTGAATGCGTACTATGACACGAAGATTTTTGAAAATGATCCGTTTGCAAAGCTGGATCAGAACGGCGTCGGCAAGCTGATGGATATGACCATCAAGCTGGGCAAGCCGGTGAATCCCGCGCTGCACATCGGTATCTGCGGAGAGCATGGCGGTGATCCCGCATCGGTGGAGTTCTGCCACAAGATCGGTCTGGACTATGTGTCCTGCTCACCGTTCCGAGTGCCGATCGCAAGACTGGCAGCTGCACAGGCAGCGATCGCAGAGCAATAAATCCAAGAACTGCTGAAAACAGGGGGGACGTACACGGAGCGTCGTGCACATCCCCCTTTTCTTGTATAGGAAACGACATGAAAGAGCAGGCACAAAAACGTTCCGAACAAAAGAAAATCGATATGACGCGCGGACCGATCATGCGCAATGTTTTACTGTTTGCGATCCCCATTATCATCGGGAATATTTTGCAGTATCTCTATACGACGGTGGATACGCTGGTGATCGGTAATTATTGCGGATATACTTCTCTGGCGGCTGTAGGCACCAGCGCGCAGCCGGTGGAGGTTTTGCTGTGTATCTTTCTGGGAATCGGCACAGGCGTTTCGATTCTGGTATCTCAGTACGCCGGTGCGGGGGATCAGGAGAAGCTGCACGAGGTGTGCGCCACGGCGATTTCTTTTGTCTATATGTGTGGGATACCGGTGGGACTGCTTGGGATTTTTTACGCGCCGTATATCCTGCGGTTTATGGGGGTGCCGGCGGACACCTGGGACGCGGCGCTTACTTACACCCGCATTATTTTCCTCGGGGCATTGGGCAATATCGGGTACAATATGAATGCCGGACTGCTGCGGGGATTGGGGGACAGTAAAGCGTCCCTGAAATTTTTGGTGGTTTCCTGTATCGCGAATATCGTGCTGGATCTGGTGTTTGTGGCCGGCTTTGGAATGGATGTGGGCGGCGCGGCGCTCTCCACCAGCATCGCGATGTATCTGTCCTGGATCGTCAGTATCGTCTATCTGCGCAAGCGTTTTCCGGAGCTTAAGGTCACGTTTCTGCCGCGGGCGTTTTCCCGGGGAGAAATGAAAAATATCGTCGCCATCGGGCTGCCGATCGGGTTGAATAACTCTCTGTATTCCTTCGGACATGTGGCGATGCAGACCATGGTCAACGCCCAGGGGTCCGTGTTTATGGCGGGCTGCTCCGTGGCGGGACGGATCACAGGACTCTCCAACATTGCGATCACGGCGCTTTCGTCCGCAGCGACAACGTTTTCCGGTCAGAATTTCGGGGCAAAACAGTTTGGACGGCTGAAGAAGGGGCATTTGCGGATCCCTGTGATCTCCGGGCTGGTCACGCTGTCCTTCGGATTGCTGTTTATCACGGTCCGCATGCCGATTCTGCGCTTTTTCTCCTCGGATGAGGCGGTGCTTGGCTATGCTGGCCGGTATGTGGTGATCATGCTGCTGTCCCAGTGGCTCTACGCGATTTTCAACGGTATTATCTGTATCGTGAACGGAATCGGCAAGGTCCGCTATACGACAGTGGTGAATATCCTGATGCTTTGGGCGGTGCGCATTCCCAGTGCGTATGTCATCAGCCGGTATTTTGACGGAACGTACATTATGCTCTGTTTCCCGATCTCGTTCTCGTTCGGCATGATCTGTATGATTTGCTATTATTTCTTTGCACCGGCGTGGAAGGCGGTCATGCGGGAGGCGAAGGTCGAGGAGCAGGCGAAGGCTTAAAGGAGTATCATGTTTTTTGACAAATGCGTCCGGGTGTGGTACAATAAGGTATCAGTAAGCAGTCGGACGGAAGGAGGCGTGTGCGTATGGGAGTCGGCGGTATCGGCGCGATCGGTTTTCAACCCTATATCTATAATACAAACGGCATCGGTCCTTCCAGCTTGCAGCCCATCAGTCCAATCGGCACGGATGTGGTCAAGGCGCCCTCCACGGATTATTCCGAGCTCTTAGAGGAGAATGAGAATGTGAATCCGCTGAAGCGGGGGGAGACCAAGAATTTCGCAGATATTCTTGCCAGTCAGATGGCGATGAGCAGGCTGCATGCGGAGCGGGTTTTACCCGATGCAATTTGATCTGATCGAACAGGCACCCCGATTTGTACGGTTGTACAACGCGTGGTGCCTTTGCCATTATACATGAAAGAGAGGAATGGAAAGGCATTTCCCTGAATATAGTGTAGATATGAATATTGAGGTTGACGGATATAATATTTGCTATAAGAGCACCGGAGACGGTGCGGAGACGGTGGTGATCCTGCAGGGATGGGGGACGCATCTGGGGGTGTATGATTCCGTTGCGGAGGCGATCGCGGAACAATACCGTGTCATACAGTTTGATCTGCCCGGCTTTGGTGGCAGCGATGAGCCGCGGGAGGCATGGAATGTGGATGCCTACGCGGATTTTTTCCTGCAATTCATGCAGGTGCTGGGGATAGAGCGGGCCTGTCTGATCGGCCATTCCTACGGCGGCAGGATGATCATCAAGCTGGCGGCGCGGGAGAATCTGCCCTTTGAGATCACGCGGATCGTGCTGATCGACAGCGCCGGCATATTGCCGAAGCGCTCAGCCGCGCAGAAATGGAAGGTGCGCCGTTATAAGCTGCTCAAAAAGATTCTGGACAGGAAGCTGGTACATGCGCTGTTCCCGGAACTGATCGATGACTGGAAGAGCAGGCAGGGGTCAGCCGATTATCGGAACGCGACGCCCATGATGCGGAAGTGCCTGGTGATGGCGGTTAATGAGGACTTGACAGAGCTCCTGCCGCGGATCCGGCAGGAGGTGCTGTTGATCTGGGGGGACAAGGATACGGCTACGCCCATAGAGGACGCACGGCTGATGGAGGAGCGGATCCCCAATGCAGGACTGGCTGTCTTGAGCGGCACAGGACATTATTCGTTTCTGGAGCAGCCGGTTGTCTTTCGGAATATTATGAGGTCGTATTTTCAGATAGGAGCAAAGGATGGAAATTAGGACACTGATCACAGCAGTGCTTTCGGTTCCGGCGTTCTGGTTGACGATGCGTTATAATATGCATATGTTTCAGCTGAACGGATATAAGAACGGGGAGCATGTTCACTGGCTGAAAAAGAATCTGCGGCAGCAGTGGCTGCTTGTGTTTGGGATGATCCTGGGGATTGCCAGGATCATTTTGCCGGTTATGGCACTGGATGTCGTGGGGTATTTGACGCTTGTGCTGATCCTGCTGGTCTATCGGGCCATGAAGCGGCTGAATACGAAGAAAAAGCTTGTTTTTACCGCCAGGGTAAAACGGATGATTGCGACGAATCTGGTTCTTGCGGCGGTGATTCTGGCGCTTACAGCGTGGATAGGCGGGATACGGCCGCTGTCCGGCGTGCTGTTTTTTCTGGTTTCCGTGCAGTTTGGGATGAACATTGTCTGCAATGTGCTCAACCATCCGCTGGAGGCCTGTGTGAATCAGTATTACATTCAGGATGCCAGAAAAAAGCTGCGGTCGGTTCCGGGGCTTACCGTGATCGGCGTCACGGGCAGCTACGGGAAGACCAGCGTGAAATTTTATCTGCAGACGTTGCTGCAGGAGCGCTTCAGCGTGCTGGTTACGCCGGAGAGCTACAACACGCCGATGGGCGTTGTGCGGACGATCCGCGGCTCCTTGAAGCCCACCCATGAGATTTTTATCTGTGAGATGGGCGCCAGACATGTGGGCGATATCAAGGAGATCTGTGATATCGTGCACCCGCAGCACGGCATCATCACTTCGGTAGGTCCGCAGCATCTGGAGACCTTTTTCAACATGCAGAATATCCAGAATACAAAGTTTGAACTGGCGGACGCGCTGCCTGCGGACGGGATGCTGTTCTTAAACGGAGACAACACATACATTCAGGAGAAGGCGGGAGAATACGCGCAGAAGACCTTTTATTACGCGGAACAGGCGGGGGAGGGGTATTGCGCCGGAGACATTGCGGTGTCACAGATGGGCACGGAGTTTACGGTGACTGCGCCGGATGGAGAGACGGAACAGTTCCAGATGCGTCTGATCGGCGCGCACAATGTGATCAATGTAGTGGGCGCGATTGCGGTGGCGCATAAGCTGGGGATTCCGCTCAGTCAGCTGCGGGTTCCTGTGCGCAGAATCCAGCCGGTGCCGCACCGGATGCAGATGCGGGAGCAGGGGCTGGTGACCATCATCGACGACGCGTACAACTCCAATCCGGTGGGCTCCAAGGCGGCGGTGGAGACACTGGCGATGTTCGACGGGATCCGGATTCTGATCACGCCCGGCATGGTGGAGCTCGGCGATCAGGAGGCGGCGTACAATTACAAATTCGGCACCTACGCGGCAGATTGCTGCGACTATATACTCCTTGTGGGGAAAAAGCACACACAACCGATTCGGGAGGGCGTGTGCAGCAAAGGCTTCCCCGAGGAGCGGTGTCTGGTGTATGACAAGCTGGAGGAAGCGATTTCGTACGCTTATTCCATCAAGGGTAAGGGGCACAAATATATTTTGCTGGAAAATGATCTGCCGGACAATTATGCGTGACGCACGGCAGCGGAATGAGGAGGAAACAATCGATGAAGATCAGAGTCGCAATGATGTTTGGCGGAAAAAGTGTGGAGCATGAGGTGTCAGTGATCTCGGGGATCCAGGCGCTCCTTAGCATGGATACCGAAAAGTATGAGGTGATCCCGGTCTATATGACCAAGCGCAACGAGATGTATATCGGGGAGGAGATCGGCAAGATTGAGTCCTATAAAGACATCCCCGGGCTGTTGAAAAAATCCCAGCGCGTGATCCTGGTCAATGAGGACGGGAAGATCCAGCTGATGCCGTATCCGCTGCGTAAATTCGGGAAAAATGTGCCGGTAGAGATCGATGTGGCGTTCCCGGTCGTACATGGAACCAACGTGGAGGACGGCGCATTCCAGGGGTATCTGAAGACGATCGGCGTTCCCTTCGTGGGCTGTGATGTGACGGCATCGGCCATCGGAATGGATAAGTATATCATGAAGGCGGTGCTCAAGGAGAATGCGGTGCCGGTGCTGGACGCAGCGCTGTATACCTTGTCTGATTACGCCCGGATGGACAGTCTGTTGGACAGCATTGAGAAACGGTTCGGGTATCCTGTGATCGTGAAACCGGTCAATCTGGGGTCGAGTGTGGGGATCAGCGTGGCGAAGTCGCGCGTGGAGCTGGCGAACTCTGTGGACGATGCCTTCCGCTATGCCACCAAGGTGCTGGTGGAGCATGCGATCTCCAACCTGCGTGAGATCAACTGTGCGGTGCTGGGAGACGAGAATGAAGCCATTGCCTCGGAGTGCGAGGAGCCTCTGCACACGAAGGATATTTTGAGCTACGAGGACAAATATGTCAGCAATGCCAAGGGCAGCGGATCCAAGGGGATGGCGAGCGTGTCCAGAAAGATTCCGGCGGAGTTGTCGCCCGTGAAGCGGGAAGAGGTAAGAGCGCTTGCCGTGAAAGCATTTCAGGCGTTGGGGTGCAACGGCGTGTCCCGCATTGATTTCATGATCGATGAGGACGATGGAACGCTTTACTTTAATGAGATCAACACGATTCCCGGGTCGCTTTCCTTTTATCTGTGGGAGCCGATCGGGATTCCTTACAAAGAGCTGTTGGATCGCATGATCGGTCTGGCGATGAAGCGGGTGCGCGTGGAGGAGAGTCTGACCTTTACATTCGATACCAACATTCTCAACTCGGCCAGCTTTGGCGGTGCCAAGGGAACCAAGCGGTAAAATACGGTGTTTGCGTAAAGGTTGTAAAACGCAAGAATTTTATAAAAGAATTTTACATGGGAATTGTGTATACAGATTGCACTGATCGGGTGAATTATGCTACAATAGAACATATAAAACTGTCGATTCAGGAGGTGTACGATGGCTGATCAATCTACAGATATCATGGCGATCAACGATGAAAAGGAATTAAAGGAGCTTGCGGAAGTATCCGAAACTGCGGTGGCCAACAAAGTGGCGGTCAAGGCGCATACGATCATTGCATCAATCATCGCGGCAGCTTATCTGCTGGAAGCGGTGAAGGGGACCCGCACGGTGGGGTATGTGATTGCGACGCTGGTGATCTGTGTGGTGCCGTATCTGATCGGGTGGTACCTGTACAAACAGGATGAGGCTTCTCCCACGATCAAATATGTGGTTGGCGTGGGGTACGGTATCAGCTATTGCTTTTTGCTGTTTACAGCGCAAAATGATCTGGTATTCACCTACATTATACCGATTCTGATCGTGATTACTCTGTATAACGATCTGCAGTATATGCTGCGGCTGGGCGGTGTAGTGATTGCGATCAATCTGATGGATGTGATCAGGAAGCTGATCCGGGTTGAGGGAGTCAACACGGCTACGTTAGAGATACAGGCGCTTCTGGTGATTCTGATTGTGTCCTATTTTATGTGGACGTCCTCCACCAGCAACAGGTTTGAACTGATCAAAATGGCAAGACTGCGGCTGGAGGAGTTAAAGAGTATTTCTTTGTTGGATAGAATCCTCGGCGTATCCAAAAATGTGACGCGAAATGTGTCGCATGTGTCCGATAAGATGGATACGTTAAAGGAGTCCGTGGATCAGACGATCACGTCCATGAGCGAGGTGACGACCGGTTCCGCAGAGTCCGCGGATGCGATCCAGCACCAAATGATCAAGACAAGAGAGATTCAGGACCACATCGACGATGTACTGCACGTGACGGAAGTGATCAACGGGAACATAACCGAAACAGCCAATGCCGTTTCGGAGGGCCAGCGGCATATTGAGGGTATGAATCAGTTGACCAGACAGGTCGACACTGCCGGCAAGGATGTTGCCAATGCGCTGCAGACCTTCCAGGATACCACGGCACAAATGAACTCTATCATCGATCTGATCACCGGCGTGGCGGATCAGACCAGTTTGTTGTCCTTAAATGCCAGCATAGAGGCGGCGAGAGCCGGTGAGGCCGGCAGAGGCTTTGCAGTGGTGGCGACGGAGATCTCCAATCTGGCAGGGCAGACGACAACGGCGACGGAGGATATCACACGGCTGATCGAGACGATCGCGTCCCAGGTGGATACCATGGTGGAGACGATCAACAATCTGTTGGCGACCGGTGTGGAAGAGAGCAAGGTTGCAGCGGAAACCGCGCGGAATTTTGCGGTGATCGCGGACAATATGCAGGAGGTTTCGGAACATTCCAAGCGGCTGAATGTGACGGTGGATAATCTGGCAACAGCCAATAAGGCAATCGTGGACAGTATCCAGACGATCTCCGCTATCACGGAGGAGGTTTCCGCCCACGCGAGCGAGACCTACAGCATCAGTGAGCAGAACCAGTCGATTGTGGATCAGGTGACAAATATTGTGGCAGAGCTGAACGCAGACGCGGCGAAGCTGCAGGCGGAGAACTGAATAGATGTATCATGCTGTATAGATAGAAATATGAGGGGAAGGGGACTATCAATATGGGAAAAAGGCGTACGATCAGGTGGGCGTATGTGTTAGCGGCAGTGCTTATGTTCTGGGATTATGGAGTTTGCGGCACCGTACAGGCGGCAATGCTTTCTCCGGGGGTCACAAGCATGGACACTGCTTCCACCGGGGATGGGGAGGACGAAACATCTTCTCTGGCGCAGGTGTCAGGCGGGGACGCTGAGAAGTCGGAGGAGGAAGGCGACTTTCAGGTGGACGATCTGATCTATGAGGTAATCTCCGAAGAAGATAAGACAGTGCGTGTGAAAAGGGCTGGTGCGGCGTATCAGGTTCCCAGTTATTCTGAGACAGTCTTGCACTTTAAACCGCCGTACGAAGTGGTGGTACCCGCCACGGTCACAGATCCATCCACGCAGACGGTGTATCGGGTGGTTGAGATTGGTGCGTTTGCTTTTGCGGGAGGAGAATTCCTTACCTGGGATGAGCGGGAGCTTCCGAATTCCAATGGATCATCTA
>JAFVAO010000029.1 GCA_017480445.1 Lachnospiraceae bacterium
AGGCTGATGGAGGAGGGCAGACAGCCGTCTGAGGCTGTGAGCGAGGAACTCGGCATGACACCGCAGGAGCTTGCACAGGTGATCGACGAGAAAGCGGATGACCTTCAGCCGGATGAGAATCCGGAGCTTCCCACGGTGGACAGCGGTGCGCCCGGGGCGGTCGAAGCGCAGAAGCCGGAACAGCCGCAGGCGAGACCCGACGGACACGAAGCCGGCGCTGACAGACAGACGAGACATGGCGGACACGAGGAAGGCTCGAATCTGGTGCTGGAAACCCTGCGCGAGCAGCAGTTTGATCCGCAGGTGGCGGACGTGGCACAGGCGGCGGAAGCGGAGAGACCCGACACACAGAACATCATGCGGCAGATCATGGATTACATGAGAGTGCAGTTGAAGCCGGATATGTCTGATCTGGAGATGCAGTTACATCCCGCAAGTCTCGGTACGCTGCAGGTGCATCTGGCATCCAGAGGCGGCGTGGTGACAGCGAATTTTGTCACACAGAACGAGGCGGTCAAGGCGGCGATCGAGAGCCAGATGGTGCAGCTGAAGGAGAGCTTCGAGGAGCAGGGCGTCAAGGTGCAGGCTATCGAGGTGACCGTGCAGACCCATCAGTTCGAACAGAACCTGGAGCAGGGCAGAGGCAGACAGCCACAGGAGACCGGCGAGGGCAGACGCGCAAGAGTGCGCAGGATCAGTCTGGACGGATTAGACGGCGGTATGGACGCGGACGCGCTGCAGGAGCTGGAACAGGAGGACCGCATCACGGCGGAAATGATGGCCGCAAACGGCACGACGGTGGATTTCACCGCATAGGTGCAGAGAGAACAAGTACGACGATAAAAGGCAGAAAGGAGAAACAATATGGCATTGGTAGCTGGTATTGAGAACGGCAAGGTTGTGGAGAGTGCTTCCCAGAGCTCCTTGAGCAAATCGAAGGAAGCAGCCGGCAGCAGCATGGATAAGGATGCATTTCTGCAGCTGCTCGTGGCGCAAATGAAGTATCAGGATCCCATGGAGCCCACGTCCAACACGGAGTACATCGCACAGTATGCACAGTTCTCACAGGTAGAGCAGATGCAGAACATGTCCTCGAGTATGGACCTGCAGAGGGCAAGTCAGCTGGTGGGACAGGAGGTGTACATCAAGACGACGACATCCTCCGGTGAGACCAAGTACGTGCAGGGGAAAGTGGACTACGTGGTTTACGAGAACAACAAGGCGTATCTGTCCATCAATGAGTCCCTGTATTCCATCGATGATCTGGATTCCGTTGTGGATAAGACTTACAAGAGCGCTTACGACAAGGCGATGGAATTTGCAGTATCCGTGAATAAGCTTCCCGCGGTGGAGGGCATCGACAAATCGGATTTTGCGGACATCGAGGAGCTCGAGAGCATCTACGAGGGAATGAACGATTACGAGAAATCCTTTGTTGCGAAGGATGTGGTGTCCAGCCTGAACAAGTACATCGAGAAGATGCAGGAGCTGCGCAAGGCGGAGGAAGAAGACGAGGATTGATCGCGGACACAGGATGTGGCGGGGAGGAAGGAATATGGAGATTCAAAACAATAATTTCCTTTCCATTGAGCAACTGACGGATCGTTACCTCAGCCAGACCGGCAAAAGCATAGATCAGCGGAGGGAGACAGAGATTTCCTTCAAGGAGGTCCTGCAGCAGAAGACGTCAGATGTGCACTTTTCCAAGCACGCGGCAGTCAGACTGAGCGACAGAGGGATCAACTTAAGTGAGAACCAGATGGAGCGATTGAATGACGGTGTGCGGAAGGCGGAACAGAAAGGAATCAAGGATTCACTGGTCATTGTGGATGAACTGGCATTTATCGTGAATGTACCGAACAACACCGTGGTGACTGCCATGGACAGCACAGAGACCGAAGAAAACGTGTTTACAAATATTAACGGAGCAGTGATTATGTAAGCCGGACCTGAAAGGGAAGTTTACATGGAAAGACACCCCTGAACGACAGAGGGGGTGCGGCTCCTCACAAACAGGAGGGAAATGCCTTATGATGAGATCATTATATTCTGGTGTTGCAGGTCTGAAGACCCACCAGACAAAGATGGACGTAATCGGTAACAACATCGCGAACGTGAATACGACAGCATACAAGTCCAGTTCGATCACCTTCAGCGATCTGATGAGCCAGACAACGCAGAAGGCCAGCGGACCCAATGCGTCCACCGGTACCGGCGGTATCAACGCGCGCCAGATCGGTCTGGGCGTGAGAGCGGGTGCCATCAACGTGAATATCACGGGACAGGGCGCCAGCCAGTCCACCGGTAACCCGTTCGATATCATGATCAACGGCGAGAACTTTTTCGTGGTGTCCAACGGACAGGAGAATTTCTTCACCAGAGACGGTTCGTTCTATGTGGACGGCGCCGGCAATCTGGCTATGACCAGTACCGGTTACAATGTCATGGGCTGGGGCGTGGATGAGACCACGGGCAATATCAAGCAGGATACGGTGACGGCGCTGCGCATCATGAGCGCTGCCAACATGACCTACCCCCCCGAGGCGACGTCCAAGGCGTACATATCCGGCATTCTGGACAAAAATGATACGGATGTGACCAGCGCGAACGGTAAGACCATCAACCTGAATTTCTTTGATAATCTGGGATACAGCTACACGGCGAGACTGACCTTCAAGCAGTCCACCGATCCCAACAAGTACAGCATGGAGTTCACAAAGCTGTTGGATTCCCAGGGCAATGAGGTGGAGATGACTGATGCCCAGATGAAGTCCGTATTGGGCGGCGGTATTGCACAGACCCAGGAGAGTCCGACCACGATCAGCCTGAACAACAACTATTCCTGGGATGCCTCCGGCAATCTGGTGGCCAACAACGAGATCATCGCCTACGCGACCGATAACACGGATTATCCGTACAGCACGGTTTCACCGGCGCCTACGGATACCGCTGAGATGGCTGCGGAGAACGAGAAGGCCATCGCCTTGATCGCAAAGGCATACGGCTATGAGGGCGCTGCCAGCGAGTTCCAGAATCTGCTGATTCCTGTGGAGGTGGCGGGTGAAAACGGCACCACGATCACCAAGAACGTGAGCATCAACGACATCATTTACGATTCCGCCGGTGCATATCCTTCACTGGATACCGCGCTGGGTGCAGGTGCAGAGTCTCCGGGCCGCGTATTCTACGGCTACGAGGTGGAGTTTGACTCCGACACCGGCAAGATCGTATCGGTAGGGGGCAATTCGACCACCTTTACCTCCGCGTTTAACCTGGCGGATCTGGGAGAGGGCTTTACCAACTTCTCCAATATCGAGATCGATATGTCCAACGTGTCGATGTACGACAACAAGGGTACCTCCACCATCGGCGCGACCAGCGGTGACGTCAACGGTCTGGGAACCGGACGCCGTCTGGGCGACATGATCGGTGTGTCTGTACAGAACAATGGTATGATTTACGCAAGCTATGACAACGGTATGACCAAGCTGCTCGGCCAGATTGCCAGCGCTAGCTTCGCGAATGCATCGGGTCTTGAGAGAGCGGGAGATAACCTTTACTCCGCAACCTTAAACTCCGGTGAATTCGACGGCGTGGGCGTGGATATCACGGCGAACGGTGGCTATATGTCCACCGGCCAGTTGGAAATGAGTAACGTGGATCTGTCCTCCGAGTTTACGGAAATGATCACGACACAGAGAGGCTTCCAGGCCAACAGCCGTATCATCACGGTTTCCGATACGCTGCTGGAGGAGCTGACCAACCTGAAGAGATAGCGGTCTGTTGGATAGAATATAAAGCAAGGGGCGGGAAACGCGGTTTTCCGCCCTTTGCGGCATGAAAGGAACCGGCGCGGTGCGACGGAGGTGAGATGCGTGATTGAAGTGACGAAATTAAACGGCGTGAAAATCCTGGTTAATCCCCATTTATTGGAAATTGTCGAGGAAACCCCGGATACAGTGCTTACTTTGACAACCGGCAAAAAAATAATTGTAAAAGAAAGTAGACAAGAGATAAAAAATCTAGTAAAATTGTATCGAAAGGATATTTTTGCAGAATAGTTTGAAAAACTGCGGAATGTTTAGGTGATTTTTAGTGGATATAGCATCACTCGTAGGGTTTTTGTTTTGCTTTGCCATGCTGGTATTTGGTATCATCTCCAGTGCCGGCTTAAGCGGCGTGGTGAGCTATCTGGATCTGCCGTCCGCCATCATCACATTTGGCGGTGCCCTTGGCGCGACCCTGTGTTCCTTCACGATGCCGGATTTCATAGCAGGACTGAAGACCTTTATGTTGATTTTTAAGATGCCTGCGATCAACACCGCGGACATGATTAAAAAGATTATAGACCTGTCCAACGTAGCCCGCAGAGATGGGCTTTTGGCGTTGGAGGAAGCCGCCGGCGAGCTGGACGAACCGTTCCTCAAGAAGGGAATCCTTCTGATTGTAGACGGTACGGATCCGGAGCTTGTGCGCGGTATCTTGGAGACGGATCTGGTGAGTATCGAGGGCCGTCACAAAGGATTGATCGGTTTCTGGGATACCCTGGGAGCCATGGGTCCTGCGTGGGGTATGATCGGTACCCTGATCGGTCTGGTTAACATGTTGAACAACATGTCGGATGCCAGCGCGATCGGTCCTTCCATGGCGGTCGCATTGATCACCACATTGTACGGCTCCCTGCTGGCCAATTGGATCTGCGGACCCGTTGCCAACAAGCTGAAAGCGGACAATGGGTCAGAAATGATGCTGAAAGAGGTTATGATCGAAGGCCTTTTGTCCATTCAGGCAGGAGAGAACCCCCGTGTCATTGAAGAAAAATTAAAGTCCTTCCTGGCACCTAAGGACAGAGCGAGCGCCGAGGCAGCGGGAGGTGAGGAGTAAGTGGCAAAGAGAAAGGAAGACGACCCGCCAGCTGGGTCACCGGCTTGGATGGCGACCTTTAGTGATTTGATGAACCTTTTGCTTTGTTTCTTCGTACTCCTCTTTTCCATGTCTACGATCGAAGAATCAAAGTGGGCTGCGATGGTGGCCTCCATGAACAATACGTTCAGTGTGTTCAGCGGCGGCGCGACGTCCATCGGAGACGGGATCCTGATCAGTAACGGTGTGAGCCAGCTGAACGAGCTGGATGATTATTTTAACAGTACCGGTAAGCTGTCCGATGCGGACTCCGCGAAGGATAAGCTGGAGGAGTACCAGAACAGCGGCGATGTGCAGAAGCTTCAGGAAGCCCTGGAGGCGGAGCAGCTGGCGTCGAACGAGGAGCTGGCCGAGCTGGTGCAGGAAGCCGTGAACGAGGGCAAGCTGGCAGATCAGATTGACGTGAGCTTCACGGCACAGTTTGTACAGCTGACCATGAAGGGTGCGCTGTTGTTCGACTCGGGCAGCGCAGAGTTAAAGCCCGAGGCGGAGGATGTGCTGGATAAAGTGGGCGTGATTCTGGAGCGCTACAGCGAAGGCACGATCGAGATCGAAGGCCATACAGACAATGTGCCCATCAGCGGCGCAAGATACGCGAGCAACGAGGAGCTTTCCAGCGCCCGCGCCCTGTCGGTATTTTATTATCTGTCCGAGCACACATACCTGGACGTGACGAACTTAAAGCATGCGGGTATGGGCGAGCGAATTCCGATCGCGGACAATTCCACGGCGGAGGGCAGAAGCAAGAACCGCCGCGTGGAGATTAAGATTTACAATCCGTCTTAACGGGGCGGCAAAGCGGAATAGCAAAAAGAGATAGCGAAAAAGGAACGGAGAAGAGGTTTCGCATGAAGAAGAATTTACTGTTGATTATCATTCTGGCACTGTTGCTTGTCAATATTGTTCTGACCGGCGTGATGATGTTTAACATGACCAGCACCAACAAAAAGGTGGCGGATCTGGTGGGGAACATTGCGACCGTGATGAATCTGGAGCTGACGCCGCCCGGTGAGGCGACGGCCGCGCCGGAGATTTCTCTGGCGGATACGGATGTGTACACCATCGCCGGCTCCATGACGCTGCCGCTCGCGCCGGATACGGCGGACGGGAGCTCGAAACAGGGCTATTTGATGTGTAATATGTCATTTTCCATGAATACGAAGAATAAGGATTATAAGACCTACGGCACCGCGGAGGCGATGGCTGCCAAAGAGGCGCTCATCAAGGATGTGATCAACTCGATTGTCAGCAGTCACACGGCGTCTGAACTGCAGGAGCCGGGGGGCCTGGATATGCTCAAGACAGAGATTTTAGGGGCAGTACAGGATCTCTTCCAGAGCGACTTTATCTATAATGTCTCGATCAGCGAGGTGAAATACGGCTGATCCGTGCAAGGAAATGATAGCATAATATGGCAGGAGGAGGTGAGGACTTGTGGGCGAGGTTCTTTCGCAAAGTGAAATAGACAATTTACTTGCGGCGTTGTCTTCCGGAGAGCTGGACGTGGAGGATATGCAGTCCGAGGACGAAAAGCAGGTAAAGAATTATGATTTCAGCCGCCCGACCAAGTTCTCCAAAGAGCACCTCAGGACTCTGGAAATTATATTTGAACATTACGGCCGGCTGATCTCTACCAATTTGCCGGCTTATCTGCGCAAAAACGTGCAGGTGACGGTGGCCAGTTCGGAGACGGTCACCTTCAGTGAGTTTTCCAATGCACTGTCGAATCCCGTGATTCTGGGAATCATCAATTTCAATCCGCTAAATGGCATGATCATTGTGGATCTCGCGACCAACCTCGCGTATGCCATGTTGGATCGCATGTTGGGCGGCGCGGGGACGACATTGGAGAAAAAGAGAGATTTTTCAGAGATAGAGCTTTCCATCATACAAAAGATATTGGTCATGTTGACGCAGCTGCTCAGGGAGCCCTGGCGGAATGTGATCGAGATATCGCCGGTGCTTTCCCGCGTGGAGACCAACTCGCAGTTTGCGCAGGTGATCGCGCCGAACGATATGATCGCCATCGTCACGTTGAATGTGAAGATCGGGGATGTGGAAGGATTTATCAATTTTTGTCTGCCGTTCTTCACGCTGGAGGATGTGATGGATCGACTCAGTACCAAGTACTGGTTCGCTTCCATGCAGGAGAATCACGACGAGGACTATATGGATCACATCGAGTCCCTTGTGCGCAAGGTCACCGTGCCGATCAAGGCGGTGCTCGGCAAGAGCACCATTTCCGTCAGCGACTTTTTGAACCTGCAGGTGGGCGACTGCATCCGCCTGAACGCGAAGGTGGAGGACGATATGGATATCTATGTGGGCAATATCAGGAAATTCACCGCGCTGCCCGGCGCCAACAATGACGCGTATGCGGTGCGGATTACATCAGTGGTGAGAGAGGAGGAATAAACGATGGACGGAATGCTTTCACAGGACGAAATTAATGCCCTGTTGAGCGGGATGGATCTTTCCGGAGATACACCGCCGGAGTTGCCGGAGGAGCTGCTGGGCTCGACACCGTCCCTGGATCCCCAAGCCGCCAATAACAATTATTTTTCTGGAGCGGGAGCGACCATGAATCCCGACGAGACACTGTCGGATGTGGAGAAGGACGCGATCGGCGAGGTGGCCAACATCAGTATGGGATCCTCTGCCACAACGCTGTATTCGCTGGTAAACAGGAAGGTGAATATCACGACGCCGGTTGTGGAGATGGCTACGTGGGACAGCCTTCTGGAGGAGTACGAGAAACCCTGTGTATTCACACAGATCAAATATACGGTTGGATTGGACGGTACCAACATCTTGGTGCTCAAGGAGCGAGATGTAAAGATTATCACGGATCTGATGATGGGAGGAGACGGTACCAATACGGAGGGAGAGCTGGGAGAGCTGCATTTGAGCGCGATCTCAGAGGCGATGAACCAGATGATGGGTTCATCGGCGACTTCTCTTTCCACGATGCTGAATTCGCTGATTGATATCAGCCCGCCCACCTCTTCGCTGCTGGATCTGACGAAGGTCAATGCCGGAGAAGAGATTTCCCCGTTTTTGGGCGGTGTGTTTGTGAAAATTTCCTTCCGGATGCAGATTGATACCCTGGTGGATTCCACCATTATGCAGCTGTATCCGATTGATTTCGCCAAGAAGCTGGTGGACACCTTTATCAGCAATCAGATGGGCACCAGCGCACCGGAACCGGTCGCGGCCGAGGAGCCGGCGGCACCCGCGGCACCGCAGCCCGCCCCCATGGATGCGGGACAGCAGATGGGCGGCATGGGCATGCCGATGAACGGCAGCCCGATGCAGGGTATAAACGGCATGGATATGAGCGGCATGCAAGGCATGAACGGTATGCAGGGCATGGGCATGAACGGCATGGACATGAGCGGCATGCAGGGCATGAATGGCATGGGAATGATGCCCGGTATGGGAATGATGCCTGGCATGGGGATGATGCCTGGTATGGGCATGATGAATGGGATGCCGATGCAGGGAATGCCGATGCAGGGAATGCCCGGTATGGGAGCGCCGCAAGCCAATGTGAATGTGCAGCCAGCCCAGTTTACGAGCTTTTCCGGTGATATGCAGAGCGCTTCAGGTCAGGAGAACATTGGCCTGATCAAGGACGTTCCGCTGGAGGTGACGGTGGAGCTCGGCAGAACCACCAAGTCGATCTCCGAAATTCTGGATTTTTCACCCGGAACGATCATCGAGCTGAACCGGATCGCCGGAGAACCGATCGATGTTCTGGTCAACGGAAAGTTTGTTGCGAGAGGCGAGGTTGTTGTGATCGAGGAGAATTTTGGTATCAGGGTAACAGAAATTATCAAATAATAGCTGACAAAACACCCGGATTTATGCTATACTAAAATAAGTGTCATACCAATGGAGGGAAAACGATGGCAAAAAATATTTTAATCTGCGATGATGCGGCATTTATGAGAATGATGATCAAGGACATCCTGTCCAAAAACGGTTACAATGTTGCAGGCGAAGCAGAGAATGGATTGAAGGCTGTGGAGAAGTACAAGGAGGTTAGTCCGGATCTTGTTTTGATGGATATCACCATGCCCGAGATGGATGGAATTCAGGCACTCAAGGAGATCAAGAAGCTGGACGCCGGCGCCAAGGTGATCATGTGTTCCGCAATGGGTCAGCAGGCGATGGTAATCGAGTCGATCCAGGCCGGCGCGAAGGACTTCATCGTGAAGCCGTTCCAGGCGGATCGCGTGATTGAGGCTGTAAAGAAGGTCGTGGGCTGATGGGCACACTCCTGGCGGCAGGGAATATTTTGCAGTTTTTTACTGTGCTGATCATTTTTATTCTTGTGCTGGGGGTTACGGCCTGGGTGACCAGATGGACGGCGAATTATCAGAGCCAAATGAGTCGCGGTAACATAGAGATCATAGAGACTGCGCGCATCAGCCAGAATAAATATCTGCAGATTGTGAGAGCGGGCAAAACATACATGGTCATCGCCGTGTGTAAGGACACGGTTACGATGCTCGGCGAAGTGTCGGAGGACGAGCTGACATTGGATGACCCTTCCGCGAAGCGGACAAGCTTCAAGGAATTATTTGACAAGACGATAAAATTAAATTCCAGTGACCGGACCGGGACAAAGGATGAGGATGAATGAGAAAACCTAAGCGAACTGGAAAACAAATAATGGTAAAAACAAAAGCTATTCGTAGCTTTTGTTTTTTCGTATGCCTGCTGGTTACGGTGGGCATATTGTGTGTTCAAGGAATATTTGGCGGTATGGGGAAGGTGTTGGCATCTGAGGATCGGGGGCTGACGGGAGATACGTCAGTGTCGACGGTCAGAGAGCCCGCGGGGACCGCACAGACGCCGGAGGAGCTCAACCAGCTCAACACCGTCAATTCCGTGACTCTCACGGTCAATAATGACAACGGATCGCTCAACGGGGCATTGCGGATTCTGATCACATTGACGTTAATCTCCATCGCGCCGATCCTGATCATCATGATGACCTCCTTTACGCGGATCCTGATCGTGCTGCATTTTACCAGAGCGGCGCTCAATACGCAGACGGCACCGCCGAACCAGATCCTGGTGGGACTGGCGCTGATCCTCACATTTTTCATCATGGAGCCCACGATTAACCAGATCAATGAACAGGCGATTCAGCCGTTCAACGAGGGCACGATCGCTCAGGATGAGGCTCTGGAGAAAGCGATGCAGCCGCTGCGGGAGTTTATGTATCCCCAGACGCAGCTGAAGGATGTGGAGCTGTTCATGCAGATCGCGGACAGAGAGTGGGATGGCGAGATTGAGAGCATCCCGAACTCCGTACTGATCCCCAGCTTTTTGATCAGTGAGCTGCGCACCGCGTTCTGGATCGGCTTTATGATCTATATTCCGTTTCTGGTGATTGATATGGTGGTGGCGTCCACATTGATGAGTATGGGTATGATGATGCTGCCGCCGACGACGATTTCCATGCCGTTTAAGATATTGTTGTTTGTGTTGGCGGACGGCTGGGCGCTGATCATCGGTCAGCTGGTGATGACATTTTACTGATAGGAGGGTGAGTCTATGACAGTTGATGCGGTTACAGAAATGACGAGTAAGGCATTATTCCTGATCATTCAGGTGTCTTTGCCGCCACTGCTTGTGTCGCTTGTCATCGGTCTGCTGGTCAGTATTTTTCAGACGGCCACTTCCATTCAGGAGCAGACGCTTACATTTGTGCCGAAGATCGTCGGGGTGTTCCTGACGCTGACGCTGATCGGCGGTTGGATGATGACCAAAATGGTAGAGTTTACCACAGAGATGTGGCAGGACTTCAGCCTGTACATACATCGGTAGTGAAGAAGGGTTGATCTATGATCGATTTTTCCTTTTCCATATATGATCTGGAATATTTCCTGCTGATTCTGGTGCGGGTGTCCTGTTTTGTGTTCAGCGCACCGTTTTTCAGCATGAACAATACGCCGGCGCGGATCCGCGTCGGACTGAGCATCTTTGTGGCGTCGCTTTTGTATGGCACGATGACGCCCACAGAGGTTCTGCTTTATGAGACGGTGCTGGACTATGCCGTGCTGGTGCTCAAGGAGGGGATCGCAGGGATTCTCATCGGCTTCGGTGCCAATATCTGCGTGGCCATTCTGAATTTTGCCGGTTCCATCGCGGATATGGAGACGGGACTTTCCATGGTGACGCTGATGGATCCGAACACGAGACAGCAGACGAGTATCACGGGCGTCCTGTATCAGTACTCCTTTTCGCTGATCATGATCGCCACAGGCATGTACCGGTACCTGCTCGGCGCGCTGGCGGACACCTTTGTGTTGATTCCGGTGGGCGGCGCAGTGTTCCGCTCGCAGAATCTGGTGGATGCCATGACCCGGTTTTTGAGTGATTACGTGATCATCGGGTTTCGCATTGTGCTGCCGATCTTTTGTGTGATTCTGATCTTAAACGCGGTGCTGGGCATCACTGCCAAGGTTTCCCCGCAAATGAATATGTTTGCGGTGGGTATGCAGCTGAAGGTGCTTGTGGGACTTGGCGTGTTGTTCCTCACGGTGCAAATGATGCCGGGCGCTTCGGATTTTATTTTTCAGGAAATGAAGACGGTCATTGTCTCGTTTGTAGAGGCCATACAGCCCTAGGAGATAGCGTATGATCATGCAGTATAATCTGCAGTTTTTTGCAGAAGGGCAGGGCGGTGAGAAGACAGAACCCGCCACTGAGAAAAAACTGAGCGATGCCCGCAAGGAAGGGCAGGTGGCCAAGAGCCGTGAGATTGCAAACGGCTTTGGCATTTTAGCGCTGTTTTTGCTGCTGCGTCTGTGGGTGCCCACGATGGGCCGGCAGTTTTTGGATATTTTCAAGTATTTTTACGAAAGAATCGCAGATACCATCGTGTTCTGGCGCGGCTACATGCCGCAGGGTGATATGGTGCTGACCTTTCGAATGATGTTGTTGCGGTGTATGCTGATCATGGCGCCGATCCTGTTAATCGGCCTGAGCATCGCGTTCTTGTGCGATGTGACCCAGGTCGGGTGGAAGCCCACCGCCAAGCCCATGCAGCCGAAGCTGAGCAAGTTCAATCCGATCTCGGGACTCAAAAAGATCATCTCACTGAATTCGCTGGTGGAATTGATCAAAGCAGTTGCAAAGATTGGCTTGATCCTGTATATGTGTTATAATTTTCTAAAGGACAAGTGGAATCTGATCTTTCTGCTCTACGATATGCCGCTGCTGGACGCGCTGAAGCTTCTGCTCACCACCGTGACGGATCTGGGCATCCGCATCGCGGCGATGTACATGGTGATCGCGGCGGCGGATTTTGCCTATCAAAAGTTTAAGTTTGCGAAAGATATGCGTATGACCAAGCAGGAGATCAAGGATGAGTACAAGCAATCCGAGGGAGATCCGCAGATCAAGGGCAGGATCCGACAGAAGATGCGGGAGGCTTCCCAGCGCCGTATGATGCAGGATCTGCCGCAGGCGGACGTGGTGATCACGAACCCGACGCATTACGCTGTGGCCATCCGCTATGCGCCCGAGATCGCGGAGGCGCCCATCGTCCTGGCCAAAGGGGAGGACTACCTTGCACGGCGAATCAAAGAAGTGGCGAAGGAACACCATGTCGAGATCGTGGAAAACAAGCCGCTCGCCCGTATGCTCTACGCCAATGTGGACGTGGGGCAGGCTGTGCCGCCGGAGCTGTACCAGGCTGTGGCGGAAGTGCTGGCGTTCGTGTACCATCTGCAGGGCAAGGTGTAAAAATGAAACGGTCCGGCTCCCTGCCAAACTGCACCGTCCGCTTGTACGGATGCGCTATTCGCTCCGCTGAGCCCGGGACACGCATCGCCGCGAGCAGTGGCTCTCGCGATGCGTCGGTCTCAGGCTCCGCAGCGCAAAACGCACAATCGGACGGTGTAGTTTGGCCGGAGCCTGGTTTATAGCAATTTAGCGTAAATGCTATTCGCACAACGGTACTGGTACCGATCCGTGCGATAGCTGTTTGCGAAACACAAATTTTTAGGCGTAGAATTGGGCATATACAATGTGCACAATGACACTCATACAGTAACTGTGTTTCGCAATTACCCAGATCCGTACGAAAACGAAAGGAGGAGGACACATGCCCACAAAGCTGCAAAAGACCGATGCGATGGTCGCACTCTATATGCTTATCGCATTTATCATGTTCATTGTGCCTCTTCCGGCGGCAGTACTCGATGTGTTTATGGCCTTCAACATCGCGATGGGCTTTACGATCCTCTTTGTGAGCATGTTTTCCAAGGAAGTACTCGACATGTCGTTTTACCCCACGATCCTGTTGTTCACGACCATTTTCCGCCTTGGCCTGAACGTGTCGTCCACGAGACTGATCCTCGCCACCGGCGATTCGGGAAACGTGGTAAAGACCTTCGGCGCGTTCGTCGGCGGCGGTGATATCATCATCGGTGCGATTGTGTTTATCATCATGATCCTCGTGCAGTTCCTCGTGATCAACAAAGGTTCTGAGCGTGTGGCTGAGGTAACGGCAAGATTCACACTGGACGCAATGCCCGGTAAGCAGATGGCCATCGATGCAGACCTCAACACAGGGACGATTGATGATAAAGAGGCAAAACGGAGACGAGACAAGATTCAGGAGGAATCCAGTTTCTTCGGCTCCATGGATGGTGCCGTGAAGTATGTAAAGGGAGATGCGACGGCCGGCCTTGTGCTGACAGCGCTGAACTTTGTGGGCGGTATCGCCATGGGCGTGCTGCGCAGCGGTATGGATGTGAATACAGCGCTGCAAAATTACGGCATTCTGACCATCGGTGACGGTCTGGTGAGCCAGATCCCGTCCCTGCTGATCTCTCTGTCCACCGGTATTTTGGTGACGAAGGGCAGCAAGGAGGCAGAATTCGGCGGTGAGATTATCAAACAGCTTTTCGGCATTCCGAAGGTGATGTATCTGGTGGGCGGAACGCTGGCCTTTTTAGGCGTCGCTACGGAGCTGAACACCATTTTGTTCGTGGGCATGGGGATGCTGTTCGTCGTGGGCGGCAGAATGATCGCCGGCAACCTGGAGGTGGCCCAGATCGAGCAGGAAGTGGACACGGAGGAGGTCGAAGCGGAGGAGATCCGCCAGCCGGAGAACGTGAACAGCCTGCTGCAGGTGGATCCCATCGAGCTGGAATTCGGTTATGGCATCATCCCTCTGGCGGATGTCAATCAGGGCGGCGACCTGCTGGACCGCGTGGTGATGATCAGGCGGCAGATCGCGTTGGAGCTTGGTACCGTGGTGCCGATCATCCGTCTGCGGGACAATATCCAGTTGAATCCGAACCAGTATATTATCAAAATCAAGGGCATACAGGTCAGCGAAGGAGAAATTTTATTTGACCATTATATGGCGATGAATCCCGGTTACGTGGAGGAGGAGATCACCGGTATCCCGACCTTCGAGCCGTCCTTCCATCTGCCGGCCACCTGGATCACAGAGGGGCAGAGAGAGCGCGCGGAGAGCCTCGGTTATACCGTGGTGGATCCGCCTTCGATCATCGCCACCCACCTGACGGAGATCATAAGACAGTATATCGCGGAGCTTTTGACGCGTCAGGATGTACAGAATCTGATCAACAACATGAAAGAGACCAACCCGTCGTTGGTGGACGAGCTGGTGCCCAAGCTGCTGGGCCTCGGCGAGATACAGAAGGTATTGCAGAACCTGCTGAAGGAAGGAATCTCCATCCGGGATCTTTTGACCATCATGGAGACGCTGGCGGATTATGCCACCACCACACGGGATACGGATATTTTGACGGAGTATGTGCGGCAGAGCCTGAAGCGTGCCATCTCCACCAAGTATTTTGCGGCAAATGAGGCGACCAGCGTGGTCACCCTGGATCCGAAGGTGGAGCAGGAGATCATGGGCAGTGTGAAGCAGACCGAGAACGGTGCGTTTATCAATCTGGATCCCGCCAAGGCGCGGGCGATCATCGACTCCGTCGGGGCGGAGATCAAAAAGCTGGAGAATCTGGGAAAAGCGCCGATCATTATCACTTCGCCCATTGTGCGTATTTATTTCAAACGTTTGACAGAGGAGTACTATCGGGATCTGGTGGTTGTATCCTATAATGAGATTGAATCAAATGTTGAATTACAGTCAGTTGGGATGGTGACGATAGCATGATAATCAAGAAGTTTACGGGGAAAAACGAGGCAGAGGCAACCGCAGCAGCCAAGAAGGAATTGGGCGAGGGCATTGTGGTCATGAACGTGCGGTTGGTGAAGGCCAGGGGCGCACTGTCCATGTTCAAGGCGAAGCAGACAGAGGTGACTGTCGCCAAGGAGGAGGAGCCCGTGCGCACGCAGGCCAGGGAGCCGGAGCGCGAGGCTGTGCAGCAGATCGCCAAGGTGGTCGCGGCGCAGCAGAGCCTGCATCTCGCATCCCAGAGCGACCAAAGCAGTATCGAGCAAAAGCTGGACAGTCTGCAGACCCTGTTGGAGAGCCAGCTGCGCCGGCAGAATGAGGATCAGCAGAGTCCGGAGGAACGCACCGCGGGCGGTGATCAGAATGGGCGCGGCGCGGCAAAGACCGCGGGCGGTGCCCAAACCGGAAAGGCCGCAAAGGATCAGAACGATGAGCAGGAAAAGTTTGTCCGGCTGCTGTACAATACCATGATCGAAAATGAGGTGGATGAAAAATACGCCAATCAGATTCTGGAGGAGTTGGACCGGAACAGAAAGGCAAACACCCCGCTCGACTATATTCTGGCCAGCATTTACCAGAAAATTATTTTGAAATTCGGCAAGACGGACGGTATCCTGCCGTCCAAGGTCGGACCGAAGATTGTGTTCTTTATCGGCCCGACCGGCGTGGGCAAGACCACGACCATCGCGAAGCTGGCGTCCAGCTTTGTGGTGGAGCAGAAGAAAAAGACGGCGCTTCTGAGTACCGACACCTACCGGATCGCTGCGGCAGAGCAGCTGCGCACCTACGCGCAGATTCTGGAGATTCCGTCGCGGGTGATCTACAGTCCGGAGGAGCTGGTGCAGGCGATAGAGGATTTTGCCGATCAGGATTACATTCTCGTGGATACAGCGGGGCACTCCCATCAGAACGAGGAGCAGCTCGGCAAAATGAAGCAGTACCTGGATGCCATGAAGGAGCGGTATCCGGTGCAGGTATTCCTGGTGCTGAGCGCGGCGACGAAGTATAAGGATCTGATCAAAATCGCAGGCAATTACAAGGAAATCACGGATTACCAGCTGATTTTCACCAAGCTGGATGAGACGACGACACTGGGAAATCTTTTGAATATAAAGCTTTATGCGGGATCACCCATCGCGTATGTCACCTACGGGCAGAACGTGCCTAACGACATCGAGCGGTTCAACCCGCAGAAGACCGTAAAACAATTATTGGGGGGAAAGGCTTGACGGATCAGGATCCGGCTAAGGAGGGCATACAATGGATCAAGCAGAACAATTGCGCATCATAAAAGCGAGCAACCAGACACGACCGTTGGCCCGGGTGATTACGGTGACAAGCGGCAAGGGCGGCGTGGGGAAATCCAATACATCGATCAATCTGGCAGTGCAGTTCCGCAAGCTGGGCAAGCGGGTCATCATTCTGGACGCGGACTTCGGGCTGGCCAATATCGAGATCATGTTCGGCGCGGTGCCGAAATTTAATCTGTGCGACTTGATTTATCAGGGCAAAAACATCAAGGACATCATCACTTGGGGACCGATGGACGTGGGCTTTATCTCCGGCGGCTCCGGCATTGCCGGCATGGCGAACTTAAGTCGAGACTATTTAAATTACATCATCAAGAATCTGGTGCAGTTGGACGCCATCGCGGACATCATCATCGTGGACACGGGCGCGGGTATCTCCGACGCGGTGCTGGAGTTCCTCGTGGCCAGCGGCGAGATCCTGCTGGTGACGACGCCGGAACCGACGTCTATCACGGATTCTTATTCGCTGTTAAAGGCGCTATACCGGCACCCGCGTTTCCGCTCGTCGGACACCAAGGTGAAAATGCTTGCGAACCGTGTGGAGAAGGCGGCGGAGGGACAGAATCTGTTCAACAAGCTGAATGCGGTCGTGACGAGATACTTAAAGATCCCCATGACTTATCTGGGCTGTGTGCCGCAGGATCCGCAGCTGGTGAACGCGGTGATGCAGCAGATGCCGGTATCCATTCAGCATCCGGCGGCCAAATCCTCTCTGGCGTATGAGAAGATCGCGCTGCGGCTGCTCGACAAGGAGGAGGCGGAGCGCCAGCCGAAGCGGGGGATGGCTGCATTTTTCTCACATATGATATCAAAGATGTAAAAACCGTAAAAGGAGTCAAAAAACATGCTTTCAAAATTCATCTCACTGGGTGACAGAATTGAGTTGCAGGCGGTGGAACGCCGGCTTAGGAATGACGACGATGAGAAACAGCGGGTTTACCAGAGCAAGGTATATGAGATTTTATCGGAGGATACGTTGGAGATCACCATGCCCATGGAGAAGACCAAACTGATCCTGCTGCCCGTCGACGGGGAGTACGATATGGTCTTTTACGGAACGACGGGACTCTATCAGTGCTTTGCGCGGATCGCTGATCGTTACAAGAGCAACAACGTGTATATTTTGCGCGTGGAGCTGACCAGTAACCTGAGAAAATATCAGCGTAGAGAATACTATCGTTTCAGCTGTGCGTTGGAGATGTGCTCGAGAAGTCTGGAGGAGGAAGAGGTGCAGGCAGTGGAGAGCAAATCCCCGTATATGCTGCAGCCGGGGCTGCCCTTAAAGCGCAGCATCATCGTGGATATCAGCGGCGGCGGCCTGCGGTTCGTATCCGATCAGAAATATGAGCCGGGGAGTCTCGTCTACTGCAATTATCATCTGCTCAAAAACGGGCAGAACAAGCTCTATGAGGTGATCGGCAAGGTGCTTTCCGCGCAGGAGCTGGCTAACAAGCCGGGCAGCTTCGAGCACAGAGTACAGTACTACAATATGGACGTGACGACAAGGGAAGAGATCATACGCTTTATTTTTGAAGAGGAGCGCAGGAGTCGTCAGAAGCGTGATTAATTTTGAAAAATTACTCTCGAGATGTTACTATGCACTTATGAGAAGAATTGGGTGTGGTATAATTTTCTTTGGAAAGAGGGTTTGAACGTGAATTCAAAAATTGTAGCAATAGCGAGCTCCACTGGCGGGCCGCGCGCGCTTCAATCCGTTTTCTCCCAGATTCCCGCAGGATTTGATCTGCCGGTGCTGGTTGTACAGCATATGCCGCATGGATTTACGGCATCTCTGGCACAGCGACTGGACGGGGTGTGCGGGATCAAGGTGAAGGAAGCGGAGGAAGGCGAGGAAGTAAAAAGGGGTACTGCCTATATCTCGATGGGCGGCCTTCATATGACGGTGCGGAAGGACCGCAGCGGCCGGCATGTGATTCATTATCTGGACGAACCTACCCGCGAGGGGGTGAAGCCCTGTGCCAATTACATGTATGAATCCCTTGCGGACTGCGGTTATGACAAGATCATATGCGCGGTGCTCACCGGCATGGGGGCGGACGGCACCGAGGGCATCCGGAACCTGAAGCGGCGCAAGGATGTCTATGTGATCGCACAGAATAAGGATACCTGCGTTGTGTACGGTATGCCGAAAAATGTGGTCGCCGCGGGGCTGGCCAACGAAGAGGTGCCGCTCGACAGGGTGACCGCACAAATCATAGCGAAAGCCAATTCCATCAGATAAAAACCGATCAAAAGGAAGCCGCAAACGGCAGAATGGAGGAGCATATGGACGTAAGTCAATATCTTGAGATTTTCCTGGATGAGACCAAGGAGCACTTGCAGAATCTGAATACCCAGATTCTGGATCTGGAAGCTGACTCGGAGAACATGGATACCATCAATGAGATTTTCCGCGCGGCGCATTCCCTGAAGGGAATGGCGGGAACCATGGGATACAAGCGGATGCAGAATCTGACCCATGATATGGAAAATGTATTTTCGGAAGTGCGCAACGGCAACATTAAGGTACAGCCTGAAATGATTGACGTGTTGTTCCAGTGTCTGGATGCATTGGAGGAGTATACCAACAATATTCAGCAGACGGCAGATGAGGGCACCAATGAAAACGAGCCGCTCATCAAGATGTTAAATGATATTCTCCACAATGAGGCAGGCGGTGGAGATGCGGACGCAGTCAAGGCGGAGAAGGCAGCGGAGAAGGAGCAGACGGCGCCCGCTGAAAAGAAATGGAACAATATCGCGCTGGATGACTCTCAGATCCATGTGATCACGGAGGCGGCGAAGGCCGGCAGCAAGGCTTACGGCATCACCGTGACGATTCAGGAGGACTGCATTCTGAAGGCAGCGAGAGCCTTTCTGGTATTCAAAGCACTGGAGGAGCAGGGCGAGATCATCGTGTCCGATCCCAGCACCCAGGACGTGGAGGATGAGAAATTCGACAGAGACTTCACGATGATCGTGTTGAGTGAGCTGCCGTTAGACGAGCTGATCCGCCTGGCGGGCAGCGTTTCGGAGATCGAGCGCGTGGATGGCGAACTGCTCGTTCTGGAGGATACGAAGAATTACCGTCCGATCGAGGAGCCCAAGGCGCCTGTTCAGGAGGCTGCGAAGCCTGCGGTGGTGGAGGAGCCCAAGGCGACACAGCAGAATGCGCCTGCGGCAAAGAATAACAATGAGAAGAAACCTGCAGCCGGCAAACCGGTGGTGAACCGTACCGTGCGTGTGGATATCGAGAAACTGGATGTGTTGATGAATCTGGTCAGCGAGCTGATTATTGCGAAGAACTCACTGGTTTCGGCATCCGGTCAGGAGCAGAATACCAATTCCGGTTTCAATGAGCAGATCGAGTACCTGGAGAGCGTGACCACCAATCTGCATGAGTCGGTGATGAAGGTTCGCATGGTGCCCATTGAGAGTGTGGTGAATAAATTCCCCCGCATGATCCGTGACCTGTCCAAGACACTGAATAAGAAGATGGAGCTGTACATGACCGGTGAGGAGACCGAGCTGGATCGTACCGTGGTGGACGAGATCGGCGACCCGCTGATGCATTTGCTGCGCAACTCTGCGGACCATGGTTTGGAGGATGCGGAGCTGCGTGCACAGCGCGGCAAGGATCCTGTGGGTTCCATTTTCCTGGATGCGTATCAGGATGGCAACAATGTTGTCATCGAGGTGCGGGATGACGGTAATGGTATTGATACAGAGGCTGTGAAGAATAAAGCGATTGAGCGCGGAACGATCACGCCGGAGCAGGCGGCCGGCATGAGCGAGAAAGAGATTATCGATCTGCTGTTCCTGCCCAGCTTCTCCACGGCGAAGCAGGTGACGGACGTGTCCGGACGCGGCGTTGGTCTGGACGTGGTGAAGTCCAAGATTGAGTCCCTTTCCGGCGAGGTGGAAGTGAAATCCAAGCTGGGCGAGGGAAGTACCTGGACCATCAGACTGCCGCTTACCCTGGCGATTATTCAGACCTTGATGGTGATTGTCGGCGGCGAGAAATACGCGATCTCACTGGGCTCTATCCAGTCGATCGAGAACGTGTTGCCCACGGACATCAAGCTGGTGGAGAATAAGGAAGTGATCAACCTGCGCAGCACGGTGATTCCGTTGATCCGTATGAATGAACTCCTTGACATTGAGAGCAAGGGATCCGATGAGAGCCTGATCGTGGTGATCGTCAAGAAAGGTGACAAGATGGCGGGTCTTGTGGTGGACGATCTGATCGGACAGCAGGAAATCGTAATCAAGTCCCTCGGCGCATACATCAAGCAGTGCAAATTTATCAGCGGTGCGACCATTCTGGGCGACGGCGAGGTTGCTCTGATTCTGGATGCAAACGCGTTACTGTAAGGAAAGGAGTGCACAGTTATGGATCAGCTTAGTGTGAAAAATGAAATAGCAAAGGCGGGCGGAAAGGAGAGCCATCTGTCCGGCAGTCTGCAGTATATCGTGATCAGACTGGGAGAGGAACAGTACGGAATCGACATCCGCTATGTGGACAATATCGTGCGGATGCAGAACATCACCCGAGTGCCCAAGGTGCCGCCTTACTTAAAGGGCGTCATCAATCTGCGCGGCGAGGTGATCCCGGTGGTCAGCCTGCGGCTGAAGATGGGACTTCCCGGGGACGAATATACCAAGGCGACCAGAATCATCATCCTGAAGAGCGAGGCAGCAGGCGTACTCGGCATCATCGTGGACGAGGTGCGTGAGGTTGTCACGCTGAGCGAGGACAATATCGAGAAGATTTCGCATGAGAACAAGGACGGAAAGACCAGCTTTATCAACGGAATCGGCAAAAACGGCGGAGATCTGGTCTCTTTGCTGGATTTGAATGCAATTACGCTGGAAGTGAACGGCTAGGAGCGAGTATAGCGAAACAAGGAGAAATTATATGGGTGGTATGAATCTGGAGAATATCTCGGAAACTTACATGGATGTCCTGAAGGAATTGGGCAATATCGGTGCCGGCAATGCGATGACCGCGCTTTCACAGATGCTCAACTGCAAGGTGGATATGCGTGTTCCCCAGATCAAATTGATGGAATTCTCGGAAATCGGAGAAGTGGTAGGTGGGGAAGAACAGATCATGGTTGGCGTGTTCCTCGGCGTGGAGGGCGATATCACCGGCAGCATGATGTTCCTCGTAGAGAAAAGCAGTGCAAAGCATCTGATCAATAAGCTGATGATGGGTATGGCCTCTCCCGGGGATGAGTTCACGGAGATGGAGCTTTCCGCAATGCGGGAGGTGGGCAATATTATCACCGGCGCGTACTTGAATTCGCTTTCCGTGATAACCAACATGAAGATTCAACCGACGCCGCCAGAGCTTGCGGTGGATATGGCAGGAGCGATCTTGAGCGTACCTGCGATCAAATTCGGTATCTTCGGAGACAACATTCTGATGATCCAGTCTCAGTTTTTTGATGAGATTGAGATCGATGGGTATTTTATTTTGATACCGGATCTGGATTCCTATGCAAAGATTCTGGGGTCACTTGGAATGCCGATAGATTAATTGTTTGAAGGTGAAGAGGAATGGGCGAAATCATAAAAGTAGGAATGGCAGATCTCAAGACCTGTGTGAGTCCGGACGGATTGACGACGCTGGGATTGGGCTCCTGTATCGGCATTGCGCTGCGTGATCCCGTGACCAAGATCGGCGGGCTTGCACATATTATGTTGCCGGACAGCACGGCCATGCGCAGTGCAAAGATCAGCGCACCGAAGTTCGCGGACACCGGAATCGAGGAGCTGGTACGACAGATGGAGGCGATGGGCGCCAGAAGAAACCGTATGACGGCGAAGATTGCCGGCGGGGCGACCATGTTTTCCTTCCAGGGCAAGGCGGATATGGTGCAGGTGGGGCTGCGTAATGCGGAGGCTTGTATCAAAAAACTTAAGGAATTCGGTATCCCTGTGCTGGCACAGGACACCGGTGCTAACTACGGACGGACGGTGGTCTTTTTCCCGGAGACGGGTGATTATATCATCCGTGCGGTGGGTAAACCGGAGAAGACGATTTGAGTTGAGGGTTTTTATGAATAGGAGAAATATTGCTTTGGTTCTGATGCTTTCCGCAGGCACGGTGACTTGTGTGGTCAATATCATCCGCCGCTATGCGCTGCTGCATCAGCTGATTATTTTGTTTGTCGTGTTGGTGCTGTTTTACGGGTTGGGATGCCTGATCCAATGGACACTGGATTTTTTCGACGAACAGAATGAAAAACGCCTTGCGGCCGAGGGTGAGGTCATAGAGAAGGAATCAGAGCTGGATCTGGATCTGGGTATGGAAGATGCCTTTGACCATCCGGAGCAATTATAGTACATATAACACATAACATAGGATAAAGGAGGTGGTGGTTCCAATGGATGAAGCGGGGAAGAAGAAACTGCTAGAGAGCTATGCGAAGACAAAGACTCCGGAACTGCGCGAAAAGATCATATTGGAATTTGCACCTCTGGTAAAAGTGGTCGCCGGACGACTCAGCATGTATCTTGGATACAATGTGGAGTATGAGGATCTGGTGAGCTACGGTATTTTCGGACTGATCGATGCGATCGACAAGTTCGACTACATGAAGGAAGTAAAGTTTGAGACATATGCAAGTCTGCGGATTCGGGGGTCTATTCTGGATCAGATCCGCAGGATGGACTGGATTCCCAGAACGATTCGTCAGAAACAAAAAAAGATAGAGGCCTGTATCCGGCAGATTGAGCAGGAGACGGGGCATGCGGCCAGCGACGAGGACATCGCCAGGGCGCTCGGGATTTCGGATGACGAATATCTGGACTGGCAATCCCAGATGAAGATCACCGGCCTGGTATCCCTGAATGAATTCATGGAGCAGGGCAGTGATGTGTCCCAGGAGTACGGGCGTCACACGACGGCACAGTTTGTGGGACCGGAGGAAAATATCGAGCAGGCGGAGTTGACGCAGATGCTGGGGGAGGCGTTAAAGCTTCTCACAGAGAAAGAGCAGAAGGTGATCACCCTGTATTATTATGAGGAACTGACCTTGAAGGAGATCAGTAATATCCTGGAGGTGTCAGAGTCCAGAGTCTCACAGCTCCATACGCGGGCTCTGCAGAAAATGAAGACGAAGATGGGGAACTACATGGGTATATTGACCGGTTGATGCTTCATGATTTTGCTTGAGGGAGATGCTTATGCAGAACGGATACTTTCAAATTTTAAATGCCCCGGGCGGTGGGTTCGGGATCAAATTTTTCCCGCCAAAGGACGGAGGCGCCCCGCTTGCAGTCAATGAGGTGATGGAGTGGCTCGACGGACAAAAGATCGGATATGATGTGAAGGTGGTCAACAGCTTCCTCACTTCCGGCAGGGAGATCATGTGTCAGCTGGGCAAGGACGCCTGCCCGGTCATCCACGAGACCTATAAACTGACAGTCAGTCAGGACAGTATGCAGGTTACGGCACGGTTTTATCCGCCCTCGGAGACGGGCAGCCGCATGTCATTGAACGAATTTCTCACAGATTTAAAATATAAAAATATCGTTTACGGAATCGTAACGGACGAGGTGCAGGCGCATTTCCAATCGGCGGGAGTCTACTGTACCGATTTTGTCGTGGCCAAGGGGAAGGCGCCCAGACATGGAAAGGACGCGGAGATCGAGTATTTCTTCAACACGGATCTGCGTGTGCGGCCGACGATGCAGGAGGACGGCAGTGTCGATTTCTTCCATCTGAACGTGATCAATCACTGTGCAAAGGGTGATCTGTTGGCAAGGCTGACGCCTGCGGATGTGGGCGAGGTCGGCATGAACGTGTTCGGCGCGCCGGTGAAGCCACGGGATGTGAAGAATAAGACACTGAAATTCGGCAGAGAGGTGGAGCAGTCGGAGGATAAACTGGAGATCCGCTCCATGGTGGACGGCCATGTGATGCTGGTGGAGGACAAGGTATTTGTCTCGGATGTCTACGAGGTGGAAAATGTGGATATTTCCACCGGCAATATCGAGTTTAACGGCAGTGTGCAGATCAACGGCAATGTGGCGACCAACTTCACCGTGCGGGCCAGCGGCAATGTGGTCATCAACGGTGTTGTCGAGGGTGCGCACATTTTCTCGGAGGGCAACATCATCATTGCCAGAGGGATGAACGGCATGGGCAAGGGAACGCTCGAAGCCGGCGGCAATATCGTGGCCAAGTTCATTGAGAACGCGCAGGCCACCGCGCAGAATGGTTATATCAGTGCGGAGAGTATCATGTACAGCAATGTATCCGCGGGAGACGCCATCGTGGTGAGCGGTAAGCGCGGTTTGGCGACAGGCGGCCATTTGCAGGCCGGCAGCCGGATCGAGGTCAAAACGCTCGGCGCGCAGATGGGCGCCAGAACCATTGTGGAGGTCGGCGTGAATCCGACGCTGAAGAAGGAGTACGTGGAGGTGTCCAAGCTGACGGGCGATCTGATGAAGGAGATCCGCAATGCGCAGCCGATCATCACAAGCTTTGCCCAGAAGCGTGCGAAGGGTGTGCATTTTACGAAGGAACAGCTGACCTATATCACAGAGCTGGCCAGACAGACAGAGGAAAACAAACAGCAGCTCATGCAGCTGAGCGATAAAATGCAGACGCTGCAGCAGGCGTTTGAGACGCAGAAGCGTGCGACGGTCGAGGTGACGGGAGAAGTGTACGCCGGCACTACAATTGTGATCGGCGATGTGTCCATGGTGGTGCAGAGCAGCTACAAGTATTGCCGGTTTGAACGGGTTGCGGGAGAAGTAAAGATGGTTCCGTTGTAGGAGGGATGACGATGGCATTTGGTTCAATCGAATTTACAACGATCAGCAGAGCACAGGATTATACGACAATCAAACAAAACGAGGATAACAAGGCATTCATTGATCAGACGAACCTTGGGCATACCGCGCAGCAAAATGAGGACATCAAGGCGAATACGGTGGTGGACAGTCAGAACGCGGATTGGCACAACAAGTGGCAGGATGCCCGGGAGAAGGGCAGCAACGAATACGCGGGCGATGGCGGGCAGAAGCGCGGCAGGAAAGAGGAGCCGGACGGGCGTGTAATCATCAAAGGACAGGGCGGTTTTGATCTGAAAATCTGAGCATTGGGTATATATGGAGGCATAAGATGGGCTTGTTGGAAGTGATATTGCTTCTCGGAGGGGTGGCGCTTGCGGTTATCACCTTCGTAGTTCCGGCAGCAAAGGAAGAGTTACCAAAGGAAACAAAAAAACTGGCAAAGGACGAGATCCGTACGATCGTCGGGCAGGAGATGGACACCATACGGAACCATGTGGATGATGTGGTGGATGAGGCTGTCGAGTATGCCATGGAGAAGACGGAGCGGTCCCTGGAGCGGTTGACCAATGAGAAGATCATGGCCGTGAACGAGTACTCCGATACGGTGCTGCGGGAGATTCAGAAAAACCATGAAGAAGCCATGTTTTTGTATGATATGTTGAACGCCAAGCACACCAACCTGAAAAACACGGTGTCCGAGGTCAACAAGACCGTACAGGAGGCAGCCGAGACAAAACGGGAGGCACAAGAGGTTGTGAGCACCTTCCAGAAGCTGAAACCTGAGGCGACGGAGGAACAGGCGGAACGCGTGCAGACAAATCCCGCGCAGGGCAGCGGTGCGCAGGCGAATGCTGCGCAGAACAGTGGCGCAACTACAGAACACGGGCAGACGGAGAGCGCACAGACATCGCCGCAGTCTCCGGTTGTGATGCAGTTCATGGCGGCGGGACGGGAGCCGCAGGCGGCAAACAGCAATGACCGTATATTGGAGCTTTACAAACAGGGGAAGTCCAAGGTGGCAATCGCCAAGGAGCTTGGACTCGGCGTCGGCGAGGTGAAGCTCGTGATCGACCTGTTTAAGAGCATGTGACGGCGAACGAAAAGGCGTACAGACACGGAGTCAAAAAGGCATGAAGCTGAAATTAAGATACTATTTGAGAGGATTGGCGGTGGGTATCTTGCTCACGACGTTGATCCTGACAATTGCAAACGCGGACAACAAACCTCTCACCGATGCCCAGATCCGGCAGAAGGCCAGAGAGATGGGCATGGTGGACGGCGATTCCCTGAAGCTGTCTTCCCTGCAGGGGGAGACGGAGGCTGTAGCCGCATCCGCTGCCGCACAGGAAAGCGGTGCGGCGGCATCAACGGAGAGCACAGCGGCACAGGAAAGCGGTGCAACGGCATCTTCGGAGAGCACAGCGGCACAGGAAAGCGGTGCAACGGCATCTTCGGAGAGCACAGCGGCACAGGAAAGCGGTGCGGCGGCATC
>JAFVAO010000030.1 GCA_017480445.1 Lachnospiraceae bacterium
CGAACTAACCGATTCTGGGACCCAGCATCCATGCGCCGACGAGTGCGCAGATACCGCCGACCATATGGATACAGTTGGAACCGGCGAAGTCGTGGAAACCGATCTGGGCAAGCCAGCCGCCGCCCCAGGTCCAGTGCGCCTCGATCGGATAGATGACCGCCGAGATCACAGCAGAGTATACGCAGTAGGAAATGAACCGGGTGCGTTCCGCCATGGCACCGGACACGATGGTCGCTGTCGTCGCACAGAAGACAAGGTTGAACACGAAGCCTGCCCAGTCAAAGTTGGAATAGCTTGTAAAAATGTCAAAGTTCGGTCTTCCCATAAAGCCGTTCAGCATATTTTCTCCCAAAAACAGACCGAAGCCGATCAGGATAAATGTAACGGTACCGATACAGAAGTCCATTAAGTTTTTCATAATAATGTTGCCGGCGTTCTTCGCTCTGGCAAAGCCACACTCCACCATGGCGAAACCTGCCTGCATCCAGAACACCAACGCTGCTCCTGCCAGAAACCAGACGGCAAAGAGGCGTTCATCAATCAAAGAAAGTACTTCATTCATAATCTCACTCCTCCAATCCAGATGTTATATGATCAAGCCTAAACTGTCCTCATCCTGCGGTAGTGCTATCCCGCGGTGATACCCGCCAAATGAGCAGATTAGAAATGAAATAGAAAAAGGCGCCTTCCCTTTCGGGAAAACGCCTTCGTTCTTAAAACGCATTGTAAGGCAGTAAATTTGTTTTGTCAAGACAGAAAATTTAATTTTTTTTATTTAGCTGTTGACATAACTGTTATAGCGATATACAATACAGTTAATACAGATATAACAATAATAACAGAAATTGCAGCGGAGGTGATGAAGTGATCATATTGATTGACAACAAAAGCGGGGAACCTATTTACAACCAGATCTATGCACAGATCAGGCGCCAGATCATAAGCGGAGAGCTGAAGGAAAATGAATTGCTTCCCTCCATCCGCGGTCTTGCCAAGGATCTGCGGATCAGCTTTCTGACGACCAAGCGCGCCTACGATGAGTTGGAGAAAGATGGATTCATCTACACGGTGCAGGGAAAGGGCTGTTATGTCGCCCCGAAAAACGTGGAGTTGATCCGGGAGGAAAACTTAAAGAAGATCGAAGAACACATTGAACAGATCGCGCAGCTTTCCGCACTGGGCGGAATCAGCAAAGCGGAAGTCATGGAGATGATAAATTTCGGATGGGAGGATAAAGATGGACGCAATGAGAATGGATGAAATGAGACCAGACGCTTTAAAAATTGAAAATCTTACAAAACATTTCTCCGGCTTTACGCTGGATAATCTGAACCTTACGCTGCCGAGCGGGTGTATTATGGGTCTGATCGGAGAGAACGGTGCGGGCAAGAGCACCACCATCAAACTGATTCTGAATATGCTGCACAAGGACAGCGGCAGCATCACGATCCTCGGCAGGGATAATCAGGAGGATTTGCGGCTCACCAAGGAGGATATCGGGGTTGTGATGGACGAGGTCGGCATTCCTGAATGCCTGAATGCAAAGCAGGTTGCCAAGGTCATGAAGCATACCTTCCGCAACTGGAAGGATGATGAATACGCAAGGCTGCTTGCAAAGCTATCGATACCGGACAACAAGCAATTCAAGGATTTTTCCCGCGGAATGAAAATGAAGCTTGGGATCGCCATTGCCATGTCGCACGACAGTAAGCTGCTGCTGTTGGACGAGGCAACCTCGGGACTCGATCCGGTGGTGCGGGACGAGGTGGTGGAGATGTTCCTGGACTTCACGCGGGAGGAAAATCATTCGATCCTCATTTCATCGCATATTGTGAGTGATCTCGAAAAGTTGTGCGATTATGTCGCGTTCCTGCATCAGGGAAAGCTGTTATTGTGCGAGGAGAAAGACAGGCTGCTTGAGGAATATTGTCTACTACATTGCACGCAGGAAGAGTTACAGGAAATTCCGCAGGAAGCGGTCAGATACAAAAAAATTTCCGCGTACGGTGTGGAGGCGATGGCTTTGCGGGATGCTCTTCCGGCGGGCTTGCATACCAGCCCCATCAGCATCGAAGAATTGTTTGTATTTATGGTAAAGGAGGCAGGAAAAAAATGAAAGGATTATTGTTAAAGGATTGGTACATGACGAGGAAGTATTGCAGGTCGTATTTGTTTATGGCTGCCATTTTTATCGCCATGTCCTTTCTGGTAGATGGCAATTTGTTCTTCGTACTCTATCCCTGCCTGTTGTGCGGCATGATTCCGGTGAATCTGCTCGCCTATGATGAACGCAGTCATTGGGTACAGTACAGTGAGACCCTTCCCTACACCAAGGCGCAGCTTGTGACGAGCAAATATCTGATCGGATTGTTCACACAGTGTGCCATGCTGCTTATGTCGGGAGCAGCATATGCCGTGAAAGTGGGGAGGGGAGGCAACTTTCAGGTGAAAGAATTTATGATGTTACTCCTGATGCTGTTTATGGCATCAGCCGTGGCTCCATCCATCAGTCTGCCGTTCATTTTCAAGCTGGGTGTGGAAAAGGGAAGGATCGGCTATCTTGTAATGGTTGGTATCATATGTGCGCTGGCTGTTTTAGGCATAGGTATCTTCAATAAAGAAAACCTGTCGCAGGATATTCTGTCAGCAGAGACCTTACCGATCCTGCCGATCTGCTGTCTTGTGATCATCGGGCTATATATTCTATCGTGGCGGCTTTCCATCGCATTTTACGAGAAACGCGAGGTTTCGTAGTGCAAAGCCCCCTTACATCTGGTATACTGTGAATAGTATGAGATGAAAGGGGGCTATTTGTATGTACACAGTACCCACAGCGAATATTGTCGCGATCGGATGTATGATGGTCTTTTCCTTTGTGTGGCCCATCGGTCTGCTGATCTTTTGGAGAAGGCAGACGAAGGCGAACTGGTCCGCGTTTTTCATCGGCTGCGCCACCTTCTTTTTGTTTGCGATGGTGCTGGAACAGCTGCTGCATGCGGCGGTGCTTGCCATTACCGGAACGGCGCTCACACAAAAGATCTGGCTGTACGCGCTGTACGGTGGATTGGCGGCCGGGGTGTTTGAGGAGACCGGAAGATTTCTGGCGATGAAATTCTGTATGAAACGTACACTGCATCGGGAAAACGCCGTGATGTACGGAATCGGGCACGGCGGGATAGAGTGCATGCTGCTCTTGGGACTTTCCTACATTTCTAATTTTGTCATGGTTCTGATGATCCGCTCGGGCGGGTTGGAGACGATGCTGAATACGCTGAACGCGCTGCCGGATCAGGAGGAAGCGGCAGCGGCTTTACAGACAGCGGTGGAGCAGCTTTGCACACTGTCGGCATGGCAGTTTTATATGGCGGGGGTGGAGCGGATCTCGGCGGTGATGCTGCACATCGGTTTATCTTATCTGGTCTATTGGGCGGTGAAGGAGCAAAAGCTGCTGTATTATGTCCTCGCCATCGTGATCCATTTTTTGGTGGATGCGGGGACGATCGTGCTCATGCGGTATGTGCCTGTGATTGCGATGGAGATCGGGCTGCTTGCCGCGGTAGGAATATTTATGGTGTTGATTGCGCGGCAGTATAGAAGCGAGGGAGCTTTTACGAACGAAGAAAAAATTTAAAAAAATCATTGACATCGAGAACATCATGTGCTATTTGTATTATCAAAGCAAAGGCGCTTAGGGTAATCCCCTGAGCGCTTTTTTTGTGTCAAAACACAAAATAACATAAGGCGAGGAGGAAGGCATTATGAGCAGTACAGACATCAAAAAAACACAATCGGTGACAGAGCTTTACGGCAGTCTGGTATTCAATGACAGAGTTATGCGGGAAAGGCTTCCGAAGGATATTTATAAGGCGGTACATAAGACAATCATGAACGGTACCCATCTGGAGCTCGATGTGGCAAATTCCGTGGCGGCTGCCATGAAGGAGTGGGCGGTAGAGTTGGGAGCGACCCATTTTACCCACTGGTTCCAGCCGATGACGGGGCTGACTGCAGAGAAGCATGACAGCTTCCTCTCCCCGGAGCCGGACGGCACGGTGATTATGGAGTTCTCCGGAAAAGAGCTGGTAAAAGGTGAGCCGGATGCATCCAGCTTTCCTTCGGGCGGTTTGAGAGCAACCTTCGAGGCGAGAGGCTATACCGCGTGGGATCCTTCGTCACCGGCGTTTATCAAGGACGGTACGTTGTACATCCCGACGGCATTTATTTCCTACGGCGGTGAGGCGCTGGATAAAAAGACGCCGCTTTTGCGTTCCATGGAGGCGCTGAGCAATCAGGCGGTGAAGGTGCTGCATCTTCTGGGTGATGCAGATGTGCACCATGTGACCACGACGGTGGGATCGGAGCAGGAGTATTTCCTGATCGACAAGTCCATGTACATGAAGAGAAAGGATCTTCTGTTCTGCGGCAGGACGCTTCTGGGCGCGCCTGCTCCCAAGGGACAGGAGATGGAGGATCATTATTTCGGCGTGCTGAAGCCGAAGGTATCCGCCTTTATGCATGATCTGGATGAGGAGCTGTGGAAGCTGGGCGTTCCGGCGAAGACGAAGCACAACGAGGTAGCTCCTTCCCAGCATGAGCTGGCGCCGGTATTTGAGACGGCAAACGTGGCGGTGGATCACAACCAGCTGACCATGGAGGTCATGAAAAAGGTTGCGGACAAACACGGATATGCATGTCTGTTACATGAAAAGCCGTTCGAAGGGATCAACGGTTCCGGTAAGCACAACAACTGGTCCATCAGCACGGACACGGGAATCAATCTGCTTGATCCGGGCAAAAAGCCGGCGGAGAATACCCGCTTTCTGGTATTCCTGATGGCGGTCATCACTGCGGTGGACGACTATGCGGATGTGCTGAGACTTTCCGTGGCTACGGCGGGAAACGACCACAGACTGGGTGCCAACGAGGCGCCGCCCGCGATCATCTCGATCTTTGTGGGTGACGAGCTTGCAGCGGTGCTGGATTCGATCGAGAGCGGCAGTGATTTTCAGGCGGCAGGTAAAACCCAGATGGGCGTGGGTGCGGATGTATTGCCGCATATCACCAAAGACACGACCGACCGTAACAGAACTTCGCCGTTTGCCTTTACCGGCAACAAGTTTGAGTTCAGAATGCCCGGTTCCGCGGTGTCGGTGGCGAACGCCAATATTGTGCTGAACACAGCAGTGGCACAGGCGCTTTCAGATATTTATGAGGAGCTGAAGGATGTGCCGGAGGCAGAGCTTGCGGATAAGGTGCAGGAGCTGTTAAAGGAAAGACTCACCGCACATAAGAGAGTGATCTTCAACGGAAACGGCTACACGGATGAGTGGGTGGAAGAGGCAGCAAGAAGAGGGCTGGATAATCTCAAATCCCTGCCGGACGCAATGCCGCGCTGGATCTCTGATAAGAGCGTGAAGCTCTTCACTACACACAAGGTATTGACCAAGGAGGAGATTTTCTCCAGATATGAGATTTTGCTCGAGAACGACTCCAAGGCTGTGCATATCGAGGCATTGACCATGCAGGAGATGGTGCGCAAGGATTTTGTCAGCGGCTTACTCGCATACATGAAGGATCTGACAGAGGAGGCAGCAGGCAAGAAAGCATTTCTTTCAGCGGATGCCTGCGCGCTGGAGGAGAGCATCTTAAAGAAGCTGTCCGAGGACGCAAAAGAGATCACGGAGAAGCTTGCAAAACTGACCGCGGATACGAAGCTTGCCGAGCAGCAGACGGATGTGCTGGAATGCGCGAAGTATTATGAGAGCACGATCCTGAAGGATATGGAAGAGCTTAGAACGTATGTGGACGACGCGGAGAGCGAGATACCGGATCAGTATCTGCCGTATCCGACGTACGGAGCGATGTTGTTCTCACTGCGCTAAATTGCGGAAGAAGGTCGTTGCGGTCGCGGGGTATTTCAATGCAGGGATGCACTTGCGACCGCAACTCGATTTTCCCGAAGAATATTTGTAAAAATATTTCCGGCGGCGTGAATGGACTATTTCGCGCAAGGCGGAAACAGATGCGTATGGACATCGAAGTGTGCGGTATGCATATAAAAATTGGACGGAAATCACATTTGCATTGTGCCAAAATAGAAAACAACTGTATGACTAGCAATTACCTAAATCAAATCTATGAGGAGATTACTTATGGAAACTGTGACAAAACGAAGAAGAGAACTGGATTACACGGCGCTTTCCCGCGAGAAGGACGCCTGCGGTATCGGCGCGGTGGTGAACATAGACGGACGCAAGACTTACGAAGTGCTGGATGATGCGCTGAGTATCGTGGAGAAACTGGAGCACAGAGCCGGCAAGGACGCCACCGGAAAGGTCGGTGACGGTGTGGGAATCCTGACACAGATTTCCCATGCGTTTTTCAAAAAGGCACTCAAAGGATCCGACATCAACCTTGGCGAGACTGGGGATTACGGCATCGGCATGTTTTTCCTGCCGCAGGATCAAATGAAGCGCACGTTTGCCATGCGCATGTTTGCGGTGATTGCTGAAAAAGAAGGATTGGAGCTTCTGGGCTGGAGAAATGTACCGACCCGTCCGGAGATCCTGGGTCAGGTTGCAGTGGACTGTATGCCCAAGATTATGCAGTGTTTCATCAAACGACCGGAGACCGTGGAGCGGGGGCTTGCCTTCGACCGCAGGCTGTATGTCGTGCGCAGAGAGTTTGAGCAGAGCTCGGAGGACACCTATATCTGCTCGCTTTCCTCCCGGACGATTGTGTATAAGGGAATGTTTCTGGTGGGGCAGCTGCGGAATTTTTATGAGGATTTGCAGGATCTGGATTACAAGAGCGCGATCGCTTTGGTGCACTCCAGATTCTCCACCAACACCACTCCTTCGTGGGAGCGCGCACATCCCTACCGGATGATCGCGCATAACGGAGAGATCAACACGATCCGCGGCAACATCGACAGAATGCTTGCGCGGGAGGAGACGTTTGTACCGGAGGTGTTTAAGGAGGATCTGGACAAAATTTATCCGGTGATCCCCAAGGTTGGATCAGACTCCGCCATGCTGGATAACACCCTGGAATTCCTCTACATGAACGGGATGGATCTGGCGCTCGCCATGATGATGATCATTCCGGAGCCTTGGAAACACAACGGTTTCATGACGCAGGATAAGAAGGATTTTTATCATTATTACGCGACGATGATGGAGCCCTGGGACGGACCGGCGGCAATGCTTTTCTCCGACGGGGAGATCTTCGGCGCGACGCTGGATCGAAACGGTCTGCGCCCCTCCAGATATTATGTGACGGATGACAACCGGCTGATCCTCTCCTCGGAGGTGGGGGTGCTGGATATCGACGCGGCGCACATTGTGAAGAAATCGCGACTGGAACCCGGCAAGATTTTGCTGGTGGACACCAAGGCCGGACGTATTATCTCCGATGAGGAATGTAAGAAGGATTACGCGAGCCGCAATCCGTACGGCGAGTGGCTGGATCGCAACCTTTTGAAACTGAAAAATCTACATATCCCGAACCGCAAAATTCCGGTACATACGCAGGAGACGCGGGACAAATTGTACAAGGCGTTTGGCTACTCCTACGAGGATGTGACACAGCAGATTCTGCCCATGGCAGAGACCGGCGTGGAGCCCACCATGTCCATGGGGCATGATGTGCCGCTGGCACTTCTGTCGAAGGAGCACCCACTGTTGTTCCATTATTTTCAGCAGCTGTTCGCACAGGTGACCAATCCGCCCATCGATTCGCTGCGGGAGAAAATCGTGACGGACACGACCGTCTACATTGGTTCCGACGGCGATCTGCTTTCCAAGAAGGCGGACAACTGCAGAGTGCTGGAGGTGGATAATCCGATCCTCACCGGCGTGGATATGCTGAAGATTAAGTCTCTCGATCAGCCGGGCTTTCGGGCGGAGACGGTATCGCTTTTGTATTATAAAAATACGTCGCTGGAGCATGCGTTGACGCAGCTGAACATTGCGGTGGACCGTGCGGCGGCCAACGGCAAAAATATCATCATCCTCTCAGACAGAGGCGTGGATGAAAACCATGTGGCGATTCCGTCGCTGCTGGCGGTATCCTCTGTGGAACAGCATCTGGTGCAGACCAGAAAGCGCACGGTGGTATCGCTGATCTTGGAGAGCGCAGAGCCCAGAGACGTACACCAGATCGCGACGCTTCTTGGCTTCGGCGCGAGAGCGGTGAATCCCTATCTGGCGCAGGAGTGCATCTCGGAATTGATCGATATGGGCCTGCTCGACAAGGATTACCATACAGCCATTGAGGACTACAATCATGCGCTGTTGTCCGGCGTGGTGAAGATCGCGGCGAAGATGGGCATCTCCACGCTGCAGTCCTATCAGTCGGCGAGAATCTTCGAGGCGATCGGACTGTCGAAGGAACTGGTGGACACGTATTTCATGGGTACGGTGAGCCGGGTGGGCGGCATCGGATTAAAGGAGATCAGCGAAGATATCTCCGCACGTCATGACCACGCATTTGATCCGCTGGGACTTAGCGTTGACACAAGTCTGGATTCCTCCGGTTTCCATTCGCTGAAAAGCGGTGCGGGACATGAGGATCACCTCTACAGCCCCGAGACGATCATCACGCTGCAGCAGGCAGTGCGCTCGGAGAGCTATGAAAAATTTAAGGAATATACGGCACTGGTAGATGATCCGAAACGTCCTCATACGCTGAGAAGTCTGTTGGATTTTCAGACCGTACAGGAGCCGGTGGATATCGGAGAAGTGGAGCCCGTGGATTCCATTGTAAAACGATTCCAGACGGGTGCGATGTCCTACGGATCATTATCCTACGAAGCGCATTCCTGCCTTGCCATCGCTATGAACAGACTGGGCGGCAAGTCCAATACCGGCGAGGGCGGTGAAGCGGTGGAGCGTTTCGGCACAGAGAAAAACAGTGCGGTAAAACAGGTGGCGTCAGGACGCTTTGGTGTGACCAGCGCGTACTTAAACAGCGCCAAAGAGATTCAGATCAAAATGGCGCAGGGCGCAAAACCCGGCGAGGGCGGACACCTGCCCGGAAAAAAGGTTTACCCGTGGGTGGCGGCTACCCGCTTTTCCACACCCGGCGTGTCCTTGATCTCACCGCCGCCGCATCATGATATTTATTCGATAGATGATCTGGCACAGCTGATCTTTGATCTGAAAAACGCGAATACCGACGCGCGCATCTCCGTGAAGCTGGTGTCGGAGGC
>JAFVAO010000031.1 GCA_017480445.1 Lachnospiraceae bacterium
ATCCGGAACGGCCGGGCAACTGGAACCGGGAGAATATATATCGTTATTATGGCTTCGATCAATCGTACTGGAAGCAGGACTTTCCGGATGCGTCGGTGATTCACAGCGGTGTGTCGGATGCGGCCACGTATGATAAGATCATCGAGCTGTATGAGCAGCGCAAGGCGGGAGAGAAGCTGTTTGTGTTTGATCTGACCATGCAGAATCACGGCGGCTATACCATGCACGACGTGAAATACAATATCCAGGCGCTCAATATCAGGCAGCCGCAGGTGGACGAATATCTGTCGTTGGTCAAAATCTCTGACACGGCGTTTCAGGGGCTGGTGGAATATTTTGAAAAGCAGGATGAAAAGGTGATCATTTGTATGTACGGAGATCATCAGCCGTGGGTGTCGGATTTACTGGTGTCGGCCAACCTGCGGGACGGCAATGAGGTGTCCGAACAGATCCTCAGCAAGTACAAAACACCGCTTGTGATCTGGGCAAACTATGACATCGACGAGGTGGCTGACTGCAACTTTAGCCTGAACTATCTGGGCGGTTATCTGATGCGGACGGCAGGCGTTCCCATGTCGCCTTATTTCCTGTATTTGGAACAGCTCAGACAGACCTGCCCGATTATCACGATCAACGGATATGTGGATGCGGACGGCGTCTATGCGGGGTGGAGTGGCGAGAAGGATGAGTTTCCGGAGTACCGGATGCTGCAGCACAATTATTTGTATGACGATCATACGGTGATGTGGGGCTTTTAGCGGAGGAGTCGGACAGATGCAGTTTTCGATCATTGTGGTGTGTCTGAATGCGGGAGACAAGCTGAGACAGACAGTTGACAGTATTCTGGCACAGTTTTATACGGATTATCAGATCATTGTAAAGGATGGAGGGAGTACGGACGGTTCTCTGGAGAAGCTCCCCGCGGACGAGCGCATTGTGCTGTATGCGCAGAAGGACAGCGGCATATATGACGCTATGAATCAGGCGGTGCAAAAGGCGCAGGGAGCGTATATCATTTTCATGAACTGCGGCGATACCTTCTATGACGAGAAGGTGCTGGAGAAGGCGGCGGCATGTGCTGCGCGCGAGACCGGAGAGCAGCCGCTCGTGCTCTACGGAGATACCTACGGTGCCAAAAACAAGGTGTTGATCGCGTCCCCGAAACAGATCGACGGGTCGGCATGCTATCGCAATATCCCCTGCCATCAGTCTTGTTTCTATGCAGCACAGTTGTGCAAGGAGAAGCCGTATGACACGCGGTACCGTATCCGGGCGGACTACGACCATTTTCTCTGGTGCTATTATCGGGCGCATGCCCGGATGGTCTATCTGGGGACGGTGGTGGCCTCCTATGAGGGCGGCGGATATTCGGAGAATAAAGAAAATAAGCGCCGGGACAAAGAGGAGCATGATCTGATCACACAAGAATATATGTCTGCGGAGGAACTGAAACGGTACCGCAGCATGATGCTGCTTACGCTGGCGCCGCTTCGCACGTTTTTGGCGGAGAATAAACTGACGGCCGGTGTGTATCACTGGCTGAAGGCACGTATATCATAAACAGCAGGAAATGAGCAAGTGGCTGTAGACAAGGTGGGTGAGGATGGATCCGAAAAATATCTTACGGTGGCTCAAAGTACATAAACGAAGGGTAATGATAGGAATTGTCTGTCTGCTTTCGGAGTTTGCGCTGTTTTTCGGCAGCGGCGTGCTGCGCATGGAGGAGACGGATTTCCTCTCGGGCGAAGGATCTTATGAGGAACCGTTTTCCCGGGAATGCAATCTGTATGTACAGGTCTTTCGGCCTGCGCATACGCATCTGCGTAGTGTTAGCTTTCTCATCAGCATGGATGATGTGACGGTGAAGGACGGAACGTTGCGTGCATGGATTGCGGACAGGGCGGGAAATGTGCTGTATGAGAAGCAGTTTTCCTATGCGGAGCTTGCGAACGGGCGATTTACGGACATGGAGGTGGATCTGCGCTTGTCGCCGTTTCGCACCTATGAATTCGCGCTGGAGGCGGAGGCATCCTCCGCTGGGGAGTATCTGACGGTGAGTCTGTGTGATATCTCCCAGGGACTGCCGGAGAGCCGGAAGCTGTTCGAGGTGGAGTCGGGCAGCAGGTCCGTGCGGGCGAGAGAGCAGCTGGTGATGCGTTATGTGTATACGGATGCCGTCTCGAATACGCGGTTATGGGTAGCGATTCTGCTCTGTGTGCTGACGATGCTTGGGATCTGGGTGCCGGCACCGAAGAATCCGTATTTGCAAAAGGGTCTGGCGGTGGTCGTGTTGTTGGCAGGACCTGCTTTGCTGGGATGGCAGATGGAGCGCCTGACCTTTGCGGAGGTGTATGCGCTGCCGATTACCATGCGGTTCCGCACATTGGATTATCTGCCCTTAGCACTTCCCGGTAATCTGGCGATTCTCTACGGCGTGGAGGTGCTGTTGCTTTTGGTCACACATTCGCTGCGCATTTCGGCCATCGGGGTGAACGTGTTCACCACAGTGGTGTATTCAGCCAATTATTTTGTGCTGACCTTCCGCGGAACGCCGCTTCGGGTCAGTGATCTGAGCGCTGCGCGGACGGCGGCGAAGGTGATGGGGCAATATGATTTCACGCCGAACGCCGCGTTGGCGATCGCCTGGGGGATTGCGCTTACATGGCTGCTCTGGTCGTGCAAGCTGCCGGAATGGAAACGGAGCTTCAGTAAGCGGTACATAGCGTGTTATGCCGCGAGTGTCGCACTGGCGTTTGGTCTGGGCGCAGGCGCGGGGTATCTGTTGCTTTACACGGATCTGTTGGAGCGTGTCGGGTTTGTCAACGAGGAGTTCAAAGGATTTTATCAGGATATGATTTATTACAGGGACGGATATCTGATTGCGACCTGTATGGAGGTGAAGAACGCGCGGATCGAACCGATCGACGGTTATTCCGCGCGGCGGGCGGAGCAGATTCTGCAGCAGGTGGCGGCCGGACAGAATGCGGCGCAGACAGAGACAATGCCCGGGGAAGATATCCCTGCGGAAGACCTTCCTGTGGAAAGCCTTCCACATGTGATCCTGATCATGAATGAGAGTTTTGCGGATCTGCGGGTGTTGGCAGACCTGCAGCTGACGCAGGATAACCTGGCATTTTTCAATTCCCTGCAGGACAATACGGTGCGGGGCTACGTCAATGTGTCGGTGCTCGGCGGCGGTACAGCCAATACGGAATTTGAAGTATTTACCGGTTGTACGATGGCGTTTTTCCCTGTAAACTATTACCCGTATCAGCAGGCGGTGAAAAAGCCGATTCACACGCTGGTGAGCAGTATGCATACGCTCGGTTACAGGACGGTGTCCATGCATCCGGAGGCGGAGGGAAACTGGAACCGTACAAATGTCTACCGGCTGTTTGGATTTGATGAAAGCCTGTGGAAGGAAGATTTTGCGGGGGAAGAGGTAATTCATTCCGGCGTGTCCGATGCGGCGACGTTCCGGCGGATCGAGCAGATTTATGAGGAGCGGGAGCCGGGGGAGAAGCTGTTTGTGTTTGATCTGACCATGCAGAATCACGGCGGTTACCACGGGCATGAGACGCCGTTTGCAGTGCAGGATACGTACTTGAACAATCCGATCATTGATGAGTACCTGTCTCTGATCCAAAAATCGGACGACGCTTTTGCGGATCTGGTGCATTATTTTGAACAGGTGGATGAGAAGGTTGTGATCTGTATGTATGGGGACCATCATCCCTGGGTTTCGGATGAGATATTGAAAGGGTATCAAATCTCTGCGGGGGAGGATCCGCTTCTGATGATGAATAAGTATAAGACGCCTTTCGTGATCTGGGCGAATTATGACATTGCGGAAGCGGACGGGTATGATATCAGTGCAAATTATCTGGGCGGTCTGGTGCAGAGAACCGCGGGGTTGCCGCTCACGCCGTTTTTCACATTTTTGGAACAGCAGAGAGAAACCTATCCGATTATCACGGTGAATGGCTATGTGGATGCGGAAGGAGTGTATCACAACTGGGACATGGATGAGGAGGTTCTGGCGGAATACCGCATTTTGCAATACAATTACTTATATGATGATGACACGGTAAAGTGGGGCTATTAGAGTACTACTAAAGCAGGAGGATGCAGACATGGTAAAACAGCTTTGGCAGGAATGGCGGGCGCAGATAAAACGCGGAAGAATTGTGACAGCCGTGGTGCTGTGGGTGATCTCCGGTATACTTCTGGGCAGCGGTGGAAGTCCCCTTCGGGAGAAAGTAACAGATTATCTGGCCGGAGAGGGCTCCTTTGGATTGCCGTTTGCGAAAGGATCGGATGAATATGTGCAGTATTTTCGCCCGGCTTACGGATCGCTGCAAAGTGTCGGAGTTGTGGTAGACTGGCAGCAGCCGGAGGATGCGGACAGGCCGGAATACACCGCTTTGCTTTTGGAGCTTGCAGCGGAGGACGGAACGGTGTTAAGGCAGGCAGAGGTGGCGTTTCCTGCGTTAAAGCAGGGTGCTTACACGGATGTGGACATGGATGTGAGGCTGCAGCACGGGAAAACCTATGCGCTGCGTCTGACCGGACAGATCGATGCCGCCTGGCAGCCGGAGCTGATCGTGTGTAGCACGGACTACAAGCTTTCCGAAAACCGGGAGCTTGCGGGGCCGGATACGGAACCGGGACTGCAGCTTTTGACGAGATATGAATACCAAAACGCGTTGCGCTTTTCCAGATGGCTGTGGGCGATGGGACTGTTGCTGCTTGCGGGTATCGGGATTGCCGTCGGGCTACCGGCTAATCGTCGGATCAGGCAGATTGCAGCGGCAGTGCTTTTGATTGCGGGACCGCTCGTACTCGGCAGGAGTCTGGAATTTTTGCTGCCGACAAATGTGTTGCTTCCGCAGGCGATGAAGTGGAATCTGGGACTGATGTATCTGCTGGAGCTCATTGTGTTGCTGTTGACGCAGTCAGGGCGGTTTACGGTGGTGTTCAGCAATGTGTTTTTGACAGTGCTGTATTGTGCAAATTATTTTGTACATGCATTTCGGGGAACCTATTTGATGGCGAATGAGCTCACAGCGATACGGACGGCAATGGATGTTGTAGGAAACTATCATTTTCATCCGACACCGGACATGACGATGTGTATTTGTATGTTGGGGGTGTTTGTGTGCCTGGGTATGTGTACGGGAGTGAAAAGAAACAGGGAGGAAAAGACAGGAAAGAGCGGATGGATACGTTTTGCGGTGAGACATTTGGCAACGTTTGTGCCGGGGGTAGCACTGATTCTGGTCGCCGGACATCTGTTGCTGGATACGGAGCTTATTCTGGATCATGGTTTCAGCTATTACAGCGGATTTAATCAGGAGTATACCTATTTCTTTGACGGGTATCTGGTGGGTAGTATGCTAAATATCAAGTATAACCGGATCAGAGAGCCGGAAGGGTATTCCGTGCGCAGGGTGGAGGAAATCCTGGAACAGAACCGTGTCCCAGAGGGGGCGGCGACTGAACCGGCAGAAGATCTTCCTGCAGAAAACCTTCCGCATGTGATCCTGATCATGAATGAGAGCTTCTCGGATCTGCGGGTGAACGGCAATCTGGAGTTGAGCGCAGAAAACCTGAACGTGCTTCACTCGCTGAAGGACAACACGATACAGGGATATGTACATGCATCGGTTTTGGGCGGCGGAACGGCGAATTCGGAATTTGAGGTGTTTACGGGCTGTGCCATGGGGTTTTTGCCAGATTCTTATTATGCATATGAGCAGGCGGTGACAAAGCCGCTGCATTCGATGATTACGAATTTTAAGCGTGCCGGATATACAACGTATTCGATGCATCCGGAGCGTGCCACGAACTGGAAGCGCAATATTATTTATCAGTATCTGGGATTTGACAGACGTTTGTGGAAGGCTGATTTTGAGGGAGCGGAAGTCATTCACTCCGGCGTGTCTGATGCGGCGACCTTCCGCAAGGTGGAGGAGTTATTTGAGAACAGGCAAGACGGAGAGCGGTTGTTTGTGTTTGACCTGACGATGCAGAATCATGGCTATTATTCGAAGACCAATGTGGCGAGAACAGTGGAGGCGGTCAATGTGGATTGTGATGAGGCGGATATTTATCTGTCGCTTGTCTATGAGTCAGATCGCGCCTTCGGCGAGCTGATTGATTATTTTGCAGCACAGGAGGAGAAGGTGGTGATCTGTATGTTCGGCGATCACCAGCCCAAGTTTGAGTCGGAAACGTTCTATGAAGATATCTATCGTCAGACACCGGGGCTGACGGAAGAAGAGAGGAAACGGAATCTTTACAAGACGCCGTTTGTAATTTGGGCAAATTATGATATTGATGAGGCGGAGGGGATGGAGATCGGCATGAGTTATCTGGGCGTGCTGCTGCAACGCACGGCCGGTGTTGAGTTGACGCCGTTTGCACATTTTTTGGAAGAACAGATGCGGGAATATCCGATTATCACGATTAACGGTTATGAGAATAAAGAGGGAAATTACACGAACTGGTCCGGTGAAAATACAGAATTTTTGGAATATCGGATGCTGCAATACAATTATCTGTTTGATTCGAACAGCGTAGAATGGGGATTTTGAGGAGAGATGTACATGGGAGGAAGAAAGATCGTTTATACACTGAAGACACTATTGCTCTGGTGCATGGCGACATTGTATGTTGTCATGCGGGCGTGTACGGAGCGGGGAGAGCATCTGGGATTATTTCTGGTGGATCTGAGAAGTCATTTTGCTGAGGATCCTGTGTTGTACCAGATGTTTCGGAATAAAGTGGTAGTGATCTCGCTCGCTTGTGTGTGTTTACTGCTGTTCGGATTGCTCACAGAGGAATGTGAGTGGAAAGGCAGATTCTTTGGGAGAGAGATTCTCGTGCGTGCCGGCTCAAAGCTGACAAGGATCGTTTATGATCTGGTGCTCGTTGCTGTGGCGGTGCTTTTTGTGCCGATGGCCAAGCAGTATCTGCAACCGGAGGTAGTGAGCGTGTTTTCTGAGAGCTGGGAGGGAGATGTGCTGGTTGCACACGCAGGCGGCGGAATAGAAGAACACGCATACACCAACAGCAGAGATGCGTTTGAGGCGAGTTATGCGGAGGGTGTACGCACAATTGAATTGGATTTTTTGGTGACTGCAGATGATCAGATGGTGTGCTGGCACGATTGGGAAGATCCGATCAACGAATTGTTTGAGGAGAATTATGTGCCATTGAAGAAAGAATTTATGCAGAGCAGAATCTATGGCAAATATGAGCCGCTTGCGTTGGAAGATGTGTTTGCATTGATGAAGAAGTATCCGGATGTGTATGTGGTGACCGACACAAAGGACGATGATCTGGAGGGAATCAAACGGGACTTTGAAGTCATTGTTCGCACTGCAGAGATAACGGACTCAATGGAGGTGTTGGATCGGTTGGTTGTGCAGCTTTATAATCATAGAATGTATGAGTACGTGGAGACTGTGCATCATTTTCCCAATTATATTCTCACACTGTATCAGTTGGGCGGGCACAGCGGTGCGGATTTTGTGAAGCATTGTCGGTTCTGCAAGAACCATGGGATCCGGGTAATTACGATGTGGGCATCTTGGGCAACCTCGGAGAATGTGGCCATTGCGGAACAGTATGATATTGACATTTATGTACACACAGTGAACAAGGTGGAGCAGTTGGAGGAGAAGCAGGCGGTGGGGGTTAAAGGCTTTTACACAGATTATATATTCCCGCAGATGCTGTATTGAGTGAAAATGACGAAGTATAAGCCTTGTAATATATGTATAATTGTGCTATAATACCAATATCATATGTCAGGGGAGGGGTTTTTTTGACAAAAAAGACAGGAAGTATCAAATGGACATTGTTGATCATGGCATTGGCACCAATCTTCATCATTTCGGTGGCGTTGGTGATCATTGCCGCGGAGATCTCCAGCAAGGGTATGGAACAAGAGGTGCTGGGGGGCCTGAAGACCACCTGTGTGGCTGTGGACGCGGGATATCATGCGCTGAATTCCGGAGATTATTACTTGGCGTCAGATGGTTCACTGATGAAGGGCGATTTGAATCTGAGTGCGGATGAGAAGATCATTGACACTTGGACAGCCGGAAGCGAAATCGATGTAACGCTTTTTTACGGAGATACCAGAAAGGCGACGTCCCTGCGCGATGTAGACAGCGGCGAGCGGATTGTCGGTACGAAGGCTTCGGACAAGGTGATCCAGACCGTTTTGAAGGAAGGCAAGGAATATTCGACGAACAATGTGACAATCAACCGGCAGAAGTATTTTGCTTATTATATGCCGCTCAAAAATGCGGACGGCTCGATTGTGGGTATGGTGTTTGCCGGAGAGCCCAGTGCGGACGTGGAGAAATACATAAGCGGCAGGATCGCAATCGTGATCGCCTGTGCGGTGGTGATGGCGATCATTTCGGCGGTTATCTGCTTCTTGGTATCGATTCGGGTAGCGAATGCGACGCAGCACGCCAGAAAGGCAATGGATGAGCTTGCAGAGGGGAATCTGACGCTTTCCGTGGATCCGATGCTGTTAAAGAGAAACGATGAGCTGGGCGCTATGGGACATGCCGTGCAGGACACGATCGACAAGCTGAAGAGTATCGTGGGAGATATTCAGAATTCCGCAGAGAATGTGCTGAAGGCCGGTGACGATATCGAGCAGCTGGCGAGTCAGACCAGCAAGAATGCCGATGATATCAGTTCGGCGGTGGACGATATTTCAAAAGGCGCGGTATCGCAGGCAGAAGAGATTGAGACAGCGACCGGATCGGTGGCTGACATGGGCAATATGATCGAGAGTATCGTCGTGAACATCGAAACGCTGGATCAGACGGCGGAAGGTATGAAGCAAACAGGCGATATGGCCACCGCCGATATCAAGGAGCTCAGAGCATCCAATGATTTGACGGTGGAAGCGATCAACAAGGTTTCGGAGAATGTGGAGGCGACGGATGCGTCCGTAAGAAGTATTGCGGAGGCGGTAGAGATTATATCCAATATCGCGAGCGAGACCAATCTGTTGTCCCTGAATGCTTCTATTGAGGCTGCAAGAGCCGGGGAAGCGGGAAGAGGATTTGCGGTAGTGGCTTCTGAGATTTCCAAGCTTGCAGAGGAATCCAACAATTCCGCACTCCAGATTTCGGATATCATCAAGACCTTGTCTGATAACTCGCAGACGTCTCTTGAAATGATGGAGGCGGCAAAGGTGCGGCTGAACAACCAGCAGAAGCAGTTGGTGGAGACCATGAAGCAGTTTGATCAGCTGAGTGCCGGGATCAAGACATCCAAGCAGGAATCCGAAAAGATCAATGATCAGGCGCAGCAGTGTGATGCGGCCAGAAATAATGTGGTGGATATCATCCAGAACCTGTCCGCTATTTCGCAGGAGAATGCGGCGGCTACGGAAGAGACAAATGCATCTATGCAGGAGCTGAACAGCACGATTAATTTGATGGCAGAGGATGCTGCGAAGATGAAAGCTCTGGCGGTTGCGCTGGATGAGGAAACCAAGTTCTTCAAGATCAAATAATGCAGGCGGCAGGATTTGATCGGTTCCGTGACAGGAAAACAGAATAGAATCAGAAAATGCAATGGAGATTGAAGGATGGCACAGAAAACGAAGAGGAAACAAAGGAATCTGGAAGAGCTTCGGTGTCTGGCGATGATGATGGTAGTCGTGTTGCATTTTCTTGGAAAAGGGGACTTACTGGGGGATGTAACGACGGAGACGATGCCGGCAACACAGGTTGCCGCATGGATCCTGGAAGCGTTCTGCATCGTGGCAGTGAATTGCTACATGCTGATCAGCGGTTACTTTCTGTGGGAGTCCTCTTTTAAATGCAGCAGATTGTTGAAGCTCTATGCCCAGGTATGGGTGTATTCTGTGGGCGTGGGGCTGGCGGCGGTTGCGTTGGGCGTTGTTCCGGCGGCGGACCTGAATACGCATTATTATCTGACACTGCTCTTTCCCTGGGCGATGGGGCACTATTGGTTCATGACAGCATATCTGTTCTTTTACATGCTACTTCCGCTCGTCGGGAGCGCAGTAAAGCGGATGGAGAGGGAAAAATTAAAACTTGTTTCAATTATTGTGCTGGTCATATGCACATTGGAAAAAACAATCCTTCCGTTTCGCTTGGAGGAAGACGGACAGGGATACAATTTCTTGTGGTATCTGTGTGTATTCCTCGTAGCGGCCTATATTGGCCGGTATGGCGTGCATTTTCTGCAAAGCGCATGGCATTGTGTGCTGCTTTATCTGGGAGGCTGCGGATTGATTCTGGCAGAATTGTTTGTCTGCCGGCAGATTTATCTGCAAACAGGCAGTTTGGGACTGATCTTGAAGGTGAGTTTCGAATACAATCATTTGTTTGTGTTGCTGGCTTCTGTGGGGTTGTTCGGAATGTTCTTGCATTTGAAGGGAACCGGCGTTGTCGGGAGACTGGCAGAGGCAATGGCGCCTTATGTGCTGGGCGTATATCTTTTGCATGAGAATATCGGTGTGCGGTATGTTTGGCAGAGAATTTTTGGGGTAGAGCAGATCCATTCGGTGGCCCAATTGTTGTTGCGAACAGCTTCAGCGGTCTTAAGTGTGTTCGCAGTGGGCATATTGGTGGATTGGTTGCGCAGTATTCTGGCTGGCATTTTTGCAAGAATACTTGCAAAAACGAAAGCGGGGCAGCGCTGGGAAGCTTTGCTGACGCAGGCTGATGCGGTAATGGAGGAATCATGAAGCGAGAGGAAACGGTACAATCAAAACGAACCTGGTGGGAGCCGCTGTTGCTTCTTTTTTTGTTGTTGTATCCATTGCGCCATGTCCATTGGGGGTTGGACTTCTGGGATACCGGCTATAACTATGCTAACTTTCAATATATGGGTTTGGAGCATATGGATTCCATGTGGTTTTTTGCAACTTTTCTTTCAAATGTGGTAGGGC
>JAFVAO010000032.1 GCA_017480445.1 Lachnospiraceae bacterium
ATAAGCAGGCACTAGCGAGCCGTCGGTACTTAGGTGCCGTACTTTGGCACCTTATGTACCGCTACGAGCGAGGTTGTAGCGAGAGCGTGCCTGCGATGGTATATACAATGTGCACAATGACACTTATATAGAATCTGCGTTTCGCAATTACCTATTTTAAAAAAATTTGAGAAAGGATTGTGCAGCCTGTATTTGAAATTCACCCGATATAAGGTATAATGGAAAAGATAAAAAGCAAGCAACAAAGCGCGGAAAGGACAAATGAGATGAAACTGATTTCATGGAATGTAAACGGATTAAGAGCCTGTATGCAGAAGGGCTTTATGGATTTTTTTAACGAAGCGGACGCGGATGTGTTCTGTCTGCAGGAGACGAAGCTGCAGGAGGGACAGATTGAGATGGAGCTGCCGGGCTATCATCAGTATTGGAATTATGCGGTGAAAAAGGGGTATTCCGGAACTGCGCTTTTTACGAAGCAGGAGCCCATCCGTGTGACGTACGGAATCGGCGTGGAGGAACATGATCAGGAGGGACGTGTGATCACGGCGGAGTTCGCGGATTATTATGTGGTGACGGTGTACACGCCCAACTCGCAAAGGGAGCTGACAAGGCTTGCGTATCGCATGGAATGGGAAGCTGCGTTCCTGAATTATGTGAAAGGCCTGGCGGAGAAGAAAGGCGTGATCTTCTGCGGAGATCTGAATGTGGCGCATGAGGAGATTGATCTGAAGAATCCGAAGACCAATCACAAAAATGCGGGCTTTACGGATGAGGAGCGGGCATGCTTTACCACTGTCGTGCAGAATGGTTTCATTGACAGCTTCCGGCATTTTTATCCGGATCAGACCGACGCCTATTCCTGGTGGTCCTATATGGGCAATGCCCGCGCCAAGAATGTCGGATGGCGGATCGACTATTTTGTGGTGAGTGAGAGCCTGCAGGACAGACTCGAGGACGCGAAGATCCATCCGCAGGTGATGGGATCGGATCATTGTCCGGTGGAGCTGGATATCCGGTCGTAACGACTGCGGGATAACGGGAGCGATCGGCAGAGGCAGCCGGAGTGATAGTATAAGAGACGGTGCCGAAGGAGTGAACACATGAGTCTGCGGTTTTATTTCGGGCCCTCGGGCGCGGGAAAAAGTACACAAGTGTATAAGGAGATTCTGGAGCGTGCGGGAAAAGATCTGCGGACCAATTATCTTGTGATCGTGCCGGATCAGTTTACGATGCAGACGCAGAAGGAGCTGGTGACGCGTTCGGCCTGCGGCGGCATCATGAACATTGATGTGTTGAGCTTCGGACGTCTCACCCACAGGATCCTGGAGGAAGTGGGGTGGGAGAATGTGCCGGTGCTGGATGACACGGGGAAGAGTCTGGTCCTGCAGCGGGTTGCCGGAACGCTTGCGGAGGAACTGCCGACGCTGGGAGGCTTTCTGAAGCGTCAGGGCTACATCCATGAGGCGAAAAGCGCGATCTCGGAATTCATGCAGTACGGCATCGGGACAGAGGATGTGGCCGAGCTGATTCGATTCGCCGAGGGACATGGCGCACTGGCGCGAAAGCTGCGCGATCTCGAAGTCCTCTACAAGGGATTTATGGAGTATATCAGCGGAAATTTTATCACCACGGAGGAGAAACTGGACGTGCTCACGCGTTCGCTGGGAAAGTCGCGGCTGCTCCCGGGCAGTGTGGTGATCTTTGACGGATTCACGGGATTCACCCCGATTCAGAATCGGGTGATTCGGGAGCTGATGCGCCTGTGCCGGGAGGTGATCTTCACGGTGACGCTGGGCGAGGGGGAAAATCCGTATGTGTTGGACGGGGAGCAGAAGCTGTTCCATCTGAGCAAGAAGACCGTGGCGGATCTGGAGCGCATGGCGGGGGAGAACGACGTGCCGCGCGGAAGAGATGTGTTCCTGACAGGAGGGACAGCATCCGGCGCACAGAATCGCTATTGCCGGGAGACAGAGGTTGTGCTAAATACGGCCCACCGGTTCGCAGCCTCCGGCGCACTGGAACATCTGGAGCGCAATCTGTTCCGGTATCCGGCGGCGGTGTATGCGCAAGATGCGCAGGATGAGATCCGTATCAGTGAGATGCTTTCGCCCCGGGAGGAAGTACATCAGGTCGGTCTGGAGATCAGCAGGCTGATTCGGGAACAGGGGATGTTATATCGGGATATCGCGCTGGTGGCGGGGGATCTGGCAGGGTATGCGCCGTATGTGGAGACGGAATTTGCACGCATGGGGATCCCGTGCTTTTTGGATCGCACCAGAGGGATCGTGCTGAACCCCGTGATTGAATATATGCAGAGTGCGCTGGAGGTCTATGCGCAGGATTTCTCTTATCAGTCGGTGTTTCACTATCTGCGCTGCGGGCTGTGTGACATAGCGCGGGACGATGTGGACGCGCTGGAGAATTATTGTATTCAGACCGGAATCCGGGGAGAGAAAAAGTGGAGCCGGCTGTTTACGAGGAAGACAAAACAGATGGGGCAGGATGAGGAGCAGCTCGCGCAGATCAATGCGGTCAGACAAGCGTTCTACGAGCAGATCAGCGGGCTGGATATTCCGCATAAGGCGCCTGCCGGAACGTATGTGGAGAAGCTGTACGCCTTCTGTGAGGCGAATGCTGTGCAGCGGAAGCTGGATCAGTTCGCGGAGCGGTTCCTTGCGGAAAACGAACCCTCCCGCGCCAAAGAGTATGAACAGATCTATCGACTGGTCCTACAGCTGTTGGAGCAGATTCACGACCTGTTGGGTGAAGAGGAGGTCACGCTGCAGGAGTTTCAGGATATTCTGGCGGCGGGCTTCGGGGAAATTGAGGTCGGAACCATTCCGCAGAATGTGGATCGTGTGACGGTGGGTGATATCGAGAGAACGCGTTTAAAGCAGGTGAAGGTGTTGTTCCTTCTGGGGGTGAACGACGGGAATATCCCGAAGGGAACCTCCAAGGGCGGCATTATCTCAGACATCGACAGAGAATACCTGAAGGGCGCCGGGCTGGAGCTTGCGCCGTCGCCGAGACAGCAGATGTATATTCAGAGATTGTATCTATATTTGAATCTGACCAAGCCTTCTAAGCGGCTGTATCTGTCCTACGCGAAGGTCAACAGCGCGGGCAAGAGCCTGCGGCCGGCATATCTGATCGATGTGATCAAGGGACTGTTCCCCGCAGTGCGCGTGGACTATCCGCAGGAGCGTCCGGTGACAGAACAGATCGTCAATCCGGTACAGGGCAGGGAATTTCTGGCCAGGATGCTGCGGGAGTATGTTGAGGGGACGCTGCCGGTGCAGGAGGAGGTATTCGCTCCGATCTACAGAGTGTACGGGCAGATCGACGGCGGGGAGGATCGGAAACGACTGGAGGAGGCCGCGTTTACAAGGTATCAGGACAGTGGATTGTCCCGTCTGGTGGCAGGCCTTTTGTATGGCAGACAGCTGCAAAACAGTGTCAGCCGTCTGGAGACGTTTGCCGCTTGTGCGTACCGGCATTTTCTGCAGTATGGACTGTCGCTGAAGGAGCGGGAGGAGTTCGGCTTCGAGGCGGTGGATATGGGCAATATTTACCATGATGTGTTGGAGCACTTCGGGCATGGGCTGCAGGAGAGAGCGTACACATGGTTTGATTTTCCGGAGGCGTATGCGGGGGAGGCTGTGCGCCGCGCGCTGGAGAGCTGTGCGGCGGAATACGGCGACACTGTGCTCTACAGCAGCGCCAGAAACGAGTATGCCATCACGCGCATGGAGCGGATTCTCACCCGCACGGTGCTGACGATCCAGAGACAGCTGCGGAAGGGGAGTTTTCGGCCGGAGGCCTATGAGCTGTCGTTTCGGTTCACCGATGATCTGGAGAGTGTGCATATCGCGCTGTCCGAGGAGGAGAAGATGCACTTAAACGGCAGGATAGACCGTCTGGACATTGCGGAGGACGATGCGCATGTGTATGTGAAGGTTGTGGATTATAAATCGGGGGATAAGGATTTTGACCTGGTAGCACTGTACTATGGCTTACAGCTGCAGCTGGTGGTGTACATGAATGCGGCGATGGAGCGGGAGGCGAAACGGCATCCGGACAAGGAGGTTGTGCCGGCTGCGATGTTATATTATCATGTGGAGGATCCGATGGTGGAATCCGTGGAGGAAATGGATGCGGAGGAACTGGAGGAAAGGATCCGCAGGGAACTGCGTATGAACGGTGTGGTGAACGCGGATCCGGCCATTGTGGACAAGCTGGACAGCGCGCTGGAGAAGACCTCTGATGTGATCCCCGTGTCGCGCAATAAGGACGGCAGCTTTTCCCGCAATTCCAGCGTGATGACGCGGGAACAGTTCCAGGTGGTGTCCGATTATGTGGGGCGCAAAATCGTGGACATCGGCAGGCAGATGCTGGACGGCTGTATCCGCGTGAATCCTTACGAGCGGGGAACGCAGGAAGCGTGCACTTATTGTCCGTACAAAAAGGTTTGCGGATTTGACAGCGCGATTCCGGGGTATGAGAAACGGAAGCTTCACAAGATGGAAGCAGATGAAATTTTTGAGCAAATGAAGGAATAGACGTATGGCGATCGAATTCAGTCCGGAGCAGGAAAAGGTCATTCAATTACAAAACAGAAATATTCTGGTGTCGGCGGCAGCGGGTAGCGGCAAGACGGCCGTGCTGGTGGAGCGCATCGTCCGGATGGTCTGCGACGAAGCGCATCCGGTGGACATCGACCGGCTGCTGGTGGTGACATTCACCAATGCGGCGGCGGCGGAGATGCGGGAGCGGATCGACGCCGGACTGGCCGCGCAGTTAAAGGCGCATCCGGATTCGGAGCATATACAGCGGCAGACTGCACTGCTGCACAACGCACAGATCTGTACGATCGACAGCTTTTGTCTGTTCCTGCTGCGGAACCATTTTCATGAGATCGGTCTGGATCCCGCCTTTCGTGTGGCGGATGAAAACGAGGTGAAGCTGTTAAAACAGGATGTGCTGGCGAATTTGATGGAGGAGGCCTTCGCGGGGAGGGATCCTGCGTTCTTGCGCTGTGTGGAATTTTTCTGTCCGAAGGGCAGGGAGAGCGTGCTGGAGAATCATATCCTGTGGCTGAGTGAACAGGCGGCAAGCGGCCCGTTTCCGGAGAAGTGGCTGCGGGAGCACAAGGCGGATTACGGCGCCGCAAGAGACGGGATCGTGCTGCAGGAGGACGTGCAGACCTATCTGATGCATTATCTGCGGGAGATGTTAAAGGGTCTGGCGGATCAGATGGAGGCGGCGCAGCGCCTGTGCGAACAGCCGGACGGTCCCTATATGTATGGTGAACTGATCGAGCAGGAGCGGGAGCAGATTCTGTGGGCGCTGCAGGCGGCGTCCTATGAGGAGTATGCCGCGCGTATCCCCGGTATCAGCTTCGGGCGGCTGCCGTCTAAGAAGGATGACAGTGTGGATCCGGCGAAGCGCGCGTTGGCACAGGAGATACGCAATGCTGTGAAAAAAGAGATCGCGGATCTGCTGGCGGACTTTTTTGCCGCGTCCATGACCGTTACGGCGGAGCGGGCGAAGGGGTGCGCGGACGCGCTGGATACGCTGATCGAGCTTGTGATCGCATTTGACGCGCGGGTGCGGGAGGAGAAGGCCCAAAAGAAACTGGTCGACTTCTCTGACATGGAGCATCTGGCGCTGGAAATTCTGCTGGGTGCGGAGGGAGATCCGGACAGACCCGGTAAGGTGGCCGAGGAATATCGCGACTTTTTCCATGAGATCCTGATCGATGAGTATCAGGACAGCAACCTGGTGCAGGAAGTGATCCTCAGAGCGATCTCAAAGGAGCAGACGGGAAGAGGCAACCGCTTTATGGTGGGCGATGTCAAGCAGAGTATCTACGGGTTCCGGCAGGCGAGACCGGCTCTGTTTTTGCAAAAGTACGATACCTACGAGCCGGATGGCGAGGCGTGCTGCCGGATTGACTTAAGCCGCAATTACCGGAGCCGCGCGCAGGTGGTAGACTCCGTAAACAGTGTGTTTGAGCGTCTGATGAGCAGAGAGACGGGCGGTCTGGATTACGATGTGAACGCGCGCCTGTATGCGGAGATGCCGTATCCGGCGACAGCGGGGAATGAGAGTGAATTCCTGCTGGTAGAAAAGCCTGCGGGAGACAATGCGCCGGATCCGAAGCAGGCGGAGGGCTTAGCGATTGCGAGACAGATCAAGGCGATGCGGGGAAGTCTGCAGGTGACGGATCGGGAGAGCGGCGCGTTGCGGCCGCTGCGTTATTCCGACGTGGTGATCCTGCTGCGCACGAATCAGGGCTGGGATGAGCCCTTTCGAAAGATGCTGGAGGAGGAAGGGATTCCGGTCCACGTCACCTCCAAGACAGGGTATTTTGCCGCGACGGAGGTGCAGGAGCTGCTGCAGGTGCTGCGGGTGCTGGACAATCCAAGACAGGATATCCCGCTGTACGGGATGCTAAAGTCTGTCTTCGGCGGGTTCTCGGAGGAGGAGATCGCGCAGATCCGCGCAATCAAGCGGACGGGCAGTCTCTATGAGGCACTGTGTGCCGCGGCGGGCAACAGGGAAAAAGCGGCGGAAAGCGTGGTAGCGGCAGAAAGCGGGGAACAGGCGGATCCCGCGGGTGCGGGGCTGTCTGTAAAGGCGGCAGCCTTTCTGGAGAAATTAAACCGTTATCGGGATGATACGGTTTATATGCCGATTCGGGAGCTTTTGCAAAATCTGCTGGAGGAGCACGATTATCTGAATATTGTCGCGGCGCTTCCCGCGGGCGGCAAGAGAAGAGCCAACGTGGAGATGCTTTTAAACAAGGCGTCGGATTTTGAGAAGACGAGCTATTTCGGTCTGTTCCATTTTGTGCGGTATATTGAGCTGTTGGAGAAGCACGAGGTGGACTACGGCGAGTCGGATATGATCGATGAAAATGCGGACGTCGTGCGCATTATGAGTATACACAAATCGAAAGGACTGGAGTTCCCGGTCGTGTTTGTCGCGGGGCTGGCGAAGCGTTTTAACGAAAAAGACGCGACAAAGGCACTGATCGCCCATGCGGATATGGGTCTGGGCGTGACGTACGTGGATCCGGTGCGGCGCGTGAAGGGAAAGACCCTGCGGCAGCAGATTGTCTCCTGCCGGCTGAAGGAGGAGATGCTCGCGGAGGAGCTGCGCATTCTGTATGTGGCGCTCACCCGAGCCAGGGAGAAGCTGATTCTGACAGCCTGTGTGGCGGATGCGGCAGGCGTGTGGGGACGGGCGGCGGCCTACCCGAAGGAGCGTCTGGGGTATCAACCGTTTATGAGTGCGGGGAGCTTCCTGGATTTCCTGCTGCCGGTGATGGCCAATACCTGTTTTCAGGTGCAGATCATCGGAGAGACCGAGCTGGGAGAGCGCGCGGCGCGGGAACAGCTGGATCTGGCATTGCGCCGTGCACAGCTGCAGGCGTATGACGCAGCGGAGAACACATTTGACGGGACACAAATGCCGGATGGACAGAGCATAACCGCAGACAGCGGCCGTGGGCATGATGTGCACACCGCTGAAGAGCAGCTGTGGGAGAGACTGCACTTTATATATCCGCACCAAAATCTGGAGCGACTGTACACCAAGACGACCGTATCGGAGCTGAAGGCGGAGGCGATGGCGGAAAAGGATGAGGAAGCGCATGAACTGTTTGCTTCGCGCGAACGGGAGGAATATGTGCCGGCGTTTGCCCGCAAGGAGCGGCAGGTGAGCGGTACCCTGCGGGGAAGTGCGTTCCACAGAGCGATGGAGCTGTTGGATTTCGAGGCGATTCTGCAGCCGTGTTTTGCGGTGTTCCCGGAGAACTATGCCGCCTATGCGTCCGTGCTGCAGGATCCGGCGATGCGCATTGGCAATAAAGCGCGTATTGAGACATTTTTGCAAAGTGAGAAAGAGAGCCTGCGGCTGGCAGGAGAGTATTATGATGCGATTGATCCGGAGCGGATCGTGGACTTTTTGGAGCAGGAGTGTGCGTACCGCATGTGGCGCGCGCAGAGAGCGGGTCTGCTGTATCGGGAGCAGCCGTTCGTGCTGGGCATTGACGCGAAGGAATTAAAGGGGCGTTTCGACCAGGATGCGCCGGAGGGAGAGACGGTGTTGATCCAGGGGATCATCGATGTGTTCTGGATGGAAGGGGATCAGATCATGCTGCTGGATTACAAGACCGACCGAATCGGCAGTATGCAGGAACTGTGGAACCGGTATGAGGCCCAGATGGATTATTATAGCCGGGCACTCAACCGGATCCTTTCCAAACCCGTCGCAGAGCGGATCCTTTATTCGACCGCGCTGGGACAGGAAGCCGCAGCGGAATGATTCATTTATTCGCCGCAGGCGAGCCGTTTGATGGTCGCCATCGCTTTCCTGACAGGCGGCAGCAGCAGGATCACCACCGTGACAGCAGCCTCCGCAAAGATATAGATCGCGTTGTAGACGAGGGAGTACGGAAGTGCGCCCCAGCCGTCCCACGCATAGGTGCCGAAGAAGAGATAGCCGGAGAGTACGGCAAAGGCGTACCGGCCGACCACGGCCACTGTGTAGCCCCGGATCAGATTATCTTTTACAACAAAACCGATGACGATTACGGTCACATAGAGTATAATGAATAAGATCGCGAACAGCAGGTTGTAGTTTAAGGACGATTCACTGTCAATTGGATTGGAAAAAAGGAATAAGCCGGACAGCATGGCGAAAATATACCCGATTCCGGTGGACACAATGTAATTCTTGACCTTGCTGCCGTCGGATTTCGCGAACAGGCCGGAGAGACCGAGCGCGCCGAAGGCGAGGATGTAATCTACCACGAGCTGTGTCGGATACAGGATATACGGATCGATCAGCATCTGCAGAATACCGTAGGCGACACCGGTCAGGATGCCGACGCCCGCGCCGAACCAATAGCCGGGCAGACAGACTGCCAGCATGGAGAGCAGTGTGATGGAACCGCCGGTGGGAAAGTGGAACAGTTTGACATAGGACAACAGTGTGCCGAGCGCCAGACACATCGCGCAAAAAGCAAGCTGCTTGGATGTGAGCTTCAGCGTGCGCTTACCGGTGTGCTTGCCGGCGAGTACCACGGCCAGTCCCAGCAGTGCGACGATCAGAATGACGAGCAGGATTTTGCCCGCCAGTGTAGGGACGTAGGTTGTTTCGCCCCAGTCATTGACAACTACATTGTAAAGCATAAAAAAACCTCCTTTTTACGCAAGGAGGGACACAAAGAGGTTGCCTTCCTACGCCGGTATTATCCGGTTCAGGTAGTGAGGGTCAGAAGAAACCGCGCGCGGCGTCTTCAATCTCAGCGATGTGCTCCCCTGGCGATCATTATTTTTGTATCTAATATAGAGGAAGAAGGAAGTTTTGTCAATAAAGTTTTGTGTAATTATATAAGTGTCATTGTGCACATTGTATATGCCCAATTCGACGCTTCGTATATGGCGTTTTGGAATTTCCTAGTAGCAAGTTATAGAGTCGGGAGGGAAAACAGTATGAGACTTTTACTGGCGGAGGATATACAGGAACTGGCGGATGCGCTGTCGATGATCCTGAAACACAGTCACTATTCGGTGGATGTGGTCTACAACGGGCAGGATGCGCTGGATTATCTGATGGGGCAGGAGTATGACGGCGCGGTCATGGATATCATGATGCCGAAGATGGACGGGATCACCGTATTAAAAAAGATCCGGAGTGCAGGGAATACGGTGCCGGTATTGCTTTTGACAGCCAAATCCGGTATCGATGACCGGGTGGAGGGACTCGACAGTGGCGCGAATGACTATCTGCCCAAGCCGTTTGACACCAGGGAGCTGCTCGCGAGAGTGCGCGCCATGACCAGGCAGCAGACCATAGGCGCGGATAACCAGCTGCGCTGCGGCAACGTCACCCTCGACCGCAGTTCTTTCGAGATGGAGGCGCCCGGCGGCAAGGTGCGGCTCGGCAACAAGGAATATCAAATGATGGAGATGCTCATGGCCAATCCGGGACAGGTGCTTTCTGTGGATCGCTTTATGGAGAAGGTCTGGGGATATGACAGCGACACGGAGATGAGTGTGGTCTGGGTGAATATCTCTTATCTGAGGAAAAAGCTGACTTCCCTGGACGCAGACATACAGATCAAGGCAGTACGGAACCAGGGGTACTCGCTGGAAGTGAAGTCGTAGGCGGATGTCCGCAGAAGCATGTAAGGCAGAGTAAGAAGGCAGGATAAGAAAGTAGGGTAAGAACGTATGATCAGAAATCTTCGCAGAAAATTTATTGTGGTGGCGATGAGCTCCATGTTAGCGGTGTTGATCATCATTGTATGCGCGCTGAATGTGGCTAATTATGTCAATACGGTCACGCGGGCGGATAAAATACTGGCGATGCTGGCGGAGAACGGGGGCCATTTTCCGGACGGCTTCGGAGAGAATTTTCAGCAGAAGGACAGGATGCCCGGCGGCATGAAAAAGCCGATGTATGCGCGAGAATTCTCTGCGGAGACGCCCTATGACACCCGGTTTTTCTCCGTGAAGCTGGATGCGGACGGGGAAGTAATCACAGTGGATACGGGGCGGATTGCCTCTGTCAAGACGGAGGAGGCGGTCGCCTACGCGCAGAAGATACACGCAGCGGGACGCAGCAAGGGATTTGTGGAGCATTATCGCTTTTTGGAAACCGTTGACGATGCTGGGTGCGGCAGAGTGATTTTTGTGGACTGCGAGAAAGAGCTGGAGTCGCACCGGCATATGATGCTGGCCAGCGCGGGCGTATCGGTGCTGGGCATACTGGCTGTCTTTGTGTTGGTACTGGTTTTTTCCAAACGGGTATTCAAGCCTGTGGAGCTGAGTTATATCAAGCAGAAGCAGTTTATCACAGATGCCAGTCATGAGCTGAAGACGCCGCTCACGATTATCTCAGCCAATGTGGATCTGCTGGAGATGGAGGGAGAGCCCAATCAGTGGACGGGCAGTATCCGCAATCAGGTGAAGCGGCTGCGAGGACTGACAGAGCAGATGGTGACGCTCTCGCGACTTGAGGAAGAGGGCGAAAAGCAGTTTGTCTCCTGTGATCTGTCCCAGATCGTAGCGGAGACAGCGGGGACATTCGAACCGCTGGCAATGGCCCAGAGCAAGCGGGTGCTTTTGCACATCGCGGATGGGATCTCCTGTATGGGAGAGGAGGACAAGCTGCGGCAGATGGTATCCCTGTTGATGGATAACGCGTTGAAATATGCGTCGGCAGACGGAGAGATCCGCGTGGAGCTCGCACCGGCAAAACGCGGCGCGCATGCCAAGCTCACCGTATGGAACACGGTCAGTGCGGACAGCGGGATCACGAAAGGCAATCAGGATATTTTGTTTGAGCGGTTTTATCGCGCGGACAGTTCCAGAAATTCCAAGACCGGCGGCAGCGGCATCGGATTGTCGGTGGTGAAGGCGATCGTGGAGCGGCACGGCGGGAGAATCACGGCCGAGAGCGCGGACGGGGAGTCGATCTGCTTTACGGTGCGGCTGTAACTGTCTGATGAATGGTCTGTCATCCATATATAAATCCATATAGAAAGTAGCATCCAAAATATGAACAAGCAAGAACAATCTTCACAGCTCACACATTCTCTGATCCTTCTTCTGACGGCGATCATATGGGGGACGTCGTTTGTCGCCCAGTCGGCGGGAATGCAGGTTGTGGGTCCCATTATATATAACTGTATCAGAATGTTTCTCGGCGGATTGGTTTTGTTGCCGATTATCTTCGCCCGAAATAGCATACGTAAATCCGGGAATCATCCGGTGGCACCTGCAAAGGATTCTGTCAGCAAAGGGATCCTGGCCGGAATCATACTTTGCATAGCCAGCAATCTTCAGAACATTGCCATGATAGACGCCTCAGCCGGAAAAGCCGGCTTTATGACGGCATTTTATATTATACTGGTTCCGATCGTCGGGATATTCCTCGGAAAGAAAACCTCTTTCCTCACCTGGGTCAGCGTCATATTGGCACTTGCCGGCTTATACTTTTTATGTATAGGGCGCGGCGGTGCACTCTACTTTGCGCCGTCCGATCTGCTTCTGATCGGATGTGCTCTGTTTTTCTCCTTTCACATCCTTTATGTAGACAGGATAAGCGGCGACACAGACGGACTCACGGTATCGTGCACGCAGTTTTTGGTCGCCGGAATGATCAGCATCCCGTTCATATTCCTGATCGATATGCTGGTATTGCATATGGAGCCATCCGTCGCATCCCTTCGGTCGGCATGGTTCCCGATCGCCTACTCCGGATTTATGAGCTGCGGGGTTGCATATACGCTCCAGATCATCGGTCAGAAGGGGGTACATCCAACCCTTGCTTCGCTGATCATGAGTCTGGAATCCGTTGTGTCGGCGATATCCGGACTGATCATTTTGCAACAGAAATTGTCTGTAGACGAAACGATCGGCTGTATCGCCATGTTTACGGCGGTGATTCTGGCACAGCTTCCGACACCCTCAAAAAAATTTTGAAAAAAATTTGAAATTTAAAGTTCATTTTAAGTTTGCCCTTTACAATGACCTCAGAACGAACGAGAAGCGCATGAGGAGTAAAGGAGTGATCGGTATGAGTTATCAGGATATTTTTAAGCGCTATGAAATGAAATACATGCTGACGAAGGAACAGAAAGAAATCGTTCTTCGCGAGATGGCGCAATACATGAAGCCGGATGAATACGGCAGAAGCACTATCTGCAATATCTATTTTGACACACCGGACTATCAGCTGATCCGTCATTCGCTGGAGAAACCGGTATACAAAGAGAAGCTCAGGGTCAGAAGCTACGGACCGGCAACAGAGGATGGCACCGTGTTCGTTGAGCTGAAGAAAAAGTATAAGGGCGTGGTTTACAAGAGACGTATCAGCGCGAAGCAAAAAGACGCCATGGATTATCTGCTGAACGGCGCCGAGCTTCCCGAGCAGGGACAGATTACCGACGAGATCAGTTATTTCAAGCAGATGTATCAGGGACTGCGGCCGGCCGTGTACCTCTCCTATGACAGAGAAGCCTTCTACGGAATCGAAGACAGAGAGCTGCGGATCACGTTTGACCAGAATATCCTCTGGAGAAAAGAGAACTTAAGCCTTTCATCGGAGGTATACGGAACGCCGATCCTGGAGCCGGGATGCGCACTGATGGAGATCAAGATCGCCTCCGCGATGCCGATGTGGCTTTGCAGGGTGCTCTCGGAAAACGGTATTTATAAAACCAGTTTTTCCAAATACGGCAGAGCCTACGAAATGATCTGTGAAGCGGAACCTATGCAGGAGCAGGTTGTCAGTCGGGTATACGATGGCCAGACGGCGGCTGTGGATGTGCCGAAGCCGAGATTCGGAGAGCATCGCGGAACCCGAGGCAGAAAACAGACACAGATCGCGTGAGCAGAATCAGGCGGAATGTGAGTCAGATAGCAGATAGATATCAGATTGGAGGAATGAATTATGATGAGTACATTATTTAATGGTGTGTTTGATACAAGTGCACAGAGTGCATTGTCGGTGGGAAACTTTTTGCTTTGTCTGGTGGTGTCATTATTGATCGGACTGTTCATCACGGCGGTATACGGTTACAAGAGCCGGTCCAGCCAGAGCTTTCTGGTGACCTTGGCACTGTTGCCCGCGGTGGTATGTGTGGTGATCATGATGGTGAACGGTAATGTGGGCGCGGGCGTCGCGGTAGCAGGCGCATTCAGTCTGGTGCGCTTCCGTTCTGCTCCCGGAACGGCGCGGGAGATCGGCGCGATCTTCCTGGCTATGGCAGCAGGACTGATCACCGGTATGGGATATCTCGGGTATGCGGTGTTGTTTGTTGTGATCCTCGGTGTGATGAACTTTGTATATGAGAGTATCAGCCGCAGAAAGGCAGAGAGTGCAACAGGCAAGACACTGCACATCACGATTCCGGAGAATCTGGATTATACGAATGTATTTGACGAGATTTTTGATCAGTATACAAGAAGCTGCGAGATGCTGCATGTGAAGACGACGAACATGGGCAGCCTGTTTAAACTCACCTATCAGGTGGAACTGAAGGAAGGCGTTTCTGAGAAGGAATTTATCGACAAGCTTCGCTGCAGAAACGGCAATCTGGAGATTCTGCTGGCCAAGCAGGAGAGCGCCGGATTTGAGCTGTAAAGATTGGCGATGGCGAGCGACCGGTTTCGGTGCGCGAGGGAAAAGGCAGGGTGTGTGTGATGAGAAAAATGGAAACACGTAAAAACAGAAGTTGTGTGGGTGGAGGGAATGTGCGCTGGAGAAGTGCATATGGAAGATATAGGAAGTGTGCTGTGACCGCTATATTGACCGCGGGGATGATGCTCTCCGGATGTGCGGACAGCGCTTCCGGCAGCACAGGCGGGGACGGCGCTTCCTCCGGCGGATCGACGATCGTGGCGGAGCAGAGCGGAAGCGCGTCGACATCCGCGGCGGCGGGAGAGGTAACCCTCCTCGATGTAGCAGACATGTTTACCAACCGTGACAAGGAGGTGGGGTATGACGCCTCTGACTGTGTAAAGATCACGTTACAGGGCGCTACCGCAGTGTCTGATGCGGGCAGCGTGCAGGTCAACGGAAACGTAGTCACCATCACGGAGGAAGGCACCTATCTGTTGTCCGGAACTTTGCAGGGACAGATCATGATAGACGCGGCGGACAGCGACAAAGTACAGCTGGTGCTTGACGGTGCGAATGTCTCTTGCGAAAGCAGCGCGGCACTTTACGTCAAACAGGCGGATAAGGTGTTTGTGACGACGGCAGCCGGCAGCGAAAACCTGCTGGAAACCACGGGAAGTTATGTGGCGATTGATGAAAAAAATATTGACGGCGCCGTGTTTGCCAGAGATGATATCACCTTAAACGGAGAAGGTACCTTGACGGTAAAATCCGCGGAAGGAAATGGAATCGTCGGCAAGGACGACCTGGTAATCACCTGCGGAACCTATGTAATCAATGCGGCAAACCATGGCCTGCAGGGCAAGGACAGCGTCCGGATCGCGGGCAGCGACATCACCATCACGGCAGGTGAGGATGGCATCCACTCAGGCAATGATGAAGACGAGACAGTGGGATACACATATATTGCAGGCGGTGACATCACCATTACGGCGGGCGATGACGGCATCCATTCTGACACGCAGCTGGTGATTGCGGATGGGAATCTGACGATTACAGACAGCTATGAAGGATTGGAGGGCTGCGAGATTGAGGTGGCAGGAGGTGTTGTCACGATCTATTCCAGCGACGACGGACTCAACGCCGCAGGCGGCAACGATGGCAGCGGAACACAGAATATGGGGCGCGGATTCGGAGAGGATCCCTTTGCAGCCAATGAGAATAATCAGATTATCATTTCCGGCGGGGTGCTGCAGGTCAGTGCGCAGGGTGACGGCATCGACTCCAACGGCAACCTCTATGTGAACGGCGGAGAGATCGTCGTGAACGGTCCGACCAACAACGGAAACGGCGCGCTCGACTTTGGCGGCAGCGGCTATATTTACGGCGGATCGGTTATCGCGATCGGCGCCAGTGGAATGGCGGAGAACTTCTCCTCTGAATCCACACAGTGTTCCATGTTGGTGACGACACAGACAACGCAGGAAGCCGGCACCGGTGTGACCTTGAAAAACGCCTCCGGAGAAGTGCTGCTCAGCACCGTATCGGAGAAGACCTTTAACAGTGTGGTATTCAGCTGTGCGCAGATCCAGGTGGGAGAAACCTACACGGTGGAGATCGGCAGCGAGACAATGGAGATCGAGATGACCGATACGATCTACGGATCCGGAAACGGTATGGGCGGATTCGGCGGAGGCCCCGGCGGCATGGGTGGTCGAGGCGGATTCGGCGACCGGGAAAGAATGAATGGCCAGAATGGCTTTGACGGACAGGAAATGCCGCAGATGCCGGATGGCCAGAACGGCTTTGGCGGCCGGGAAAGAATGAATGGCCAGAACGGCTTTGACGGACAGGAAATACCGCAGATGCCGGACGGCACGGATGGCCAGAACGGCTTTGGCGGCCGCGGCGGAAAACATCAAAAGGACAATGCGCAGGATGCGCAAGTATCCGGCAGCCTATAAGTATTTGGATACACTCCCTTCCCTGAAAAGAGATTGTCGCAAGTCGGCAATCTCTTTTTTATGGTATAGTATTGACATTCTCGATTATCGAGAATACAATGACTAAAGATAATTCTATTTCTGAGAATGGAGAGTTGAAAATGCCCAGAGCAAAGTTCAATACACTGACAGAGCAAATGTTTTATGTGCTGCTGTGTCTGCAAAGAGAATGCTGCGGAATGGATGTGCTGGAGCAGATTCCTGTGATGACGGGAGGCAGGGTACACATCGGTTCCGGAACATTATATGATCTGTTGGAGCAGTTCACGGATGCCGGACTTATACGTGAGACGAAGCATGAGGGACGCAGGCGAAGTTATGTGCTGACAGAGGCAGGAGCGCTGATGCTTCAAAAGGAATACGGCAGACTTTGTGCACAGGTACAGGATTATCAAAACTATTTCGAGGTGAGAGGGAATGCGTGACAAGAAAAAGAGCCTGAATCTTTATCTGTTGTATGATCGGCAGGGAATCAAGAGGCATCTGGAAGAAATGGCCGAGAAGGGGTGGATGCTGGAAAAAACGCCTAGCCATTTTTGGACTTACCGAAAGATCGAGCCGCGGAAGATAACTTTTGAGGTGGTGTATTATCAGAAGGCGACGAGCTTTGATCCGGAACCGAGTGAGGAACAAAAGGAGTTTATAGCGTTTTGTGAACAGACGGGGTGGAAATTTGTGTCATCTTGGGCACAGATGCAGTTCTTTTATAATGAACAGCAAAATCCGATCCCGCTTGACACGGACCCGGTCATGGAGATCGAAGCGATCCACAAAACGATGCGCAAGGGATTTTTGCCTGTTTATTGGTGGCTGGTGATCTTGGCTCTTTTTGGGTGCATGAGTGGCTTGCTTAGTATGATAAATCATCCCATTAATTTCTGGGGGAATTTTATACACTGTTTTACATTGGCTACATGGGTGATGTGTCTGGCCTTTTATATAACGGAGATCCTAGCGTATAACAGCTGGCGCAGGCGGGCCCGATCTGCCGCGCAGCACGGAGAGTTTCTTGCGTCGGCAAACACAGCAAAGAAACAGAAGATCAAAGGGGCAATATTGCTTGCCTGGGTTTGCATTGGAATAGGGCACTGGGCGTTTTCGGGAAATATATTATATCAGTTGATCGGTGTGGGAAGTGTGTTGTGTATGCTTCTTCTGATCCTTGGGGTACAGGGAACAAAGGCGTACCTGAAGAAAAAGAAGGTTTCTGCGCGTAAAAATCTTGTCATAACTTTGCTGGTGGATGTGGTTTTGGCAGTGCTTTTGTATGGTACGTTTCTTTTTCTTGTAATAAAATTTTCCATACAGTTTGCTTCGACGAAACAGGCGGTGGATGTTGAGCGTGTCGCGCTGTACATACAGGATTTGCTTCCGACAGGTTATGAGGAATACGGAGTAGATGGGGTTAAACATGAAGAGTCGATCTTTCTTGTGCATGATACGGTGTATCAATATGCATGGGATGAGGAAACCGATGAGGAATGGTATTTTGATTACGAAACGGTGCAGGTGAAGGTCCCTTTGATCTATGAGATGTGCAAAAAAGAGATGCTCTCACATGTAGATAATGAAGCATGGGCGTATGCGCAGATCGGAGCGGAGGAATGGCAAGCGCGGGAGGTATATCAGGCGGTCTCATTGCAGTATGGATCATGGCCGATGTATTTGATTTGCTACGATGATCGGATGGTTGAGGTGGTGTTGGACTGGGAGCCGGACAAGGAACAACAGGCATATATTGTTGAAAAGCTTGCGCGATAGTTCATGCAGAGGAAATACTCTGAATAGGGTGCATACAAGGGGACAGTAAGATGGCAGTGACAGAGAATGAAAAAGTTTATTTTGACAGTGATTATATCGCAGGAGCGCATCCGAAAGTGCTGGCCAGACTGGCGGAAACGAATCTGGAGCCGCTTGCCGGATATGGATGCGATCATTATTGCGACGAGGCGGCGGACAAGATTCGGACAGCCTGCGCATGTCCGGAGGCGGAGGTCTGTTTTCTGACGGGCGGGACACAGACCAATCAGATCGTGATCAGTACCATGCTGGCGGAATATGAGGGCGTGGTGGCTGCCGGAACGGGACATGTGAGTGTGCACGAGGCAGGTGCGATCGAGTATACCGGACATAAGGTGTTGGAGCTTCCGGCGAAGGATGGAAAGATAGAAGCGGGAGAACTACGTGATTTTTTGGAGAATTTTTATGCGGACGGCAACCACGAACATATGGTGTATCCGGGAATGGTCTACATCTCCTATCCGACGGAGTACGGCACGCTCTACAGCAAACAGGAACTGGCGGAGATCTCGCGCATCTGCGGGCGATACAAGATCCCGCTGTTTATAGACGGCGCAAGGCTGGGATATGGACTTGCCAGCAAGGAGGCGGATCTGACCCTGCCGGAGCTGGCCGCTTTGTGCGATGTGTTTTACATCGGCGGTACAAAGGTGGGGGCGCTGTGCGGTGAAGCTGTGGTGTTTACAAAGAACAACATGCCGAAGTATTTCATCACGCAGGTGAAGCAGCACGGTGCGCTGCTGGCCAAGGGACGGCTGCTGGGTGTACAATTTGACGCATTGTTTACAGATGGACTCTACATGGAGATCAGCAGACATGCCATCAAAATGGCGGAACTGTTGAAGCGGATTTTCCGCGAAAAAGGATATGAGTTCTTCCTGGAGTCCCCGACGAATCAGCAGTTTGTTATACTAGAGAATCAGAAGATGAAAGAGCTGAGTCAACATGTGGGCTTTAGCTTCTGGGAGAAGTATGATGAGAAACATACGGTGGTGCGATTTGCCACCAGTTGGTCCACGCGGGCGGAGGATCTGGAGGTATTGCAGGCGTATCTGTAAAATTGCAAAACAGATGCGGCCTGAAAATTGTACGTAATAGAGACAGAGGGGAGTTGGAGAAATGATTTTGATGCACATTGCGTCTGCGGAAAAATCTGCTGCTGTGCGCAGTATAGCAGAGCAGATTGGAGAGACGGTCAAGCTGATCGGCTATCAGGACTTGAACCGTACACTGCTTGGCTTACATACAGGCAAGCCGGTGACAAAAGAGATCAAACTACCGCCTTTGTATCAGATGCCGGAGCTTTTGGTGTTTGTCGGGATGCCGGGGGAGCGGTTGGATCAATTCTTGGATGCGTATCGGGCCGCAGGGATAGAACCGGTGGCGCTGAAAGCGGTGAGCACCCTGCATAACAGCGGTTGGACGGTGTTCGAATTGATCGAGGCGCTGAAAGCGGAGCGGGCAGGGATTAAGGCACAACAGTAACGCGATAAATGAGCAATTGATTGGGAGGAGCAGAACATGGAATTTCGTAAAATGCGCAGGACAAAGCAGGAGATCAGCAAGGAGGAATGCTTTCAGATCTTGCGGACAGAGAAACGGGGAGCGCTTGCTGTGATCGGAGACGGCGGATACCCGTACGCGATACCGCTGAATTTTTATTTTGATGAGGCGGAGGAGAAGGTGTATTTCCACTGCGCGAAGGAGGGACACAAGCTGGATGCTATCAAGAGCTGTGACAAGGTGTGTTTTACGGTGTGGAACCAGGGAGAGCAGAAGGACTGCGACTGGTCTTATTATGTGACCAGTGTGGTGATCATGGGCAGGGCGGAGCTTGTGACGGATGAAAAGATCACTTATGAGAAGGCAAGAGAATTAGGACGAAAATATTTTCCCACGGAGGAAGAGGTCAATGAAGAACTGGAAAAGGCTGTTCAGCGTGTGCAGATGGTAGGCATTCGCATTGACCATATGACGGGAAAGCATGTGCATGAGCGGTAAGATAGGAGTGCGCGATGAACAACATTGAAATTGCGAAACAGACCATGAAGATCACGAAAGAGAAAGCATATGAGATCAGCGGTAAGCGGATCGATCTGCCGGAAATGGATTTTCGGGCTGTGGAGGTGTTCTCGCCGAAAGCAGGGAAAGACTTGCTTGCGTGGGATATCTCGGAGAAGTTCGGGGAGCGGATGTGCCGGATCAGCGTGGTGAATGAGGATTCTTTTCAGGCGGCGCGGAGATTTGAAAAGCCCTTCGTGATGAACTTCGCCAACGCACATACTCCGGGCGGCGGCTTTTTGCTGGGTGCCAATGCGCAGGAGGAAGCGCTATGCAGGTGCAGCACTTTGTATGCGTCTATTACGTCCAAGGCGGCTTCAGAGATGTATGTTTATAACAATACACGCTTGGCTTCTGTAGAGTCGGATTATATGCTGCTGTCACCGCAGGTGTGCGTGTTCCGGAATGAGAGGTATGAGCTGTCAGAACCGGAGAAAATATTTCAGACAGCAGTCATCACGATACCTGCGCCAAACCGCTTTGGGGCGGCGATTATGGCTTCCGGGAAACTCATTGAGGAGACAATGGTGCGCAGAATCCGCATCATGCTGCGGATCGCGGCGAAGAAGGGATATCGCAATCTGATCCTCGGCGCGTGGGGATGCGGAGCGTTCGGAAATAAGCCGGGGGATGTATCTGGGTATTTTCAAAAAGTGCTGATAGAGGAAGAGTACGGACGATGCTTTGATGAGGTGTGTTTTGCGATTTACGGAAGTACGGACGGGAAGAATATTACAGCGTTTCGGGAGCGTTTTTCGTGATGGGACGGGCATAAAGGAGGAGACAACATGAAGAAACGTACATCAAAACAAATTTTTGCGGAGACGCTGTTGGAATTGTCAAAGCGCATGCCGGTAGATAAGATCACAGTGAAGCAGATCGTGGATGAGAGCGGTCTCTCTTTGCAGACATTTTACAATCATTTTCTGGACAAGGCAGATCTGATCCTCTGGATCCATAAGTCCGTCTTTGATGAGATCCTGGACAAGGTCGGGAGAGACGGTTATACATTGCGTGACGCCACTCTGGACAATATCCGGTTTTATTATGAGCACCGGGAATTCATGCTGAACGCTTTGGAGAACACGCAGGGGCAGGAGTCCTATGCAAAAGCCTCCGCGGAGAATCTGTATCAGGTTTTGAGTAAGTTTATAAAGGACAGGCACGGGTTGAAGGAATTGTCGGAGAGGGAGATGTTTTGCCTGAAGGTGTATTCTGTTGCAGGCACCTATGCGTATGCCGAGTGGGCGTCTCATATGGAGAATACGCCGCCGGAAGTGTTTGCAGAGTATCTGGGAGACATCTTGCCTGCGCCGCTGGCGGTGTATTTCTCGAAATAAAATTAGAGTATTTTGCGATTAAATCCAAAAGTTGATCAATCAAACAGATCCTGCATTGTATTCTTGCACAGCAGGATCTATTATATACATGAATTGATTGCACACAATTTAATTGCATCAAAGTCAGGCTTGAAATCATTGTGTGCAATCAGTTCCCCCCTCTATAGGAAGAAGCATACCGTTTTTAAGAGATAGAGCGATTGGAAAAGAAAATACAGGGAAAGGACGGAACGAGATATGTATGATTATGATGTGATTTTTATCGGCAGCGGACATGCGTGCAATCACGGAGCAATTGCACTGAAGATGGCGGGCAAGAAGGTTGCCATGGTGGAACAGTTTAAGAACGGCGGCACATGTACAAATTTCGGCTGTGATGCCAAGATCGTGCTGGACGGTCCGTTTGAATATCAGGAGGGTCTGGAGCGCTATGCGGATCTGGGGATTGCGAAACCGGAAATTGACTGGAAGCAGTTAATGGCCTATAAGAAGCAGATCATCGGCGCATTTGACCCGATCCTGGAGCAGGCCTTTACCGGCATGGGAATCGATATGCTCAAAGGGCATGGAAAACTGACCGACGCGCACACGGTAGATGTGGACGGCAAGCCGTATACCACAGAGTACATTGTCATCGGGGCCGGTGCGCGGGATTCTAAGCTGGAAATTCCGGGGAAAGAGTTTATCCGCGACAGCAAAGATTTTCTCGATCTGGATGAGATGCCGGAGCATATCGTTTTCATTGGAGCGGGTATTATCTCCATGGAGTTCGCGTCCATGGCGCTGCAGCTGGGTAAGAAAGTGACGATCATCGTTCACGGAGACAGAGCGCTGCGCCAGTATCCGCAGGAATATGTGGAGAAAATCATTGCCAGGATGGAGGCGCAGGGAGCAAAGTTCTATTGGAGAGAGGATATCGGACGGATCAATCAGACCGACGCTGGCTATGAGGTGCTGACTGAGAGTGGACTGGCGGTTACATGTGACTATGTTCTGGAGGCGACAGGCCGTGTGGCGAATTATGAAGGACTTGGCCTGGAGGAGCTTGGGATAGCGGCTTCCCCGAAGGGGATTGTGGTCAATGATTATATGCAGACGGCGGTGCCGAATATCTATGCCAGCGGCGATGTGGTGGCGAAGCGTGTGCCGAAGCTGACGCCTACAGCGGAGTTTGAGTCCAACTATATTGCGGCTCAGATCATCGGTCTGAGTGATGCGCCGATTTGCTATCCGGCAATTCCGAATCTGGTGTTCACGTTGCCGCGGATCGCACAGGTCGGCGTGACGGTGAGCGAGGCAAACGCTGCACCCGAAGCGTATAAGGTGGTGGAGGTTCCGTTCGGCCAGCAGAATGAGTGGGTGAACAACAGAGAAAAAGATGCTGCGATCACCTATATTTTTGACAAGGAGGGATATCTTGCGGGAGCGGCGCTCTACACCGCGGAGGCGGCGATGATGCTGGATTTCCTGACACTGATCATCAACAAGAAAATGACGGCACTGGAGTTGCGTCAAATGATCTTTGCATTCCCGACGCAGACGTATTCGGTGGTTTCCGGATTGATTCCGCTTTTGAAGCAGATGTAGGGGAGACATGTCGAGGCAGCAAAGCGTCGGTATTCGGTTGACAATTTGAAGTGTATTTTTTAATATAAAAGCAAGCGGCAGAGGGCAAGGTTTGCTCGCCTTCTGTCCAGCTTGCTTTTTTGATTTACCGAATCATGCGGGCAAATGGTTTGGTGCAGTGTAAGATATGGCAAAATACACAATCAGATTATGAGTTTGCGCTGCGGAACTGAGACCAGTGAAACATTGGAAGCCAATGGTTCCAATGTTTCGCGCATTGGGCTCAGAGGAGCGTCCTGCGCATCCGAATAATCGTTTGTGTATTTCGCCATATCGTAACTTGCAAACACCTCTTACATTTTAATTCTTATAGAAAATCGCGCCCGCATGAGTGCATATGGAGCAGGCGTTGGGCATTCATGTGACGATAACGCGGGGATATATAGGCGAATGGAAAGGATGAGAATATGTATTATCGTATCGGACAGACAATGGAAGAATGTCGAGTTGAGGATTGCTTAAAAGGAGACAAAAAATATGTCGCGGTGCTCGGCATGGAGGAATGGCTGGAGCGGCGGGACAGCTTTGACATGGGGATCGAGCAGGATATTGAGCTCTCGGAAATATACGGCACCAAGGCGGAGGTCAATTTTGACTCGCTTACGGGTACGTTTGCGATTCCCAACAGAAATGATCTGTCGGCAGAGGATCATACCTTTGCGTTTGCGCTGGATGAGAAGGGAATCGTGTTTATAGACGAGAGCGGGACGGTGGAGGCGGTGATCCGGGGAATCCGTCAGAAAAAACGGTGGAAGCTGCCCAGCTTGGAGCGGTTTTTGTATGATTTCCTCGAACAGATTGTGCACGGAGATCTGCGGCTGATGGAGAGTTATGAGCGGGAGCTTGCGCAGATCGAGAGAAAGATAGCGGAAAACGCGGATGAGGAAGATATGCAGCGCGTGAATGACATCCGCAGCGATATCAGAGATCTGCGTATTCATTATGAGCAAATGATTGATCTCGGGCAGGAACTCGAAGAAAATGAAAACAATTTCTTCAAGGAGGAGAATCTTCGGTATTTCCGCATGTTTACCAACCGGGTGGAGCGATTGTATGACAATGCCGCATATTTGCGGGATTACACGGTGCAGTTGGGGGACATGTACCATATGCAGCTCGAAACCACACAGAACCGGATTATGTCTGTGCTGACGATCGTGTCCACGATCTTTATGCCGCTGACACTGATTGTCGGCTGGTATGGCATGAACTTTAAGTATATGCCGGAACTGGAATATCGGTATGCATACCCTGCAGTGGGAATTGTATGTGTGCTGATCGTCGTCGTGGGACTTGGATTTTTTAAAAAGAAAAAGTTGTTATAATCATATAAGTAGAATGATATAAGGGCTTGACAGATTGGTTTATCCAGAGTAAACTATAGAAAAGGTTTACTTTAGATAAACCAATTTTATTTTGTATATCATAACAAGATCGCAGAAGAGAGGAGATGGAGCGATGTCAGATGTGGAGCTTGGCGCTATGCAGACGCAGTTCGCGGAAATTGTGTGGGAGAATGAACCGGTTTCTTCCGGGGAATTGGTGAAAATATGTGAAAAGGAGTTGTGCTGGAAGAAACCTACAACGTATACGGTTTTGCGGAAGCTTTGCGAAAAAGGTATTTTTCAAAATGTAGATGGAATGGTTACTTCTGTTATGTCGCGGGCAGAATTTTATTCAATGAAGGGGGAGCAGTTTGTGCAGGATAATTTTGCGGGATCACTTCCTGCATTCATTGCGGCGTTTGCCTCGCGGAAAAAGCTGTCTGCAACAGAAGTGGATGAAATTCAGAAAATGATTGATGCGTTTCGAAAGGAATAAGTGCGTTATAAGGAATAAGCGCGTTATGCGGAAAAGAGGAGAATTATGACACAGATTTTTGGTAGAGTTGTGGAAAATGCATGGACGGCAAGCTATTTGATTCTGGCTGTGATTTTTTTGCGGGTGATGCTCAAAAAGGCGCCGAAGTGGATATCGTGTCTTTTGTGGGGATTGGTAGCGTTCAGACTGGTGTGTCCGTTTCATCCGGAAAGTATATTCAGTTTGATTCCGCATACGAAGGGGACAACTGCAGATCAGGAGATCATTGTCCAAAAGCTGGCGTCGGGAATACAGAAGTTAAGTGAAGGCGGGGAGGCGCTGCCGGCAGATCAGCTTCTGACCGCGCCCGCGGCGGATACAACATCGATGCAGGCGTGGGGCGCGACGTTCGGCGTGTTGTGGATATTGGGAATGGCTGCCATGCTTTTCTATGCATTATGCAGCATTTGGATTATGCGGAAAAAGCTTTCTGCATCCGTCAGACTTTTTGACAATGTGTATCAATGCGATACGATACCGGGTGCATTTATTATGGGAGTGTTCAAACCGCAGATTTACCTGCCTGGGAAGTTGGCCCCAAGTGAACGGGAATTTGTTCTTGCACATGAGAGCGCGCATATACGCAGGGGGGATCATTTGTGGAAGCCATTTGGCTTTTTGGTCCTGACCGTATATTGGTTCCACCCGCTTTGCTGGATCGCCTATATCCTTTTGTGCAGAGACATTGAATACGCCTGTGATGAAGTGGCTACCCGCAATATGAGCAAAGAAGAAAAAGCGGATTATTGTCAGACATTGCTTGACTGTACGGTGCATCAGAGAGTGATTACGGCCTGTCCGGTTGCATTTGGCGAGGTGAATGTGAAGGCGCGGATCAAGGCGGTGCTTCATTACAAAAAACCTGTGTTTTGGGTGGTGATCACAGCGCTTGCCGCATGTGTGATTGTGGGCATTTGCTTTGCGACGGATCCGCAGGAGAAGAAAGCAGGGATGCAGGAAGCGTCGATTCAGGCAGAGCAGCATCCGGAGACCGGAGAGACCGATGCAATCAAGCGCGCAGAGCAGGAAGCGCTGGAGGCGAAAGAGGAAGAGCTCGATGCACTCGTAAAGCGTGCAGAGCAGGAAGCGCTGGAGAAGAAAAGAGAGGCAGCTGTAGTATTGACCGAAGAGAAATATCAGGAGGAGATGAATGCCCAGGCGGCAGAGGGAATACATAAGTGGGCGACGGCGTTTAGTGAGAGAGACGGCGAGACGATCCTCGCACTGTCTTCCGCGGAAGTACAGGACAGCCTTATCAGGAGAGAGTGGCTTACGGTGGGAGAAGACTGGGCATCCTTTGGATTTTCAAGCCCTATGGTCATTTGGGATGGAGATGTGATATTCGGCGTATCTGAGACGACGGAAAACGCTGCTGAAATCCTGTATTATGCATGGACATCCGAACCGCATGTCAGTGTATGGCGGGAGACCATCTCTTACAGCCTGCAGGACGGCAAGTTTGTGGTTACCGGTGAGGAGCTCCATTATTATGATCACATTGCGATGGGGGCAGAATACGATGACGCATATGCAGCAGGGATTCAGGGAACCCGAATGGATTACACAGCAAATGGCATGGGGCAAAGCCTCAATGAGCATGCGGTTTCGAACAGCAGCAATCTGCATTATCGGGATCTGTTGGAGCCGACGGGTGCGGCCAGACAGCTGTTAAATTTACTGGACAACCCGAACAAAGTGAAGGTAGAGATGTCAGAGGAGGATGCCTCGGACGGCGTCAATGTCCAAATTACTTTCGCGGAGGACGACGTCACGAGGACGGTGTCCATGATTCAGCCCTGGGGAGAATCGGGGATATGGGTTCCGCAATAAGGGAATGAAGAAACCGATAGGTCTTGCGCTTCGATACGATTTATGGGAATATAAGTATAGTTTTCAGTATGTATTGTGTGGAAGGAATCGGGTTCGATGGAAAATAAAGCGGATTTTACACAGGGAAGTATCCCGAAAAAGCTGATGGGATTTATGCTGCCGATCCTGGGGGCACTGGTGCTGCAGTCTATGTACAGCGCGGTAGACCTGATGATTGTCGGACAGTTCGGCACGACGGAGGGGATATCCGGCGTGTCCACAGGAACGGGCATCCTGCAGCTCTTTACCTTCGTGATGGTGCAGGGACTAATCCAGTCGTTTCTGATCCGGCTGCCGGTGTCGTATTTGCTGAGTATACGGGAGAATGCGTCGCTTGCGGGACTCGGTCTGGCAGCGTCTTCCGCGACGGTGATCGGGATTGTGATCTGCGTGGGCTACTATTTATATCTGGAGAAATATTGCTATTTTTCCTCGAGTTGTATATAATAATGAGTATGCGGACAATGGGGTCTGCGGAGAGACAAAGGGGAGGAATCGCGTATGGAAATGTCACAGGATTTGCGGAGTATGATCGGCAACAATGAAACGGTGCTCTGGGCGGGAAAGCCGGACATGAAATGTTTTATACTCGAAGGGATTTTCAATCCCATGCTGCCGTTTGCGTTGATCTGGTTTTGCGTTGATGCGTTTGTTGCCGGAGGGGCACTTTTTGCAAGTAGCGGTGAAGGCTTTCAGATAGCGTTTTTCCTGATTCCGTTCCTGCTGATACATATGATGCCGGTGTGGATCTATCTGGGTGGATGCCTGTTTATATTTCGAAAATACAGAAACACAGAGTATGCGATCACCGATAAGGCAATTTATACAACCGGCGGAATGTTTACCAAAAACTTTGAGATGAAACCGTTTGCGGAACTCTCACATGTGACGATCCACCGCGGTATTTTTGACCAGTGGCTGGGTGTTGGCGATGTGAATACGGTATGTGAGCATATCAGTCATAATCACAACGGGAATCGTGCCGGACATGGTATGAATCTCTGTGATCTGCGGGATTACAATAAGGTGTTCAATATGATAAAACAGCTGCAGCAGGATATTTACTCGGATGTGATGTATCCCAATGCGATGCGGCCGGAGCAGAATCCGGGATATAATACGCAGTATACGGGAGTGAACCGCTTCCGCTAAATAGAGTGCGGTGTGATACGGGAGACAGACGCGGTCTGCCTCCCGCATGCGTTATGGGTACATATGGTGTCATCTGACAGACGAAAGGATATCTATGGACGAAAAGAGACTGACAATCGGTATTTTGGCACATGTGGATGCAGGAAAGACCACGTTGGCGGAATGTATGCTGTATCAGAGCGGCCAATTGAAAAAGATGGGACGCGTGGATCATCAGGATGCGTTTCTGGATCATTTCGCGTTGGAGCGGTCGCGCGGGATTACGATTTTTTCCAAGCAGGCGAGACTGCGGTGGAAGGAGATGGAGATCACGCTGCTGGATACGCCGGGGCATGTGGATTTCTGTGCGGAGATGGAACGGACGCTGCAGGTGCTGGACTACGCGGTTCTGGTGATAAACGGCACGGATGGTGTGCAGGGGCATACAAGGACGCTGTGGAAGCTGCTCGCATACTATGCGGTGCCGGTTTTTATTTTTGTAAATAAGATGGATCAGGAGACGGCAGGGGAGGCTGCACTGATGCGGCAGCTGAAGGAGAAACTGGATGCCGGTTGTGTCTGCTTTCACGGCGCGTATACGCGGGAAGAGCCTGCGCGGGAAGGCGATGGCGCGACCGGTGCGGACTGGCAGGAGGAGCTTGCCACCTGTAGTGAGGAACTGATGAATTGTTATCTCGATACGGGAGAAATCCCGCAGGAGCTGACAGCACAGGCGATTGCCGACAGAAAGGTGTTTCCCTGCTATTTTGGCGCGGCGCTGCACGGGAAGGGCGTGGAGGAGCTGCTGGACGGATTGGAAGCCTATGGTATGATGCAGGAGTACGGGCAGGCGTTCGGTGCGCGCGTCTATCAGATCGCAAGAGACAATGCAGGGTGTCGGCTGACACATCTGAAGATTACGGGCGGCAGTCTGCGGGTAAAGGCGATGATTGACAATCACGCCAGCGCGGGAAGCGAGGAGGAACGGTTTGCGGAAAAGGCGGACCAGATTCGTCTGTACAACGGAACGGGGTATGTGCTTGCAGAGGAGGTGGCGGCCGGCGAGATCTGCGCGGTGACCGGACTGGAACACACCTTTGTCGGACAGGGGCTTGGCTGCGAATCGGAGAATGCGCAGGCCGTGCTGGAGCCGGTGCTGACGTATCGCGTGGAGCTGCCGGAGGGAACGGATGCGATGAAGGCGCTCGGCGTGTTTCGGGTATTGGCCGAGGAGGAGCCGCTGCTGCATGTGATCTGGCAGGAGGAGAAAAAAGAGATTCATGTGCAGGTCATGGGAGAGGTGCAGATCGAGGTGCTGCGCGCAATCCTGTGGGAACGATTTGGCCTGGAGGCCGACTTTGGCGAAGGCAGTATTGTGTATAAGGAGACGCTGACGGAACCGGTGATCGGTTACGGTCATTTTGAGCCGCTCAGGCACTATGCGGAGGTGGAACTTCTGCTGGAGCCGGGAGAGCGGGGAAGCGGGCTGCAGTTCGCCAGTCTCTGCAGTGAGGATGTGCTGGACCGCAATTGGCAGCGGCTGATTCTCACCCATCTGGAGGAGCGGGTGCATGTGGGTGTGCTCACCGGTGCGGCGATCACGGATCTGCGGATTCTGCTAGTGGCCGGACGGGCGCACAGCAGGCACACCGAGGGCGGAGATTTCCGGCAGGCGACCTACCGCGCGGTGCGGCAGGGGATGCGCAGCGGCAGCAGTATGTTGCTGGAGCCGGTGTTTGCCTATACATTGGAGGTGCCCACGGAATGTCTGGGGCGCGCAATGTCAGATATACAGCGGCTGCACGGCAGTTTCGAACCGCCGGTGACGGAAGGGGATCACAGTGTGCTCACCGGCAAAGCGCCGGTGGCGACGATGCGGGGATATGCGAGGGCGGTCAGCGCCTACACCCATGGCAACGGACATCTCTCCTGTGTGCCGGATGGCTATGCACCCTGCCATAACGCCGAAGAGGTGATTTCGACAGCGGCGTATGATCCGGAGGGAGATCTTGCAAATCCTACGGGTTCGGTCTTCTGTGCGCACGGCGCAGGATTTGTAGTGGAGTGGAACCGTGTGCCGTCGTACGCGCATGTGGTGGTGCCTGCGGAGATCCGGAGACTTGTGGAGAGACAGGAAGCAGGCGGTGCGGATGCGGTATCCGGTGCAGACGGATTGGGGACTGCGCCGGGGGCGGCGCGGGTGAGTCAGACCGGTTCGGCCGGCGGAGAACGCTATGTCACGCAGGAGGAGATTGAGGCGATCTTTCGGCAGACCTACAGCAGGCGGGAAAAGGACGAGCGCTCCCGCAGAAGATATCACATCACACATCGGGACACTGGCCGGAACGATTCCCGGACCGCAGGCGGGGCGCGGCCAAGCAGCAAACAAACGCCTTCGAAAAGTTGCCTTTTGGTGGATGGATACAACATCATTTTCGCCTGGGAGGAGCTGCGCAGACTTTCGGTGGACAATATGGACAGCGCCAGAGACCGGCTGCTGGACATCATGAGCAATTATCAGGGAACCCTGGGCGGCGAGTTGATCGTCGTGTTCGATGCGTATAAGGTGAAGGGGAATCCCGGGAGCGTGATGAAGTATCACAACATTTATGTGGTCTATACCAAAGAGGCGGAGACGGCGGATCAGTATATCGAAAAAACAGTGCACGAGATGTCGAAAGATTACCGGATCACGGTGGCGACGTCGGATGCGCTGGAGCAGATGATTATCTGGGGGGACGGGGCGCTGCGGATGTCCGCGGGCGGACTGTACGAGGCAGTGGAGCAGAATATGGAGATGCTGCGTAGGGACTATATGGGGTAGCGGAAGACGCCGGGAAGGATTTCACGGGCAGGATTGCGTTCTGTTTTTATTTGTGATAAGATACATCGTGGAGGATTAGGTTGTGATGAACTCGATCAAGAGGATATTCTTGCAGGGAAAGGAATTGCATAAGGGACGGCTGGCAGCGGGAATTGTTCTCTTTGTGGGAATTTTGTTGTACTTGTTCGGGACGGATGTACTTCGGGAGGAGCGCGTCAATTATCACACCGGCGAGGGGGCACAGGTGCAGGTGCTCTCGGATCAGAATGCGGAGTGGAGACAGACGTTTGTCCCTGCCTTCAGGCAGCTGCAATCGTTGAGTCTGCTGTTGGATCTGGAGACGGTCAGCCAGACAGACGGGGAAGTACACATTGTAGTGTCGGATCAAGTGGATACGATCTTGTTTCAGAAGGCGCTTTCGTTTGCGGAGCTCGCTGACGGGCGGTTTACGGACGTAGAGGTAAATCTTTCATTGTACACCGATGAAATCTACTATATAGATCTCTTTTTTATTCCGTCCTCTGCACAGGAATATCCTGAGCTGTATGTATGTGATAAGGCGTATTATTTGCCGGAGAATCAGAAGCTGCTGTTTTTTGATGACGGCACATCGTATGATACGGGCGATCTGCAGTTGGTGTCAAGATATGTATATACGGATGTGCTTCCGGTCAGGAAAGCGGTCAAGGTGCTGTTTCTTGTGCTGTTGCTGGCGGTAGGTGTAGTGTATGGACTGCCGCAGAATCGGTGGATCCGCATTGCCGCCGTTGCAGCGCTGTTTCTGGCGGGTCCTTATGTTCTGGGAAGACGCTTGGAGCTGTTAACCTATAACGAAATGTATTATCTCCCGATGGCTATGCGCTGGAATGTGGGGATTATGTATGTCATAGAGTTGTTGCTGCTTCTGCTGACCCATTCGCCCAGGTTCTCTGTCGTTTTGATGAATGTGGGTATGACGCTGCTTTATTCGGCCAATTACTTTGTCAATATTTTCAGGGGAGCGCCTTTGCGCACAGGAGATTTCACCGCGATCGGAACGGCCGTGAAAGTGGCCGGCAACTATGACTTTCAGCCGAATGATCATCTGGCGTTTGTGTGGCTGTTATGCACAATTCTGGTGGTGTTCGCAGTGCAAACGAAGCATCCGTCGTCAGACACAGGGGCAAAAGAGGATCAAACGAAGAAAAGAACGGTCAGGAAAATTGCGTTTTATCTGGCGACGGGTGTGTTGGCGATTGCACTTGGAAGGGGTGCGCTCTATCTGCTGATCGATACGGATCTGCTGAGACAAGCTGGATTTTCGGATGAAAAAGAGCTCAAAGGAATTAACAGCAACCTGATCTATGCATTTGACGGTTATTTGATCGGAAGCTGTATTGATTACAGAAGTACAAGGATCGAGCCACCGCAGGGTTATTCGGCCGGCCGTGTCAAGGAGATCCTGCAGCCGTATGAAACGGAACAAATGCTTTCCGATGCGGAGAAGGAGCAGCTCCCGCATGTGATTCTGATTATGAACGAAAGTCTGGCTGATCTGCGGGTATACGGAGAATTGGAACTGAATCAGGAATATCTGCCCTTTCTGAATGCACTGTCAGAGAACACGATCCGAGGTTACACCAATGTGTCGGTGTTTGGAGGAGGAACGGCTAATTCAGAGTTCGAGGTGTTGACCGGATGCAGCACGGCGCTGCTCCCGACAGGATATTATCCCTATCAGCAGGGCATCAACGCAGCCAAGAATTCCATGGTCAGTCAGTTTGAAAAGTACGGATATACGACATGGGCGATGCACCCTGCACCCAAAACAAACTGGAGCAGAGGAAAAGTATACGGTCTTTTGGGATTTGATCAGACACTCTGGAAACAGGATTTTGAAGGAGCGGAACGGATCCACAGCGGTGTATCGGATCAGGCGACTTACGACAAGATTATCTCGCTTTACGAGGCGCGGCAGGCGGGGGAGCGCATGTTTGTATTCGATGTTACGATACAAAATCACGGCGGATATAACCGCCATGAGGTTCCCTACGCGATACAGGCGCAGAATGTGGTAAGTCCTGCGTTGGATGAATATCTGTCTGCCGCGTACAAATCGGATCAGGCTTTTGAGAATTTGCTTGCTTATTTTGAGAAGCAGGAGGACAAAGTAGTGATCTGTATGTTTGGAGATCATCATCCGTTTGTGACAGATCTCTTGCCTGCGAATACGGCGAACGGATCGCTGACCAAGGCGGAACAATATATGAACCGCTATAAAACGCCATTTGTGATCTGGGCGAATTACGATATTGCGGAAGCGTGCGATCTGGATATCAGTGTCAATTATCTGGGCGGTTTGGTGATGGATACGGCGGGCGTGCCTCTGTCTCCGTTTTTTGCGTTTCTGCAGGAGCAGGAAAAAGCATACCCGATTGTGACGGTCAATGGCTATGTGGATGCAGCGGGAACACTGTATAACTGGGACGGGGAGGATGTTTTTTCATCCTACAGAATGCTGCAATATAATTTTCTGTATGATGATCGCAATTTTAAATGGGCATATTAGAGGAGCGGAAGAGAGATGGTCTATTATTTTGGATTCATGCAAAACAACAGTCTGATTGCGGCTGTCGGCATTGTATTTGCCTTTGCGGCAACGATTCTGGCGACAGCAAAGTTGTGTTCGTATTTGCCGAAGGACGGGGGACGGGAGTTTGCACATGACGGAAAACTGTCGGCGGGAAAACCCCGAGGGGCGGGAATTATATTTGTGCTCGCGTTTGTCCTTTCGACGATTGTTTTTTTCCCTTTGCAGCCGGAACTGCTGATCTATCTGGTGCTGCTTACCTTGTGCATGCTGACCGGTTATCTGGACGATGCGGCAAAGGTTCCGTGGGGAGAGTATAAGAAGGGATTTTTGGATTTTTGTATTGCGCTGCTGACGGCGATGACTTACTTGAAATATAATCCGGCTGTTGTGGAACTCGCATTTTTTCATGTGAAGTTTGTGCTGCATCCGGCGCTGTTTGCGGTGCTGGCTGTGATTCTGGTCTGGGTATCCGTGAACGTGACAAACTGTGCGGATGGTGTGGACGGGCTGTCGGGGACACTGGCCATTGTGACGCTGGTGACGATCTATCTGATCGACCGTATCAAGGGACGGTCGGATCATTTTGCCTATGCGATTCTTCTGTTCGTGGTCTGCATTCTGGGGTACCTGTGGTTCAATGCGACGCCGAGTAAACTGATGATGGGCGACGCCGGCAGCAGGGCGATGGGATTGTTTATCAGCATTGCGATCCTGAAGACGGGATGTCCCGTGCTGTATATTCCGGTGGCAATCGTGCTGATTCTGGATGGCGGTCTGGGACTGATCAAGGTTTCACTTATTCGGTTTTTAAAAATTCATATTATGAAAAATATCCGCACGCCGCTGCATGATCATGTGCGCAAGGTGTGGGGATGGTCCAATACACAGACGGTCTTTCGGTTCGCAATCATTCAAATCATGATTGCGGTTGCCGTCGTGTACGGCATACAGATTTGATCGGGAAGACGGATCGGGAAACAGAGGTAATGTAGGATATGTATGACAAATTGACACAGAGTGATATCAAAAAGATGGAGGAAGAGATCGAGTACCGGAAGCTCGTGGTGCGTCCGAAGGCGCTGGAGGATGTGAAAGAGACCCGGGCACACGGGGATCTGAGCGAGAATTTTGAGTATCATGCGGCGAAGCGGTACAAAAATCAGAACGAGAGCCGCATCCGTTATCTGGAGCGCATGATTCGCACGGCCAATATCATTTCCGAGGAATCCGCGGAGGATGAGGTCGGCATCAACAATACGGTTACCGTGGCGTTTCTGGACGACGGCAGTGAGGAGACCTACAAGATTGTGACCACTGTGCGGGGCAATTCGCTGGCGGGGCTGATCAGCAATGAGTCGCCGCTCGGGAAAGCGCTCCTCGGCAAGAAGGTCGGCGATGTGGCGCATGTGCAGGTGAATGACACCGTCGGCTATGATGTGCGCATTGTGCGGTTTGAGAACACCGAGGATGACGGGGACAAAATAAGGAGCTTTTAAATGAAAAAATATCTATTGTTTGACTTGGACGGAACGCTGACCGATCCGATGATCGGCATTACAAGCTGCGTACAATACGCGCTGCAGGCGTTTGGCATCGAGGAGCCGGATCTGCAAAAGCTGACGCCCTTTATCGGTCCGCCGCTGCGGGAGAGTTTCATGAAGTTTTACGGCTTTGACGAGCAGCAGGCGGAAGCAGCGGTGGCGAAGTACAGAGAGCGGTTTCAAGATATCGGTATCTTTGAGAACGAGGTGTACGCGGGGATTCCCAGAATGCTGCACACGCTGCAGTCGAAGGGGATGTTTCTGGCGGTGGCATCTTCCAAACCGCAGGTGTATGTGGAGCGGATCCTGGAGCATTTTGATCTGAAGAAATATTTTAAAGTTGTGGTGGGGAGCGAATTGGATGGCACCAGAGAGCGCAAGGACGAGGTGGTGCTGGAAGCGTTGAACCGCCTTTTTGCGTATAAGCCGATTCAGAAAAATCAGGTCTATATGATCGGCGACCGTAGCTATGACGTGGCGGGCGCGAGAGTCATTGGCATCGAGAGTGTCGGCGTGACGTACGGATTCGGTGATATGGAGGAGCTCAAGGAGGCCAAGGCGGACTATATTGTGCGCAGTGTGGAGGAACTGGAGAAGTTTCTGCTGCGCGGTGTCGATGAGACACAGCCTGCGGATCAAAAGAAGGGACTCACCTTCGCGGATATCTGGGTGATGCTGTATGTGTTCCTGCTTTTTATGGCGGTTCGCAGCATTGTGATGTATGTCGTGGATCTTCTGTGTATCCAGCTGTGGGGTGCACAGCTGCCGCCGGCGATCGACCGTTTGCTGTTTGACAGGAGCGTGGAATTGCCGGAGGGGGTGGAACTTGCGTTCGCGGCGGATCAGATCGTAATCAAATCCGCACTTGGATTTGTGGGCGGTGCGCTGGCCATCCGCAGGGAGGCCGCAAGGTGGATTGCGAAGACGGCGGAGGATACCAAACTCAGTCACCTGCGCAAGGACGGTGCGGACAGCGTGCTGTTGTTTGCAGGTGCTTCGGTAGGGACGGCGCTGGGACTGAATCTGCTGCTGGAGCTGCTTGGACTGACGGCACAGTCAAATGTGTATCAGGCAGTGCGGACGGAGCAGTATGCGGCGAGCTTTTTGATCGGCTTGCTCACATACGGACTGATCGCGCCGGTGGCGGAGGAACTGTTGTTCCGCGGTGTGATACACAATTATCTGCGGAGACTTTTTGCACCGAAACAGGCACTTTTCATTTCAGCGGCGCTGTTCGGTGTGTATCATATGAATTATGTGCAGGGAATCTATGGGTTCCTGCTGGGCGGCCTGATTGCCTATGGGTATGAGTATTTCGGAAAATTCCGGGCGGCATTGTTGATGCATGCAGGTGTGAATCTTCTGGTGTACAGTATCAGTTACGCCGCGGGGAGAGACAATGCGGCATGGCTGGTGAACTGGCCGGTGTGTCTGGTCATGGCGGCACTGGCGGGCGGATGCCTGTGGGCGATCAGTCGAAAGAAGAATGTATGGTAGGAGCTTGATATGAAAAAGGCAACGGAGTGGATTGCGAACATAGGAAAACAAGGAAGCGCGTGGTTCGTGGACCGGGTGCAGCACCATAGGGTCTGGATCGTGCTTGGCGTGCTATGGCTGCTGGTGGAGCTGGCATTGTTTCTGGGGACGGGGGTCCTGCAGGAGGATGAGGAGCATTTCCTGACCGGTGAGGGCTCCTGGGGCTTAGAAATGTCGGGAGCGGACAGTCAGGTGCGCCAGACGTTTGTTCCGGCGTTCGCCAGGCTGCAATCGGTGAGCTTCAGTATGGATATGACCAGATCGGTGCACGGGGACGGTACCGTCAGAGTCGCAGTCGAGGACGCGGCGGGTGTGCAGCTCTTTGAGACTGCCATTCCCTTTTACGAGGTGGTGAACTGTTCCTTCACGGATGTGACCACGGATCTGGAGCTGCGCAGAGGAGACACTTATGTGCTGGTGATCGAGGCACAGACGCCTTACGCGGACGAGACACCGTTTTTGAGTGTGTGCGGAAAAGAGTATGCACTTGCGGAAAATAAAGATTTTGCGGCGGGCACCGCGCTGGAAGGACAGCAGTTGGTCACCAGATATCATTATGCGGACGCTGTGACAGGGGTGCGCGTGCGGAACGCGATTCTGCTCAGTGTCCTCACGGCGCTCGGCGTGATGTTCGGACTGCCCGGAGACAGGCGGTTCAAACGGCTGGTGAGTGTACTTTTGCTGGTCGCCGCGCCCTATATTTTGGGGAAACGGCTGGAGCTTCTGAATTATGATCCGGCGTTTTACCTGCCCTTTTCCATGAAATGGAATCTGGGGATCATGTATGCGTTAGAGCTTGTCGTGCTGCTTGTGTCGCACTCGCCGGCGATCGCCACGGTTGTGACCAATATTGCATTGACAGCGCTGTACACGGCCAACTATTTTATGCGGATGTACCGCGGCACTTCGCTGCGCATGAATGATTTTACGGCGATCGGCACTGCGACGAAGGTGGTGGGCGCTTATGATCTGACGCCGAATTCACATGTGACGATGGCCTGGGCGATTCTGGCGCTGATCGTTGTGTGGAGTCTGCGGACGATCGTGCTGAAGCGGGAGAAAAAGCAGATCTGGAACACCTGGTGGGCTTACGCGGTGACCATTGCGCTTGCGGCTGCCCTCCTGTTTGCAGGCGGACATAAGCTGCTTTATACCGATTATCTGGACGAGGTCGGCTTTGCGAACAAGGGAATCAGTGGATTTACCTATGAATTGATTTATTACTTTGACGGCTATCTGGTGGCGACCTGTATCGAGGTGAAGAACGCGCGCATTGTACCGCCGGAGGGCTATTCCATCGAGCGTGTGGAGGAGATCCTGGAGACGGCAGTGGAGCAGGATGCGAAAGGCGCACAGGTACAGGCGGACGCGGCGGATTATCCGCATGTGATTCTGATTATGAATGAAAGTCTGGCGGATCTGACGGTGTTAGACGGTGTGGAGCTGAGTGAGGACAATCTGCCCTTCATCCATTCGCTGCAGGAAAATACGGTGAAGGGCTATGTGAACACATCGGTGTTCGGCGGCGGCACGGCAAACTCTGAGTTTGAGGTGTTTACGGGGTGCAACATGGCTTTCTTCTCCGTGAATTACTATCCCTATCAGCAGGCGATCCGGAAACCGGTGAATTCCATGGTTAGCCGCATGAAGGAGAATGGCTATACGACGATCTCCATGCATCCGGAACGGCCGGGCAACTGGAACCGGGAGAATATATATCGTTATTACGGCTTTGGTCAATCGTACTGGAAGCAGGACTTTCCGGATGCGTCGGTGATTCACAGCGGTGTGTCGGATGTGGCCACGTATGATAAGATCATCGAGCTGTATGAGGAGCGCAAGGCGGGAGAGAAGCTGTTTGTGTTTGATCTGAACATGCAGAATCACGGCGGC
>JAFVAO010000033.1 GCA_017480445.1 Lachnospiraceae bacterium
AACGGCACCGGCAAGCGTATCTCCATTAAGGACACCCGCGGCATCATCGACGCCATTCTGAACGGCGACATCCTGAATGCCCCCACCAAGACCATCCCCTACTTCAACTTTGAGGTTCCCACCGAGCTGCCCGGCGTTGATCCCGCGATTCTGGATCCTCGTGACACCTATGCAGATGCTGCACAGTGGGAGGAGAAGGCTAAGGATCTGGCTGGCAGATTCATCAAGAACTTCAAGAAGTATGAGGGCAATGACGCCGGTAAGGCATTGGTTTCCGCAGGTCCTCAGTTATAAGATAACGAGGAAAATGCGAAGCATTTTCCGAGCATGAATATACAGAAAATAATACAGAAAAACATCAAATTTCCTGAAAAATACAGTTGTATTTTTCAGGAAATTTCGTTATAATAAGAGTAACCTGAAATGCGCGACAACCCTTGTTCGTTTTGAACCTACATTTACTTTAAACGGGATTCCTATATTGCCCGACGGCTGTCAGGCCTCCACTTCTGCACTTGCTGCAGAAGGATCGCAGTGGAAGACAAAAGGACGGTTGCGGTAACCCACCTAGCTTCGCTAGGAGTCAAAAAACAAGGGGCGGCATTTTGGGGTACATGCATACAAAAGAGAGAGCAGTCCGCAGGGACTGCTCTTTTAAGCTGGTCAAAACCGGGAATAGAGTAGTGGAAATCGTAAAATTGGAGGAACAGGTGGATTCATCAGCTATGAGAACTCGATGGAGACGACGGATCGGCAATGTTTGTATGGCAGTATTGATTTTGCTGATATTATTGCAAATCGTTATATCCCGCTCGGGAACGGAGGGAGATGCTACAGAGCCGCAGGTGCTGACACTGGATCAGCTGCGGGACACCTATGAGGGGGAGACCGGAGAGGAGCCGGAGGCTTCGACGCAGCGGATCCGCGTTCTGATCAAAACCTCAGATTTTGCAGCACTGTTGCATGAATATGTTACGGTGACCGCCGACACGGATTACGAGATCTGTTATCAGACAGAAGACGGCCCGCAGATACAGACGCACATACATACCCGCAGCGCGGGGGAAAGCTATACTGTGGAGCCGGCGGATTTTACAGATGCCGGCGACTGTATTTACATCCGTCCGAAAGAACCGACGGGCAGGATTTATCTGCAAAGTGTGCACAGGAGTCAGGGGATCCCGGCCTATCGCGGACACATTGAGCTGTTTCCGGCGGAGCAGGCGATCGCTGTTGTGAATGAGCTGCCGGTTGAAGCATATTTATGTGCGGTGGTACCCAGCGAGATGCCCGCAACCTATGGAATCGAAGCGCTGAAAGCACAGGCGGTCTGTGCCAGAACCTACGCGTATATACATATGCAACAGACGGCGTACCCGTCCTACGGCGCCCATGTGGATGACAGCACGACCTATCAGGTATATAACAATCTGGCGGAACAAGAGCGTACAACAGAGGCAGTGCGGGAGACAGAAGGGATGTTGTTGGTGTCGGCACAGAGTGCGCTGGCAGAGACTTTTTATTATTCCACCTCCTGTGGCGTGGGGAGCGATGCGACAGTGTGGGGGGCGGGGCCGGCGGACAGTACCGATTACCTGCGGGCAAAGCTGATTCGTGCGGATGCAGTGCAGGCGGCTGATCTGTATGAGGCGGATGTGACAGAGCAGATCGAATATGCAGATGCGGTGCAGGAAGCTGACCTGCTACGGGAGGAGAGTGCATTCCGGGCATATATCACCAGGACGGATCCGGCTGCGTTTGAGGCGGCAGAGGCGTGGTACCGCTGGACCTATTCTGTGGAACAGCTTTCCTGCGAGCGTTTGTACCAGGCTCTATCAGCGCGCTATCAGGCAGACCCGCAGCGGATTCTCACGCGAAAAGGATGGCGGTTTGTCTGTGCGGAACCCAAACCATTTCAAACGGTGAAACGATTGTACATCGCATCGCGGGGCAGCGGAGGCGTCGCGGAGGAACTGATTCTGGAAACAGATGCCGGCACATATCAGATCAGCAAAGAGTTTAATATCCGCAGTATTCTGTGTGACGGATTTACCGAGGCGGAGCGGGCGGACGGTGAACGAGTCCGGATGTCAAGTCTGCTGCCCAGCGGTTTTTTTGTTCTGGATGCTATTCAAAAGAATCAAAATGTGATAGGATATAAATTAACTGGTGGCGGCTTCGGACATGGTGTCGGCATGAGTCAAAATGCAGCCAAAGAGATGGCGCTGAAGGGATATACCTGCGAAGAGATTCTGCAGTTTTTCTATGATGGATGCAGACTTGCGCAGATTTATGAAAGTGTAAGCAGACAGTAGAGTGCCACAGAAAACATGGATTTATGGGATAACAGAGATTTGCGAGACCACAGGATGGATATGAGATGTTAAAATTCCGGAAGATCATGCATAATTTCATGACAGAAATGAAGGATAGAAATATATCGACACATGCCGCGTGTACAGCGTTCTTTTTCTTCCTGTCGATTGTGCCGATGCTGATGCTGATCTGCACGATTCTTCCCTATACACCGATCACAGAGGCCAATCTGGTGAGTCTGGTGACGGAGGTAACGCCGGACGCAGTGGATGTGCTGGCAACCGGTGTGATTGATGAGGTGTACCGGCAGTCATCCGGTATTATGCCGATTGCGATCATTACGATGCTCTGGTTTGCCGGGCAGGGCGTGTTGGCGATGATGCGTGGCCTCAATGCCATCAACAAGGTGGATGACAAGCGGAATTATGTGGTCATCCGCGCGGTGGCGACGCTTTATACGTTGATCATGCTGACGGTCATTGTGCTCTTTTTGTTTGTTATGGTGTTCGGCAATCAGCTGGCACATTTGATCCTGCACCGAGTCCCCCAGCTGCAGATGGTTACCTCCTTCTATATGGAATTCAGATTTCTGGTAGTGTGGGCGGTGCTGACTCTTCTTTTTTCCATTGTGTATGCCTGTGTATCCGGCAAGAGACTGCGCATCAAGGAGCAGATTCCCGGTGCCAGCTTCACGGCGGTGGCCTGGAGTATTTTCTCCTGGGGATTCTCCCGGTATGTGAACCGCTCCGGCGCATACAGCGTCTATGGGAGCCTGTCCATTATCATCATCCTCATGGTATGGATGTATCTGGGCATGTATATTGTACTGGTGGGAGCGTATCTGAACCATTTCTTCAATCCGGTGAATCAGGTGATCATGGGGACAAAAAAAGATCATGGGCCGAGACAATAGTCTCGGTCTTCGTGTTTTTGTAGGTATAGTTCTTAGTGGAAAAGGGGAAATGTTGCTTGACATTTCCAAGGAAATTCACTACAATAAAGGACAGTGAAAAGCGATGATGGTGCACAGTAGCGTTTTCGTTTCTGCCAGAGAGAGCGGGTCAATCGGCTGGAAGCCTGCTTCAGTTCAGTGAAAGCTGCGAATTTCCCACCGGAGCTGTTTGGGTGAAAGGGTATCCGGAAGGTGTGATATGATACACAGGATATACCGGTAGCTTGAATCGTGTCGCGCGCGTTAAGCGTAGGAGAAGAGCCTTGAAGAAAATGTTGTGGAAGAGATCTTGGCGAGATTGAGAGACTGGGATCGGATGATTGTTTTCTGAGAGGAATAAGGGTGGTACCGCGTTGTTTATGGCGTCCCTTGCTGGATAGGTGTTCAGCAAGGGACTTTTTGTTTTCAGGACATCGCAGTTTCGCGGTTGCGAAGGCCACACCGTGGTTTTGCAGAAATGAATCAGCGTAAAAGCGCAGAAGAAGGAGTAGGAACATGAAAGAAAAATTAGACCAGATCAGGGAACAGGCACTGGCACAGATCAAGGCCAGCGACACGGCGGAGAAACTCAATGAGATCCGCGTGAATATCCTCGGCAAGAAAGGAGAGCTCACCAATGTGCTCAAGTCCATGAAGGATGTGGCGCCTGAGGACAGACCGAAGATCGGACAGATGGTAAATGATGCCAGAGCGGAGATCGAGGCCGTATTGGAGGAGCATCGCAGCAAGATGGAGAACGCCATGCGTGAGGCTCGCATGAAGGCGGAGGTCATCGACGTGACGCTGCCGGCGAAGAAAGCGGAGATCGGACACAGACATCCCAATACCATCGCGCTGGAGGAAATCGAGCGCATCTTCATCGGCATGGGCTATGAGGTTGTGGAAGGTCCCGAGGTGGAGAAAGACTATTACAATTTCGAGGCGTTGAATATACCGGCGGATCATCCGGCGAAGGACGAGCAGGACACGTTCTACATCAATGGCGATATTCTGCTGCGCACCCAGACTTCCGGCGTACAGGTGCATGAGATGGAGAAGGGAACCCTCCCGATCCGCATGATCGCGCCCGGAAGAGTGTTCCGTGCGGATGAGGTGGACGCGACCCATTCCCCTTCCTTCCATCAGGTGGAGGGTATGGTGGTGGACAAAAACATCACCTTTGCCGATCTGAAGGGAACACTGGCGGAGTTCGCGAAGGAACTCTTCGGCGAGGACACCAAAGTAAAGTTCAGACCTCATCACTTCCCGTTCACAGAGCCCAGCGCTGAGATGGACGTGACCTGCTTCAAATGCGGCGGCAAGGGCTGCCGGTTCTGTAAGGGCGAGGGTTGGATCGAGATTCTGGGCTGCGGCATGGTACATCCCCATGTGCTGGAAATGAGCGGTATCGATCCGAACGAATACTCCGGATTTGCATTCGGTGTCGGATTGGAACGTATTGCGTTGCTCAAATATGAGATCGATGACATGCGCTTGTTGTATGAAAACGATATTCGCTTTTTAAAACAGTTCTAGATCGGGAAAGGAAGGAAACAAATTATGAATACATCATTATCATGGATCAAGGCATATGTGCCGAAGCTTGCGTGCACGGATCAAGAGTACATGGACGCCATGACACTCACCGGTACCAAGGTGGAAGGCTATGCAAGAAGAGATAAAAATCTGGAGAAAATCGTGGTGGGGCAGATCAAGAGTATCGCGCCGCACCCCGATGCGGATAAGCTGATCGTGTGTCAGGTGGATGTGGGCACGGAGACGCTTCAGATCGTCACCGGCGCGCACAATGTGAAAGAGGGAGACAAGGTTCCCGTGGTATTGGACGGCGGAAAGGTTGCGGGAGGACATGACGGCGGTCCGCTGCCGGAGGATGGAATCGCGATCAAAGCCGGAAAACTGCGCGGTGTGGAATCCTTCGGCATGATGTGTTCCATCGAGGAATTGGGCAGCGATCGCAATATGTATCCCGAGGCACCGGAAGAGGGGATCTATATCTTCAAGCCCGATGTAGCGGTGGGTGCGGACGCGGTGGAAATACTTGGTCTGCATGACACGGTTTTTGAGTATGAAATCACCAGCAACCGCGTAGACTGTTATAGTGTGCTGGGCATTGCGAGAGAGGCGGCGGCAACCTTCAGAAAGCCTTTCTGCGCACCTGAGGTGAAAGTGACAGGGAATTCGGAGGATGTGAATGATTATGTTTCCGTGGAAGTGAAGGACACAGATCTGTGCACCCGATATATGGCAAGAGTCTGCAAAAACATCAAGATCGGACCTTCCCCTGAATGGATGCAGCGGAGACTGGCTTCCAGTGGCATCCGTCCCATCAACAATCTGGTGGACATCACCAACTATGTGATGGAAGAGTACGGTCAGCCCATGCATGCGTTCGATCTGGATACCGTTGCGGGACACAAGATCATTGTGCGCCGGGCGAAGGACGGAGATGAATTCCAGACTTTGGACGGTCAGATGCGGAAGATGGACTCCGAGGTGCTGATGATCTGTGACGCGGAGAAGGAGATCGGTATCGCCGGTATCATGGGCGGGGAGAATTCTAAGATTACGGATGATGTGAAGACTGTCTTGTTTGAGGCAGCGATCTTTAACGGCCCCAATATCCGTAAGTCCGCCAAGAGACTGGGACTGCGCACGGATGCGTCGGGTAAATTTGAAAAGGGTCTGGAGTCTCGAAACGCGGAGGAAGCGATCAACCGTGCCTGCCAGCTCATCGAAGAGCTTGGCTGCGGCGAGGTTGTCGGCGGCATGGTAGATGTGAAGGAGCCGGTTGCGGAGCTGCGCAGACTGCCCTTTGAGCCGGAGCGGTATAATAAGCTGTTGGGCACTGATGTAAGTGTGGAGCAGATGCTTGAGATATTCGCCCGCCTTGAAATCAAGGTGGAAGAGCAAAATGGTGCAAAGACACTGGTGATCCCCGCGTTCCGTCAGGATCTGGTGGGCATGGCGGATATCGCGGAGGAAGTGGCAAGATTTTATGGTTATGACAAGATTCCCACGACGCTGCCGGGAGGCGGGTCCACCACAGGTAAGCTCTCCTACAAGCTTCGTATCGAACAGAAGGCAAGGGATATCGCTTAGTACTTTGGTTTC
>JAFVAO010000034.1 GCA_017480445.1 Lachnospiraceae bacterium
GCACAGGAAAGCGGTGCGGCGGCATCAACGGAGAGCACAGCGGCACAGGAGAGCAGCGCAGCCGCATCTTCAGAGAGCGCAGCGGCACAGGAGAGTAGTGCAGCGGCATCTTCGGAGAGCGCATCCGTACAAGAGAGCAGCGCCCCCGCGGGGAATACTGGCGAGGCAGTGATCCTGCGGATTGTATCCGGCGCCACCTCCTATACGGTCAGCAAAGATCTGGCCGCAGCCGGCCTGGTGGAGGACGCCAAGGCGTATGACACCTACCTGTGCGACAATGGTTTTGCGTCGAAGATCCATGTGGGCACCTATGAGATCTATCCCGGGACAAGCGGCGAGGAGATTGCGAGGATGATCGCATATTGATATAAAAATCCCTTGCAACTGCTTTTGGGTTGTGCTATACTACAATAGTTACTGAAAAAACACGCCCTTCGATTCGACGGTGGTGTTTTGGCTGCGGAGCGGCTTCGGTCGTGTCTCGCTGCTGAAATTGCCGGCGGAGTTAACCGGCTTTTTAACGCAGAGTCGGCGGAAAAGAAGGAGCGGACGATTTTAACCAAACGGAGGGAAAAAAATGAGCGTTATTTCTATGAAGCAGTTACTTGAAGCAGGTGTGCATTTCGGACACCAGACCAGAAGATGGAACCCTAAGATGGCTCCTTACATCTTCACCGAGAGAAACGGTATCCACATCATTGATCTGCAGAAGTCTGTAGGCAAAGTGGACGAGGCGTATCGTGCGATCTCCGAGATCGCTGCACAGGGCGGCACCATTCTGTTCGTCGGCACCAAGAAGCAGGCGCAGGATGCAGTGAAGACCGAGGCAGAGCGCTGCGGTATGTTCTATGTAAACGAGAGATGGCTGGGCGGTATGCTCACCAACTTCCGCACCATTCAGTCCCGTATTGAGAGACTGCACAAGATCGAGACCATGGCTGAGGACGGCACCTTTGACGTGCTGCCCAAGAAGGAAGTAATCGCGCTGAAGAAAGAGTGGGAGAAGCTTGAAAAGAACCTGGGCGGTATCAAGAACATGACCAGAGTGCCCGATGCGATCTTCGTAGTAGATCCCAAGAAGGAGAGAATCTGCGTACAGGAGGCACATTCTCTTGGCATTACGCTGATCGGTATCGGTGATACCAACTGTGATCCCGAGGAGCTGGATTACATCATTCCCGGTAACGATGACGCGATCAGAGCCGTAAAGCTGATCGTTTCCAAGATGGCTGACGCTGTGATTGAGGCCAATCAGGGTGAGGCTGTATACACCGAGGCAGAGGCTGCAGCAGAGAACGCAACCGATATTGAAGAGGTTGTTGACGCAGCTGAATAATATAGAATCATAACAGGAGGAAAATAGAGATGGCAAACATTACAGCGGCTATGGTAAAAGAGCTGAGAGAGTCCACCGGCGCAGGCATGATGGAGTGTAAGAAAGCTCTGACAGAGACCGATGGCGATATGGATGCAGCGGTAGAGGTGCTCAGAAAGAGCGGCGCTGCGAAGGCTGAGAAGAAGGCGAGCAGAATTGCTGCAGAGGGTATCACCCGCGTGGCGATCAACGGCAACCAGGCTGTGGTTGTAGAGGTGAACTCTGAGACCGACTTTGTAGCCAAAAATGAAGTGTTCCAGACCTTTGTACAGTCTGTGGCAGAGCAGGCACTTGCTTCCGGCTTAAACGGCGGTAAGGATGGCGAGGATGTGGCTGCACTTTTGGAGCAGAACGGTTTGAAGGATACACTGGTGGAGAAGACTGCTACCATCGGCGAGAAGCTTTCCATCAGAAGATTCGAGAAGGTTTCCGCTGAGACGGTTGTATCTTACATTCATGGCGGCGGCAGAATCGGCGTGCTGGTAGCGGCAGACGGAGACAGCTCCGATGCGGCGAAGGAGGCACTGACCAACGTGGCAATGCAGGTTGCTGCAATGAATCCCCAGTATTTGAGCAGTGCGGATATCTCCGAGGCTGAGAGAGCCAAACTCAAGGAGATCACCATTGACAGTGCGCTCAATGATCCCGCATCTCTTCCGAAGCCCATTCTGCAGAAGCTGATTGACAAGGCAGTGGGCGACAAGGCGTGGAGCGACAAGGACATCGCTGTTTACGAGGAGAAGAAGAGCAACATGAACTTCCTGTTCAACTTCCTGTCCGAGGAGGCGAAGAACGCACTGGTACAGCTGGCAATGGCAGACAAGGAGAACATTGTTGCGGACAAGATCTTTGACGGTCTTGTAAAGGGACGTATCTCCAAGCACGAGAAAGAGATCTGCCTGATGGAGCAGACCTACGTGAAGGCAGAGGATGGCAAACAGTCCGTAGCACAGTACCTTGCTTCCGTGAACAAAGCCATCGTGATCAAGAAGATGGTTCGTTTCGAAGTAGGCGAGGGTATGGAGAAGAAGAACGAAGACTTCGCGGCAGAGGTTGCTGCGCAGCTCGGCTAAACCTTTACATGCGCTCATAAAAAGACATACAAAAGCGTACAAAATACAAAGCGATACAAAGCGAAAAGGCATCCGAGATGGGATTTCCATCTCGGGTGCCTTTTATATTTCTTTCCGATGCTGGATATGGTCAAATGCACAATCCGTTTATGCGTTATGCGCTATTGCAATCGTTCTTCTCCCCCCACCGAGAGCTTCTCGACCAGCTCCTGCGGCATAGCGCCCTGCTTGATATAGCAGCGCAGGATAGAATTGTCATTGATGTACGCCTGCCCGATATACACATAGCCATCCGCACATTCTGACGCGCCGTAGGATGCGATCCGCAGATACGGTTGCAGCTGGCTGAGCGTTTCGGCGTCGTGTATTGTGAGCGAATAGCGGCGGCTGGTAACAACTTCAACAACTCCCGTTGTGGATGGATCGTCCTGCTCACCGCGGGGAACGAGCCCCAGATACTCCTCCGGCGTGTCCTTCTGCAGAGAGAAGGAGATATCCAGCCGTCGGATTGTGACGTCCTCCATCGTCCACGCATTGCCTGACAACGCTTGCCGCAGGGTAGCGATGGTGGCAGTGTAGTCCTCGTACATCTGAAGCTGCAGGGTCAGTGCGGACGTGAGCGTGTTTCCGCGTTGTGAACGCATCGGCTTTGTAAAGTAAAAGTCCAGATCGTAGAGCGTCCTCTCTGCGTGCCGGCCGGTGAGCCGCCCGCGGGTGTATGTGCGGTTGAAATCCTCCTGGTAAGCGGCGTAGATGGAATGGATCAGTGTTGCATCCGTGATATAATATTCGTTGCCGTTTAAGTCAAATCCATGGATATACGCCGGATCAGGGTAGAGGCCGGTCGATAGCGGATAGTGCTGTTCCTTATAGGTGTCGGACACAAGATAGTCCATGATCAGTTCGTCCGCCGAGATATGGCTTTGATAGCGGCGATAGTAGGAACCGAAGCTTGTGTCCACACGCACATAGAACTCTTCACAGGAATCGCGGAAATCCATCGTGTAGGCATCTCTGGGGAGTGCCTGCCAGGTTTCGTTCTCCTGCACCAGTGTGGTTAGGAGTCTCTGAATCGCGGCGGGATCCGTCGTGAGCGGTTCACCTCGCTGAACCATTGCAAGGCTGTTATAGACATCCGTGTTTTGCACAAAAGCGGTTCCGTCGTAGAGATAATAGTGGCCGGCATCTGCCTGGGTAAACGTGTAGATCGCCACTCCCTGCAACGTATTCTCCGGTGCGATGTAGCGATCGTATCCGGCCAGATCATAGCGGCAAAACAGAGAGACGCCGATGAAGAACACCAGACCGACTGCCAGCTGCAGCTTGTGCGCAAACAGCTCCCGCATACTGGCGTGATAAACCGCATTGGTGATGCAGAAAGCCACCACAAACCCCAGAATGCCGCCGAACAGCATCCAGAACACAACCGAGCGTGACGTGTTCTGGCAAAAGATCAGCGCCAGCGCGAATCCGCACAAGAGGCTTAACAGGAAGCGGAAGAGGATCCGCAGCGGTTTAAGATCCAGGCCTTTCTCTGCCAGCTCACTGGGGCGTTTCTCGTGGAGCAAAAGAGCAAGCCCCAAATTCACGCCGCACACGATCACTGTGCCGATTAGCAGCGGCGTGGCCTGCTCTGTCGGCGTGATGAACAGGGCGTTGAACAGCCATGCCGGGGCGCCCAGGGGCGAGAGTAACATCGCCAGATCTGTCAGCCACGCGGGCTCATAATAGGTATAGGTGTCGAAAAAGCAGGACATATAAGCCGTCATCATGACGTAGGCGCCGATGGTAAACAGCCCCAGGAACAGGATATTCATCAGAGCGGAGAAGATATTGCCGCTCAAAAATACCGCTACCAGGCACAGGTGATAGACCGCCAGAAATCCCAGGATCAGCATAAGTGTTACCTTGATCCAGGTCTGTATAAACACGCCGCAGCAGGACCACATCCCGATCCGGACGCAGCCGGCGATGAGCAGGAAGAGACTGCCGGCCAGAAAAGGCACAAACCAGATCAGGAATCCGCAAAGCCACAGTGCCAGAAAGCGCTTGCTGCGGGTAACCGGCATGCTGTGATAAAGGTCTACCATGCGGCGGTTGAACAGATAGCGGAAACCGATCATCACAAGCAGCACAGCGCCCGGAATGAGTATGAACAGCTGCAGGATGATATTGTATTCCTGCAGATAGCTCGTCATATAGCCGGCCATTAGTTCAGCCCGCTGCAAATCCGTCAGTGTCGGTGCGTTCTGCCAGAGGAGCCGCTTGAAGTCATGATTGCTGCTCCAGAACAAATAGCCGGCGCAGGAAGCCAGAAAATTTCCCAGGATTGATAACACAAGCAGCACGCGATTGTGCCGCATGTGGTCGAGCATAAGTTCCCACAGAGAGGGATTAGTTTGTGAGTGCTTTGAAGTCATAGCCTTGTACCTCCGTTTCACTGATAAAGATTTCCTCCAAAGTCAGGGGCAGCAGCTCCCAGAAGACCGGTTGGAGCTTGGCCTGCAGGGCCGTAATGTCGGCGCTGTTGCCGCGCAGCGTCAATGTGAGCAAAGAGCCGCGGCGGGCAAGCTGCAGAATCGGAAATGCCTGCCGGATTTCCTCCAGCTGTGCATCCGCCTGCAAGACACACTGCAGTTTGAAAATGCCCAATTTCATATCCGCCAGATCCTTGGACAGCAGGATACCGCCATTGTGTAAAAGTCCGACATGGTCGCAGATATCCTCCAGCTCCCGCAGATTGTGTGAGGCGATGATGGGCGTGAGCGAGTGCTCCGCCAGTTCCTTGATAAACAGACGCTTGATCGCCTGACGGATCACCGGATCCAGCCCGTCAAAGGTCTCGTCGCAGAGCAGATATTTCGCGCCGCTGCAGATCCCCAGCATGACGGACAACTGCTTTTTCATACCCTTGGAAAAGGTGTTGACCTTCCGGTCGGGCGAGAGCTTCAAGGTGCCCATCAGAGAGCGGAAGCGTTCTGTGTCAAAGGCGGGATAGTAGGTCTTATAATACCGCACCATATCCAGGCAGGTACCGCTAAAAAAGTACTGATCATCCGATATGTAAAACAGTTTTGACTTGGCAGCCGGATTCTCATATACCAGACAGCCGTCGATCAGAATCTGCCCGTCATCCGGCTCATAGATGCCGCAGATCGTGCGCATCAGCGTGCTTTTTCCTGCGCCGTTGGTGCCGATCAGACCGAAGACCTGTCCCTCCTCAATGCGGGCGGACACGGCGTTCAGGGCAGTGATGTCCTCAAATTTTTTCGTAATATTCTGAATCTCAATCATTGGGTTCCTCCTCGTATTCATTCTTGGCGACAGCGTCCGAATTGCCGGTGCCGGGCGCGGCATAGATCTCCTCGATGAGTCCGAGGAGCGTAGCCTTGTCCAGACCGGAATCTCTGGCCTCCTTCAGCGACACGCGCAATGCGGCGGCAATTTCCTGTTGCCGGCTGCGCAGCCATTCGCGGGCATCTGTGACAAAATTGCCGCGTCCCACCACTGTGTAAATGTAGCCATCCTGCTCCAACTGTGCGTAGGCGCGCTGGATCGTGTTGGGATTGACCGACAGATCCATGGCGAGAGCGCGCACGGAAGGCAGCTTACTGTTTGGCTCCAGCGCTCCGCAGACGATCAGGTGCTTCAGTTTTTCGCAGACCTGTTCATACAGCGGACGCTTGTCCCGATAGTCCAGTACGATCATGTGAGTCTCCTTTCTGTTGTGCAATACAAATGGATGCGGATGTCAAAGCTTGTTCGCGAGTTCTGTGCGAGTTCCGATATGGCGAAATCCACACACGATTATTCGGATGCGCTATTCGCTTCACTGAGCCCAATGCGCGGCAAAATGAAACCGTAAACGGTTTCATTCAAAATTGCTTCGCAATTTCAGATGCGCAAAGAGCATGCGCAGAAGTTATGATGCATTGGAACCATTGGCTTCCAATGTTCCACTGGTCTCAGTTTCGCAGCGCAAACTCATAATCGCATTGTGGATTTAGCCATATCTGGTTTGGCGCAAGAGTTTTGGTACCATCATCCTAATGGCAAACTGTAGAGCATTGCGTATACAAGGTATACATTTGGTACGAACAGGAAGTATTGCTCTTCCTCAAGTTTTCCGCATTCAGGTATGGCATAATACGCAAAAATCTTGTGCGTTTTGCGCTGCGGAGCAGAGACCTGTGCATCGTTGGAAGCCTTTGCTTCCAATGATGCACGTCTTGGGCTCTGTGGAGCGAATAGCGCATCAGCACAATATTTTTTCGTATTTGCCGTACCGTGCCTCGCTGCAAACCCATTCCCAATACCTCGCTGCAAATCCCCCTTCGCAGCGCCTCGCCGCATCCATATCATCCGATCTGAATATTGAGTGTATTAAACGACTTAATACACTTGACATTTTCAAATTACCATACTATAATCAGGATGTCAACACCCAAATGACAAAAATAAAAACTGCTCCCACGGCTTATGAAAGCGCATAAAGAATCCTGAGGGAGCATGTATCCGTGAGGATCATAAAAAGAAAGGAATGAAGAATATGAACAAAATACATGACAAACTACATAATAAGAAAAGACAATGTCAGGATCCGGAGCGCACTCCCAAAGACCTCGTGCGGCGTGCGGGCGCATGCCTGCTTGCCGGGGTGATGGCAGTGTCTCTGGCGGCCTGCGGTAAGGGAGGCGCCGCCGAGGGCAACACCGGCGACGGGAAAAATGCACAGAACACGACACAGCCCGAATACCGCTTTGTGGCGGAATACGTGGATCTGGACGTGGACGGAGACGCGGACTTTTACCGTGCCCGGTTTGTTGGCGATCAATTCTACTATATGACCTATAACTATGATGAAACGGCCCACACGACGACCCAGACCCTGCATGTATACGACTTGCAGACGCAGAAGGAGACCAAACAATTTACCGTCAGCCAGAATCAGGACGGTGAGGAACAGACCGTCTCCAGCTATCTGGAAAACTATGTAGTGCGTGCGGATGGCAGTCTGGCTGTGATCGAGGCCACCTATGACTATCGCAACCAGGACAACCCCCAGCGTAACCTCAGCCTGATTTTGTACAATACGGACCATGAGCCGGTGCAGGAGATGAATTTGTTGGAGACGATTTCTGCTGACTCCGAGAACTTTTACATCAACCAGTTCCTCTGCGATAGTGAGGACCGGCTGTACATGATCGGCGATACGCAGATCTACCTGTTTGACGCTTCTCTGGCGTACAAGGGCAGCGTGGACTTCAATGGCTCCTGGATCAGCCAGGCAGGACAGGGCAAGGACGGCAAGGCCTATGTCAGCATGTATGACCAGGCGAGCAGCTCTCAGGTGGTAAAAGTTGTTGATTTTGAACAGAAAAAGCTGGGAGACGCACACACCGGCTTTATCAGTGCCTACAACGGATCGCTCGTGCCTGGTTTGGAGCGGGATCTGCTGATCAACGACGGAACGAGAGTCTTTGACTACAGTCTGGAGGAAAATCAGGCGACAGCGCTATTTTCCTGGTTGGACTGCGATATTTATGGTGAAAATGTACAGCAGATGGTGGTGACGGACGATGGCAGGATCGCGGTGACGATCCGCGACTGGGATGCGAATGAGACGTCCCTCGCCTATTTGAAGAAGGTGAAAGCGGAGGAACTGCCCCAGAAGACGCAGATTACGGTCGGCTCCCTCTATACCCAGGGAGAGCTGGAAGCAGCGGCGGTGGCCTTCAATAAACAGAGCGACAAATATCACGTGAGTGTCACCTACTATCTGGACGAGAATCGCTATGAGGAAAATGCGTGGAAAGATGCGGTGGCGTCGATGAACAGTGCGATTGTCTCCGCGGATGCGCCGGATATGGTATGGCTGAGCTACGGCAGCGCCAATGTGCCTGCGCTGGCTGCGCAGGGCGCGTTCGAGGATCTGAGCGGCTAACTGGCGGGGAGCAGCGTCGTCCATGCGGAGGATTATCTGGACAATATCCTGCAGGGCAGCACGTTTGACGGGAAGCTGATCTGTATTCCGAAGCATTTCTATGTGGAGACGCTGGTGGGCAAGTCCAGGCTGCTTGGCAAAAAGGAGACGGTGGCACAGACCGGCTGGACGGTGTCGGACATCATGCAGCTGTCCAAGGAGCATCCGGATGCGGCGCTGTTCCAATATGCAACCAAGGAATCCATGCTGCAGACCCTGCTTGCGTTCGACGGAGATGCATTTATCGACTATGCGGCCGGAACCTGCCGGTTTGATTCGGAAGAGTTCACGAAGCTGTTAGAGTTTGTGGCGGATTTCCCGGATGACTACGACTGGTCGAGAGAGGGGGATTCCCTGCCGACGCTTCTGGCGACAGACAAGGTGCTTCTCAATACGGTTTATCTCTCGAATTTTCAGGATTTGCAGGTATATCCGGCAATGTTTGGCGAGCCGGTGTCCTATGTGGGATATCCCACCACGGACGGCAGTGTGGGCTGCATCCTGCGCACGGAGGGCAGCGTGGCGATCACTGCCAAAGCGCATGACAAAGAAGGCGCGTGGGCGTTCATGGAGTACTATTTGACGAGCGCGAACAACCGTTACGATTACAATTTCCCCACGTCCAGGAAGGCGATGCAGGAGATGGTTGAAAAGGAACTGACCGTGGAGTATATCAAGGATGAAAACGGCGAGCTTGTGCTTGACGAGGACGGCAATCCCATACCGGAGGACAATCACGGCGGCATCGGCTATGACGACTGGAAATACACCTATCATAACAGCACGAAAGAGGAGATCGAACAGGTACAGCAGATCCTGCAGCAGGCCAAGCCGGCCGTCGGCATGGATGACCAGATCCTGACGATGATCACGGAGGAGGCAGCGCCTTTCTTCCAGAAGCAGAAAAGCGTGCAGGATGTGGCGAAGGTGATCCAGAGCCGTGTGCAGCTGTATCTGAACGAAAACCGGTAGAGCGGACTGCGTATTTAATAAATTCTTAAGATGCAATATCCGGTTGCATGTGCTAAGATAGCTTTGGTTATATGTAACAGTGTTTTCGGAGGTGTGAGGTGGAGATGGGCAAACGAGCGGATCGCAGAGAGGCGCCAAAGCGCGCGCCGCGACAGAGACTCTCGAAGAGCGCCCGACATGTCAAGTGGGGGTCGAGTCTTTTCATCGCCCCCAGCTTTTTGGGATTTTTACTGTTTTTTCTGCTTCCCTTTTTGGTAGTGATCGTGTATTCGGTGGTTGAGAATCCCTTCAATATGCGGTTTGTGGGTCTGGAGAACTTCAGACAGGTGATACAGAATAAAGCGTTTCAGACAGCGGTAAGCAATACGGCACGGTTCTCGGTGATTGCGGTACCGCTTTCTGTGGTACTTTCCCTGCTGCTTGCGGTTGTGCTGGAGGCGAAGATTCCGTTCCGCACCCAGTTCCGTACCTTTTTCTTAAGTCCCATGATGGTGCCGGTGGCCTCCATCGTGCTGATCTGGCAGGTATTGTTCCACGATAACGGCGCAGTCAACGACGTCATCCTCGCCCTCGGCGGGCAGAAGATCGATTGGATGAAGTCGGAGCACGCCATCGTCGTGATTGTCATTTTGTTTTTGTGGAAAAATCTGGGCTACAACATGATCCTGTTTATGGCGGCGCTGGCCAGCGTGCCGCGGGATATCCTGGAGGTGGCGCGGCTGGAGAGCGCGACGCCGCTGCAGATCTTTTTCCATATCAAGATCCGCTACCTGTCAGCGACGATTTTGTTTGTCACGATTATGTCGTTAATCAGCTCCTTTAAGATATTCCGGGAGATCTATCTGCTGACCTCGGATTATCCGTTTGACACGCTCTATATGCTGCAGCATTATATGAACAATAAATTCCGCAACCTGGATTACCAGGCCTTGTCTGCGGCGGCGATCCTGATGTCGCTTGTCATGATCGTCATCATCGGAGCGATGTTTTTTGTAGAGAATTATTTCGGAAAAGACGTGGAGGGCTAACCTTTCATGATGCGTCAGTTGAAAACGCCTGCGGGCGCGCAAAGCGCCGCAGGGCAGACAACAGAATATGAGGAGATCCGGTATCAGAGGAAGCGGAAGCTGCAGAAGGCGGGCGAGAAGCTGCGCCTGACCCTGATCACGGCGCTGGCGGCATTTTTTGCGGTATTGTTTCTGCTGCCGATCGTGTTGACGATCTCGAATTCCTTTATGTCGTCGTCGGAGATTTCCTCCAACTACGGATCGGTGTTTGCGGTGAACCAGAACGGCGGAAAGGTCTATATATCCGAGAAGGTGAATCTGAAATTCATACCGGATATGGTGTCCTTCTCCCAGTATATCACCGTACTGTTTAAAAGCCCCGATTATCTTCTGAAATTTTGGAATTCCGTGATCCTGGTGGGACCGATCCTGTTCTTCCAGCTTGCGGTGGCGTCGCTTGCGTCTTACGGATTCGCGCGCTATACGGGGAAGCTGCGCAGCATCATTTTTTTTGCTTATGTGATTCTGATGCTGATGCCGTATCAGGTGACCCTCGTGCCCAATTATCTGGTGGCGAGCTGGTTCGGAATCGTCGATTCCTACTGGGCCATCTGGCTGCCGGGGATCTTTTCTCCCTTTGCGGTGTATCTGCTGACCAAATTCATGAAGCGGATCCCGTACTCGGTGATTGAGGCGGCACAGATCGACGGCGCGGGCGAATGGCAGATCTTCAGCAAGATCTGTCTGCCGCTGTGTAAGGGGGCGCTTTGTTCGGCGGCGATTCTGGTCTTTATCGACTATTGGAACATGGTGGAGCAGCCGCTCATCCTGCTGTCGGATCCGGAGACGCATCCCCTGTCGGTCTTTCTTAGCAAAATCAACGCCAGCGAGGTGGGACTGGCCTTCGCAGTGGCTACGATCTATATGGTGCCGAGTCTGCTGATCTTTCTGTACGGAGAGGAATACCTCTTGGACGGCATTACCTATCAGGGCGGCATCAAGGGATAGCAGAAGCGATTCTGCAAACAATCATATGATACGAGGAGTTTTGAAATGAGTGAGGGAAACGGAAACAAGAGAAAAGAATGGGTCAAAAACGCGGCGATCATTTTTTTGAGCGTCCTGCTGGTGCTGACCTTTTTTTCCAACACGATTATGAATTATTCACTGCCGGAGGTCGCCACACAGTATGTGGAGTCGGGCAGTATCACGGCCAAGGTGCGGGCGAGCGGCGTGGTTGAGAGCGGTGACCCGTACAGCGTCAAGCTGAAAACAGTCAATGACGCCACGGCCACCGGCGTGTACGACGTGGATTCCGTTGAGGTGAAGGCGGGCGATACGGTGCAGAAGGGTGATGTGCTCTGCCATCTGACGGCCGGCGAGAGCAAGGAGCTAGAGGCGGCCCAGGAGGCGTTAAATAAGCAGCTGCTGGAGTATGAGATCCAGATTCTGCAGGGGGATGCGTCCAGCTCCGTGCTGGCACATGCGCAGTCCGGCAGCACCTCCTCCATGAGCAGCTATCAGTCCCTCATTGTGGCCAAGGAGGCCGAGATCAAGCAGTTGGAGGAAGAGCTGGAGGAGGCGGAGGATACCCTGGAGGCCTGGAAGGACGAGCAGGGCGGAACCGTGAGCACCAAGAAGGAGAAGCAGAAGCTGGATGCGGCGAAGGAAGCCTATGACGCGGTGGCGGATGTGGTGGACGCAGCCAAGGAGCAGATCGACGCCTGGCAGAAAGAGATCGACGCCAACGACGCGCTGATTCAGGATTATGAGGACGGAAAGTTAAACAGCGATGGGGAGCCGGCGGTCTCGGAGGCGGAATATACGGCGGCCCAGACCAACAATGAGATTTTAAAAAAGCGAATCGAGGAGAAAAAGGCGGAGATCGCGGAGGATGAGGCGAAGCTGCCTGCGCTGAAGAAGGCGCTGGACAAGGCCCAGTCGGCATATGACAACAAGGCGTCCGACAAGGCCGAGGACATCGCTGATGAGATCTCCGATTGGACGAAAGAGGTCTCGAACCGCCAGAAAAAGCTGGATGAGGCCAAGAAGGAGAAGGACAAGCTGGTGTCCGACATCGTGAACGAGCTCAGCTGGAGCGATACGCTCGCAGATCTGCGTGAAAAGATCGAGAAGCTGAAGGGAGAGCATGTGGGCGGTGAGGTGACTGCGCCCATCTCCGGCAGCATCATCAGTGTGTATGTCAAATCCGGGCAGGAGACGCCGGGAGACGGCGTGCTGTTCACGATTCAGCCGGAGGGAAAGGGCTATACCATGCAGGTCAGCGTGACCAACGAGCAGGCCAAGCGGCTCTCGGTGGGCGACCGCGCCGAGCTGGTGAACAGCTGGCGGTATGACGATGTGGATGTGGTGTTGTCCTCCATCAAGCCGGATCCCCAGAAGCCCAGCCAGTCCAAGCTTCTCACCTTCGATGTGACGGGCAGCGTGATGGACGGCCAGAACTTAAATATTTCCATCGGCCAGAGAAGCGCCAACTATGATTTTACAGTGCCGAACAGTGCGATCAGAGAGGACAACAACGGCAAGTTTATCCTGATTGTCGAGACGAAGAGTACGCCGCTGAGCAACCGGTATATTGCGACGCGGGTGGATGTGGAAGTGCTTGCGAGCGATGACACGCGCTCTGCAATCAGCGCGGCGCTGTATGGCTACGAGTATGTGATCACCACCTCCACGGCGCCTGTGGAGGCAGGCAAGCAGGTGCGCCTGGCGAATAATTAGGAGAGCGGGACGGCATGAGCAGGAAACGAAAATCGGTGCTATGGCAGATCGTGGACAATCGAAAACGACGCACGGCGCTGCTTTGGGCAGCAGGGCTGGCGCTTTTTGCGCTCCTCTTTTACGGCGTCGCTGACCGGCTGGCGAAGAGCCTGACCGATCAGTCGATGGCGATGCGCTGGAGCAAAAACCGCGGCGCGGCGCAGATCAGCTGCTTTTTCTCGCAGGGGGCGCAGACGACGCGCGAAGACCTGGAGGAGTTTGCCCATGCGCTGGATGCCTATCTGCTGGAGAACTCCATCGAGCAGACCTCGCCGAATCCCGGAGCCAGACTCTGGGTGGAGGCGTACAGCGCGGAGGGGAAGATCACCCTCTCGAACGGCAAGACAAATGTGGAGGCGGACGCACTCGGTGTCGGCGGAGATTTCTTTCTGTTTCATCCGCAGAAGCTCCTCTACGGCGGCTATTTTTCGGGAAATGATTTAAATCAGGACTATTGTGTGATCGATCAGGATGCTGCATGGCAGCTGTTCGGCTCCAACGATGTCGCGGGCATGACGGTCACGATTGACGGGATCCCGCATATTGTCTCCGGCGTGATCGAGCGGCCGGGCGGACGTCTGCTGCGGGCCGCGGGTTTGGACACCACGCGGGTCTACGTGTCCTATGACACGCTGGCGGCTTATGGCACCAGCTACGGGATCAACCATTACGAGATTCTGATGCCCAATCCGGTGAAGCAGTTCGCCTATCAATATGTCAAGGACAAGCTGGGCGCGGATGAGAAAGAGACAGAGGTTGTGGAGAACACCACGCGGTTCAGCCTCTTAAACCGTTTCAAGCGGCTTAAGCAGTTTGGCACCCGCGCGATGAACGGGAAGGCGATCAGCTATCCGTACTGGGAGAATCTGGCCAGAGGCTATGAGGATATTGTGGGGGCGCTCACACTATGCAGTCTGCTGTGCCTGGTCTATCCGTTTCTCTATCTGATCTGGGCAATTGTGTTCTGGAAACGTCATAAAGGCTGGACAATTCGGGATATCTGGGGTAAGATAAGAGACAGGTACGACGCAAGAATTGCGAGACAGTACTATGCAAAGCAAAAGAAGTGAGATCCAAAGAAGTAAAAAAGGTGAGGAGAGAATATTATGAAAATGGGAAAGCGTTTATTGAGCCTGACGCTGGCAGCTGCCCTTACAGTCGGTTTGTGCGGCTGTGGGAAACTGGGCGGCAACGGCGGAATCGGCAATCTTGTCGGCAAGAAGAGTGAGCAGCGTGTGGAGACCTCTCCGGAATATGCCAAGCAGGGTGTGTTCCGGCTGCAGGAGCTGAATTTCTCTGCGGCGCTGCAAAACGGAAAAAACCTCAATGTGCTGGGCACACAGAAGGTGGGAGATAAGATCTATATTGCGCTGCGCGGTTATCATGAGGCAGCGAACGGTTCCATAGAGAATGACTACGGGATTACGGTGCTCAACTTAGACGGCAGTGTTGCCAAGTCCTATTCGCTCCAGTCCCCCAAGGAGGATACAGCGGATGCAGATACGGCAGATGCGGAGGGTGCTGATCAGGAGAAGCAGGTAGCTGCCGGTTCGGACCAGTATGAGTATGAATATTATAACAATTTTCAGATTCAGCCGGACGGCTATGTGTTTGCCAACAGAAGCTTTGAAGTGAGCTATTATTCCGAGGAGGACGGATACAACTATTCCCGCACCGAGAGCATCTGCTGCTGGGATTTGACGGGCGCGCTTCTGTGGAGTGCACCGCTGGATGCGCTCACCGCGGATGACTCCAAATGGTTTAATATCAACAGCCTGATCGGACAGAAGGACGGTTCTGTCAAGGTGATTGTCTCCGGCGACGAGCAGGGCATGATTACCGTGTCCAAGGACGGGGAGGCAGGCGAGATGCAGCCGCTCAAGGGCCTGGAGAGTGTTTCACAGCAGTTAAACGGCATATCGATGAAGGCGGACGGGACGCTGTTGGTGTCCTACTACGATGAGTCCTACATGCATATATACGTTGCCGATTATAATCCGGCGACGGATCAGCTGGGCGCGGGCACGGAGCTGCCGGCCAGCATGTCCATGGATTTTTACGGCAGCTTTACAGTGGATGAGAACAATACGATCTACTACAGCAATGACAAGGGTGTGTATAAGTATCATATCGGGGACGAGGCGCAGAAGGAGTATATGAACTTTGTCAACTCCGATCTGTATCTGGACCGGCTGGACACGATCGTTCCCTTGAACGATGAGCAGTTCATCGGACTTTATACCGAGTATGATGAGCAGTACAACGCGAGCATGCGCGGCGGCATCTTTACCTACGTGAAGCCCGAGGATGTGCAGGAGAAGAAGGTGCTGCTTCTGGGCGGCAACTATGTCTACGGAGATATTAAAAAGCGTGTTGTGGACTACAATAAAACCAACGGTGAGTACCGGATCGTGATCAAGGATTACAGCCAGTACAATACCTACGATGATTATAATGCATCCACGACGCAGATGAACAACGACATCATCGCCGGGAACATGCCGGATATCCTGATCGTGAACAACTACAATATGAGCGTTGAAAATTACGCGGTAAAGGGTCTGCTCGCGGATATCGGCAAGCTGATTGAGGAGGATGAGCAGCTGAAAAACGCGCCGTTTATGGAGAATGTCTTTGAGGCATACAAGATTGACGGCAAGCTCTATGAGATCATCCCCAGCTTTTATGTGAATACCTATGCGGGCAAGAAATCCATCGTGGGTGACAGAACCCATTGGACGATGGCGGATGCGCAGAAGACGCTGGCTTCCTTCCCCGTGGGTACCAATTTGTTCAGTGATATGACCCAGAACGGGTTTATCAGCATCATGATGGAGATGCGAGGGGCTGACTTTGTGGATGTGTCCACCGGAAAATGCAGCTTTGACTCCGATGAATTCATCGCGCTGTTAGAATATGCCAAGACGCTGCCGGCGGAATTAAATGAAGAGGATTACGGCGATAACTGGTACCGCAATTACGAGTCCCAGTACCGCGAGGACCGCACGCTTCTGAATCGCTGCTATATCGGACAGGTCAGCAATCTGGTGTCGACGATCAACGGCTCCTTCGGCGAGGATGTCAGCTTTGTAGGCTTCCCCAATGCCGGCGGATGCGGCGGTGTCATTTCCGCGGACGACTCCTACGCGCTTTCAGCCAGATCGGCCAATCTGGATGCGGCATGGCAGTTCATGAAGTATTATCTGACGGATGAGTATCAGAGTACCATCGAGTGGAGCCTGCCGATCAACCGGACCTATCTGGAGCAGAACGCGCAGAAGGCTACCAAGAAGCCCACGTATATCTATGATGGCAAAGAAGAGGAAGATGAGTATTATTACTGGATCAACGATGAAGATATTATCCTCGAGCCTTTGACCCAGAAACAGGTGGACGATATTGTGGCGATGATCGGTGAAACCAACAGAAAATCCTTCTACAACACCTCTGTGACCAACATCATTGAGGAGGAAGTGGGCGCGTTCTTCAAGAACCAGAAGAGTGCGAAGGACGTAGCAGCCATTATCCAGAGCCGTGCACAGCTCTATGTGAATGAAAATCGATAACATGAACAAGATACAGCGGGAAAAAATCAAAAAAAACAGAGTATATTTGTACGGATTTGTGACGGTCGTCCTGCTGATCGCCTCTGTGCGGATGCTTCTTTTGTCCAAATTCAGCTTTGATGAGTATTTTACCATCAATCTGATCCGGAATTCCTGGACGGATGTGATCCGGTTTACGGCGCTGGATGTCCATCCGCCGCTGTACTACCTGGTGGTCAAGCTGGTGGTGACGATCTTCGGAGAACATTTTTTCTCCTGGCATATGACTTCTTTTGTGTGTTTTCTGTGCATGCTCTTTGTGACAGAGCGCTTTGTGACGGAGAATTACGGCGAAAAGGAAGGTTCCTATGCGGTGCTTGCGCTGTGCGCGGCACCGCATATGCTGCGTTATTGTTTACAGGTGCGCATGTACAGCATGGCGATGCTGTTTGTGACCTGGGCTTTTTACCTGACCTATGATCTGCTGGCGCAATACGGGATCTTCTCCGGCAAAGGTGCGGAGCAGACGGATCGCAGGAAGTGCATCCGGACCTGGGCGGGTCTGGCGATCGTGAATGTCGCGGCGGCTTATACCCACTATTTTGCGGGGGTAGCGGTGGCCGGACTCTCCCTGTTCCTGCTGCTTTTTTTGCTCCTGCGGGGCGGCGCGGGGAGAGGGCGCAGACTGCTGCATTGGCTCTGCTTTTGTGCGGCGATGACGCTTTCCTATCTGCCGTGGCTGTTTGTACTTGTCCGGCAGATGGGCGATATTCAGGGCAACTACTGGATCCGGCGTCTGAATATGGAGACCCTGTGGGCATATTGGGATATGCTGTTCGGGATGTCCTCCGATGTGCTCCGGATCTGCCTGATTCTGCTCTTTGTGGCGGGTGCGTACTGCCTGTTCGTCAGAAGCAGGACGGAGCGGGATGCCTGGAGATGGGGCAGTTTTTTTGCCGCCGGCTTCCTGCTGCTTTTCGGCGTGGGCTACTCGGTGCTGCGCACCCCGATTTTGATTGACCGTTACCTGATTGTTCTGGTGCCCATGCTGTGGGTGTCTGTATTGCTGGCACTTTTGGAAAAACGGGAAAAATGGATAGAGATTGTCCTGCTCGTGGTGTTTGGGTTCTGCTTTGTCCAGAACGTCGACGCGCTGTATCAGGAATACGCGGCGGTGGAAAACAGTGAAGAGACGCGCTGTCTCAAGGACAATATGGAGGCGGGCGATGTGTTTTACCACACCAACGTCCAGCGGCTTGCGGAGCGCGCTGCGTTCCTGCCGCAGACAACCCATCTGCTGCAGGAGGGCTGTGACGCAGGAGAGGCCTTCCACTATTGGACAGAAATGATCGGCTGCAGAGAAGTGCCGGATGCGGCGGCCGTCATGGCAATTGCGGGCGATGTGGTGTGGTGCGAGGACGACGAATGCCTGGAGACCTTTACCCGGGCCGGCTGGCAGGTGGAGGAATACCCCGCCTGGTCCGTGACATTCTACCGGCTCACGCGACCGTCGTCTGATAAATAACTGCAATAACTCGTCTAAGGAGGTGCGGCTGCATGGATGGAAAATGTATTTTGATCGGTGCCGGTGATCTGACTGTGGGTGAGTTGTCCGTCGCCGCGAAGGATCTGGTGATCGCCGTGGACGGCGGTCTGGGATACTGCGGCGTGCTGGAGATTGAGCCGGACGTGATCCTCGGCGATTTTGATTCCCTGACGGAAGGGGAGCGACAGGCACTTGACGGACTGCGGGAACAGATTCCGGAGCGCATCATTACCCTGCCGGTGGAGAAGGATGAGACAGATATGCTGGCGGCGATCAAATATGGTCTGGCGAAAGCGTACCGCGATTTCCGCATCTACGGCGGCACCGGCGGCCGCGTCGACCACACCCTGGCCAACATACAGTGCCTGCTTTACCTGAAAAAGCAAGATGCCGTCGGCTATCTGATCGACGGCGACGGCATGATGTTCGTGATACAGGATGAGGCGATTCATTTGAAAGCCGGACTGGAGGGGACATTATCCCTGTTTTGCATGGGAGAGACGGCGGAGGGTGTCACCATAGAACATATGAAATACCCGTTGCGGGATGCCCGCATGACGAATGATTTCCCCATCGGTATCAGCAACGAATTCATCGGCGAGGAAGCCGTCATCAGCGTCCGGAAGGGGGCGCTGGTCTGCATCATCCGCTATGCGGAGTAAGGCGGAGACCGATACAGACGACGCGCTGTCCGGCGCTACACACGGTCAATGATAATGACCGATGTATCCGCGGGAAAAGCGCGATGGAGCTTATAGGAGAGTACCTCTGTCAGTGCGTTGTCAGAGAGTGGAAAATCAAAGGGCGCTGCCACATCAAACAAAAGCTTGTTGTGGTCGGCGTCTTTTACAATGTGCAGATCATGGATTGACAGCGCCGGATCGATCTCGGCGAGCAGCCGGCGGATTTCCCACTCGAAGGCGTCTGTCTCCGGATCGTTCACGCTGACCGGATCCATGTGGATCACGGCGTTGCAGCGCAGTGTGTCGTGCAGCTTCCGCTCGATTTCATCGACCAGATCGTGTACCTCCACGAGCGATCTGTCGGCGGGCACCTCCGCGTGCAGAGACAGATGCGTGCGGCCGGGGCCGTAATTGTGCACGACGAGATCATGCACGCCCAGAATCAGATCATGCGACAGCACGATCTCCCTGACAGCCGAGACAAATGCGGGATCCGGTGCCTGCCCGAGCAGCGGGCTGATCGTATCCCGCGCGGCGCGCACGCCGGCGAGAAAGATAAATATCGCCACCAGGAAACCACAGTAGCCGTCCGCGTCAATGCCCTTGAAGCGATAGAGCAGCAGGGAGCCCAGAACGGCCGAGGTGGCAACCAGATCGCCGAGACTGTCCGTTGCGGTCACCCGCAGCGCGACGGAATCGATTTTCTGCCCGATTGTGTAATTGTAATAGGCCATATAGCATTTGACCAGAAGGGATGCACACAGAATGAGCAGCACGATTCCGCTGTAAACAGGCGGCGTGGGGCGCAGGATTTTGCCGATGGACTGCTTGCACAGCTCCAGCGCCATCCACAGGATGAGAAAGGACACCACCAGGCCGGAGATATACTCAAAGCGCCCGTGCCCGAAGGGATGATCCGAGTCCGGTTTCTGTGCGGCCAGCCGGAAGCCGAACAGCGTCACGATGGACGAGGCGGCATCGGACAGATTGTTGAAGGCGTCGGCCGTGATGGCGACAGAGGCGCTGAGCAGTCCGGCCGTGAATTTCCCGGCGAATAACAGCAGATTCAGCGCAATGCCCAGCGCGCCGCACAGCATGCCATAGGCGTTCCGTACCCGCGGATCCTCGTATGCGTCCTTTTTGGAAATCAATATGCTTGCCAACAGTCTGATCATGGCCGGCCTCCGATTCTTTGTATGATCTGTCCGTATCAACTGATGTATGATTGTAAAAACGATTGTAAAACATCATATGCAAAAATACAATACTTGCGATCACGGCAAAATCAGTGTATAATGCTTTGTGTTATGGAGTGCGGTATAAGGTATAAAAAGAAGTGGAGGATAGATATATGAGTAAGAAACCAGTAGTTTTGCTGATCCTGGACGGCTATGGCCTGAATGAGAAGACGGAGGGCAATGCGGTGGCGCTGGCCAAGACACCGGTCATGGACGGCCTGATGCAGCAGTATCCCTTCGTGCGCGGCAACGCCAGCGGCATGGCGGTTGGTCTGCCGGACGGCCAGATGGGCAACTCTGAGGTGGGACATCTGAATATGGGCGCCGGACGGATTGTGTATCAGGAGCTGACGCGCATCACCAAGGAGATTCAGGACGGCACCTTTTTTGAGAATGAAGCGCTGCTGCATGCGGTGGAAAACTGTAAGAAAAACAACAGCGCGCTGCATATGTTCGGCCTGTTGTCCGACGGCGGCGTACACAGTCACAACACCCATCTCTACGGCCTGCTGGAGCTGGCCAAGAGAAACGGTCTGCAGAAGGTCTATGTACATTGCTTTTTGGACGGTCGTGACACACCGCCCGCAAGCGGCAAGGAATTTGCCGAGGCCTTAGAGGCGAAGATGCAGGAGATCGGCGTCGGCAAGATCGCATCCGTGATGGGACGTTATTACGCGATGGATCGAGACAATAACTGGGATCGGATCAAGCGTGCCTATGACGCGCTGACGCTGGGCGAGGGCTTTACCGCCGCAAGCGGTCCGGAAGGCATTCAGGCCTCCTATGACAAGGGCGAGACAGACGAATTCGTACAGCCCACCGTCGTAGAGGGCGGCGCGCAGATCACGGACGGCGATTCGATCATTTTCTTTAACTTCCGTCCCGACCGGGCGAGAGAGATCACGAGAGCCTTCTGTGACGATGATTTCAAGGGCTTCGAGCGCAAACGCATGGATCTCGTCTATGTCTGCTTCAACGATTACGATCCGACCATCCCGAACAAGGAGGTTGCGTTCAAGAAGGTGTCCGTGACGAATACCTTCGGTGAGTGGCTTGCGGCACAGGGCATGCGGCAGGCGCGTATCGCTGAGACCGAGAAATACGCCCATGTTACCTTCTTCTTCAACGGCGGCGTGGAGCAGCCCAATGCGGGTGAGGACCGGATTCTGGTCAACTCTCCCAAATATGTGCCCACTTATGACAAAAAGCCCCGCATGAGCGCATACACCGTGTGTGACAAGCTCTCGGAGGCGATCACGAAAAAGGACGAGAACGGAGAGGCTTACTACGATGTCATCATTTGTAACTTTGCCAACCCCGACATGGTGGGCCATACCGGCGTGATTCCGGCGGCCATCGAGGCGGTGGAGGTCATCGATAAATGTGTCGGCGAGGTCGTGGAATTTGTCAAAGAAGTAAACGGCGCATTGTTTATCTGTGCGGATCACGGCAATGTGGAGCAGCTGATCGATTACGAGACCGGCGAGCCGTTCACGGCCCACACCACCAACCAGGTACCGTTTATTCTGGTTAACTACGACGACGGCTACAAGCTGCGTGAGGGCGGATGTCTGGCGGACATCGTTCCGACCCTGATCCAGATCATGGGGAAGGAACAACCGGCAGAAATGACGGGAAAATCCTTATTGGTGCACGAATAATAGATAAAACCCCGAAATCCCGTGGATTTTGGGGTTTTTTCATTGACAAAAATAAGGAATTTGTCTATAATTAAACGACATGTTATATTTTTGTCAGGAGTATGATCCTGTACAGACGAGAGAGGTGCTGTTTTGATCAAATATATTGTAAAACGTATTTTGTTGGCGATCGTGACGATCTGGGTTGTGGCGACACTTACCTTTTTCCTGATGAATATGGTGCCCGGCGGACCGTTTATGGCAGAGAAGGCGATCAGTCCGGCGGCGCAGGCGGCGCTTGCGGCCAAATACGGGCTGGACAAGCCGCTGCATGAGCAATATCTGACCTATATGAAGGACGCGCTGCACGGCGATCTGGGAGACAGCCTGAAGCAGAGAGGACGTACTGTCAGTGGAATTATCTCCACGAAATTCCCCGTATCCGCCAAGGTCGGCGGTCTGGCGGTGGTGGTTTCGCTGCTGATCGGCGTGCCCCTGGGCTGTGTCGCGGCCTATAAGAGAGGCAAAGTGCTCGACAGTGTGATCAGTGTGGTATCCACCTGCGGTATCGCTGTGCCGAGCTTCGTGATCTGTACGGTGCTGATGTATGTGTTTGGCGTACGGCTGCGGATTTTGCCCACGCTGGGGCTTACCGGCTGGAAAAACTACATCATGCCGGTGGCGGCGCTGTCGTTTTATCCGACGGCGTATATCATGCGTCTGATGCGCTCGTCCATGCTGGATGCGCTCGGACAGGACTACATGCGCACGGCGAAGGCGAAGGGCCTGTCCCAGAGCGTGAGCATCTTCAAGCATGCGCTCCGGAATGCGATTCTGCCGGTGGTCACCTACCTTGGACCGATGATCACCTACACGCTGACGGGCAGCTTTATTGTAGAGAAAATTTTCACCATTCCGGGACTCGGCGGTGAATTTATCGGAGCGATCACAAGCCGTGATTATACGCTCATCATGGGGACGACGATTTTCCTGGCAGCCTTTATGGTTGTGATGAATGTGGTCGTGGATATCGTCTACAAGATCATTGATCCCCGGATTCAGTTGAAATAAGGAGCACAGATAGGATGAAGAAAAATCCGTTGAGTTTACAGTTGGATATCGATCCGGAGGAGTTTCTGCCGGCGTCGAAAGAGGAGAAGGAGAGCCTCGTGATCATGCGGGAGAGCGTGAGCTTCTGGAAGGACGGCTTCCGCAGACTGCGCAAGAATAAGGTCGCTATGGCCAGCCTGTTTGTCATTATTGTGATCATGTTCTTTTCCTTCATTGTACCGTTGTTTTATCCCTACAGCTACGGGACGCAGATCAAGGGCGCGAACAATTTAAGACCCTTTCAGTATTCCGCGGCGGAGCAGCAGCTGATCGATGCGGGTGAGTCCGTATTCCCCCATGTGTTCGGAACGGACAAGATGGGGCGCGACTATGCGATCCGCATCATGGTGGGCAGCCGCATTTCCCTGCTGGTCGGCCTGATCGCCACGGCGATCATTCTGCTGATCGGTTCCGCTTACGGTTCCATCGCCGCGTTTGCCGGCGGCTGGGTGGATATGGTGATGATGCGCGTTGTGGATCTGATCTATACGATTCCGGATGTGCTGCTGATCGTGCTGCTTTCCTTTGCGCTCGATGCGCCGCTTGACGCGCTGGCGAACGTGCCCGGCTTTAGCTGGATCAAGACCGTGGGACACAACATGATCAGTATTTTCGTCGTGTTTGCCCTGCTGTACTGGGTGGGCATGGCACGTATGGTGCGCAGCCAGATCCTGATGCTGAAAGAGAGTGAATATGTGACGGCGGCCAGAGCCCTGGGCGCAGGGAGCGGCCGGATCATCAAAAAGCACCTGTTGACCAACTGTATCGGTACCTTGATCGTGACGACGACGCTGCAGATCCCGTCCTCCATCTTTACGGAGAGTTTCTTGAGCTTTTTGGGACTTGGCGTGGCGGTGCCGCTGCCTTCTCTGGGCAGCCTGTGCAGCGATGCGATCAACGGTATGGCGACGTTCCCCTACCTGCTCTTTATTCCGGCGGTTGTCATCAGCCTGATCATTTTGAGCTTTAATCTGTTGGGAGACGGCCTGCGGGATGCATTTGATCCCAAGCTGAAGAATTAAGGGGGAACACAGGATGAGCGAATATCTGCTACAGATTGAAAATGAACGTCTTTCCTTCTTTACACCGGCGGGTGAGGTGAAGGCTTTGAACAATGTCTCGCTGCATCTGAATGACGGCGAGGTGCTGGGGATCGTGGGAGAGAGCGGCAGCGGTAAATCCGTGACGGCCTACAGTCTGATGGGACTGACGGCGCACCCCGGCAAGCTGGTGGGCGGTACGCTGGACTTCAACGGACACCGCATCAACGATATGTCCGAGCGGGAGATGCGCAAGATGCGCGGCAACGAAGTGGCCATCATTTTCCAGGATCCGATGACCAGCTTAAATCCCGTGTATTCCATCGGCAACCAGATCGAGGAAGTGATTCTGCTACACACGGACAAGAATAGAAAAGAGGCCCATGCGCGGGCGAGGGAGCTGCTCGAACTGGTCGGGATCAATGAGCCCGAAAAGCGCCTGAAGCAATATCCCCATGAGCTCTCCGGCGGTATGCGTCAGAGAGTGATGATCGCCATCGCGCTTTCCTGCGAGCCGAAGCTTTTGATCGCGGATGAGCCGACGACCGCGCTGGATGTGACGATCCAGGCACAGATTCTGGAGCTGATGATGGAGTTGAAGGAAAAGCTTGGCATGGCGATCATCATGATCACCCATGATCTCGGAATTGTGGCCAGCATCTGCGAGCGGATTGCGGTAATGTACGGCGGCCGCATCATAGAGTACGGCACGGCGGACGAGATCTTCTACGAGCCCAAGCATGAATATACCAAGGGACTGCTGCGGAGTATTCCCAGACTGGACGCGGAGGAGAAGGAGCGGCTGGTGCCCATCGAGGGAACCCCGATCGATCTGTTGAATCCGCCTGCGGGGTGCCCGTTTGCGCCGCGCTGTGATTCCTGCATGAAGATCTGTCTGCACCAGATGCCGCCCGCAATGGAGTTCTCAGAGACACATTATGCCCATTGTTGGCTGAATCAGAAACAGGCAATGGAAGGAGCGGCGACCAATGCATGAGAAATTAGTAGAGGTGGAACATCTGAAACAATATTTCCCGGCCGGCGGATTCGGCAAAAACCGCCGCTACATCAAGGCTGTGGACGATGTTTCGTTTTATATTCATAAGGGTGAGACACTGGGACTGGTAGGCGAGAGCGGCTGCGGCAAGACGACCACCGGACGCTCCCTGCTTCGACTGTATGAGCCGACGGCCGGCAAGATCACCTACGACGGCAAAGTGATTTTTCAGAAAGAGGAGGGCGGCGCGCGGATCGCAGAGTCCATGACCCCTTACCGCAAGAAGATGCATATCGTTTTCCAGGATCCTTATGCGAGCCTGGATCCCCGTATGACGGTGGGCGACATCGTGGGGGAGCCGATCGACATTCACAACCTTGCCAAAGACAAAAAAGAGCGCTATGATCGGATCATAGAGCTGCTCAGACAGGTGGGGCTCAACTCGGAGCATGCCAACCGATATCCCCACGAATTCTCAGGCGGTCAGCGCCAGAGAGTGGGCATCGCCAGAGCGCTTGCCGTGAGTCCCGAGTTCATCGTCTGCGATGAGCCGGTTTCGGCGCTGGATGTGTCTATCCAGGCGCAGGTGATTAACATGTTTGAGGATCTGCAGCAGAAATTGGGGCTGACCTATCTGTTCATCGCCCATGATCTCTCTGTGGTGAAGCATATATCCAACCGGATCGGCGTGATGTATCTGGGCAATATGGTGGAGCTGGCGGACAGCTTCGAGCTGACGGCGCATTGTATGCATCCGTATACGCAGAGCCTGATCTCCGCGATTCCGATTGCGGATCCGAAGGTGGCGCGCAGCAGCAAGCGTATCGTGCTGGAGGGAGATGTGCCCAGCCCGCTGAACCCGCCGAGCGGATGCCGGTTCCGCACACGCTGTCCCTACGCGGACGAACAGTGTGCCTGTGAGCGGCCGGCCTGGAAGGAGGTCAAGGCCGGACACTACGCGGCCTGTCACCATCTGGACAAGTGTAATTGAGCGGTGGAACACCGCGATGGATTTCGGTAAACGGCTGCATTCAGCAGCGTTTATATAAAAAAAGAGGAGGAAAAAAGTATGAAAAAGAAAGTGTTGGCATTGCTTCTTTCCGTGGCAATGGTGATGAGCCTGGCAGCCTGTGGCGGTCAGTCGAACACCGGCAGCGGAAACGAGCAGAACAGCAACGCCGGAAACAACAGCGCGGCAACCCCGTCTGCATCCGGCAACGCGGAGAAGATCCTGTCCGTGCAGGTGGGACCTGATCCCGAGACCATCGACCCCGCACTGAACAGTGCAGTGGATGGCGCAAACATGATTTTGCACAGTTATGAGTGTCTGTTGGCAGTCGCAGAGGACGGCACCCTGCAGCCCGCGCAGGCGGAGAGCTGGGAGACCTCTGCAGACGGACTTACCTGGACCTTCCATCTGAGAGATGGTCTGAAGTGGTCCGACGGTTCCGACCTGACTGCAAACGACTTCGTCTACAGCTGGAAGCGTGTATGCGATCCCATCGTAGCAGCACCTTACGCAGAGACCGTGCTCAGCATGGTGGAGGGCTATGAGGCTGCCATCGAGGGCAATCTGGACGCTTTGCAGGTGAAGGCTACCGACGACAAGACACTGGTTGTTACCCTGAATGCACCCTGCTCGTTCTTCGGCAGTCTGGCAGCATTCCCTACCCTGAGCCCTGTACAGCAGGCAACGGTGGAGAAAAACGGCGATGCATGGGCGATCGCAGCAGATACCTATATCTGTAACGGACCGTTCTATATCTCCGAGTGGGTACCCGGCTCTTATATCCTGATGAGCAAGAACCCCTACTACTGGAATGCGGATGCCATCAAGCTGGACGGCATCAAGTTCAACCTGATCGAGGATGCAAACGCTGCATACAGCGCATACCAGACCGGTGAGGTTCTGATGATCAAGGATGTGCCCACCGAGGAGATCCCCAGTCTGCAGAGCAACAGCGAGTTCTATGTAGATCCGATCATCGGCACCTACTATATCAACCTGAACATCACCAGAGACATCTTCAAGGATGCCAAGGTGCGTAAGGCACTGAGCCTTGCAATTGACCGTGAGTACGTGGCAGGCACCCTGATGCAGGGCACCTACAGCGCAGCGCCCAACTTCATGGGTCCCGGCTGGATCGATACCGATGGCACAGAGTTCATGGACAATGCAAACGGCGGCAAGCCTTATATTGACGTCACAGACCACGAGGGCAACCTGGCCAAGGCAAAAGAGCTTCTGGCGGAGGCTGGTTATCCCGATGGCGCAGGTTTCCCTGCAATCACTTACACCACCAACGATGCCGGTTACCACAAGGTGGTAGCTGAGTATCTGCAGCAGGCATGGGGCGAGCTGGGCATCGACCTGTCTGTAAACATCGTTGAGTGGGCAAGCTTCACACCCCTTCGTCGTGCACAGGACTACGATGTGGCACGTAACGGCTGGGTAGGCGACTACAGCGATCCTTCCAACATGCTGGATCTGCTGTATTCTTCCAACGGTAACAACGACGGTAAGTTCTCCAATCCGGACTACGATGCGGCTATGGATATCTCCAGAACCACACTGGACAAGGCAGAGCGCTCCAAGGCGCTGCACCAGGCAGAGGACATCCTGATGGAGGAGGCCGGATGTATCCCAGTAGCTTATTACAATGACTTCTATATGATGAGCAATAAGATCACCGGCGCATGGCACTCCGCTTACGGTTTCTGGTACTTCATGTACGCAGACATCACTGAGTAAGCCTGACATGCCAGGCAGTCATGCAAAGGCAGTCATATGAAAGCAGTCATGTAACAGCAGAAATAAAAATGTAAAACGCGGCGCAGGTTTTTCCAAGGAAAGCCTGCGCTGTTTTTTGTCTTTTTTAGAGTTTTCTCTATTTTTTTATTGAAATTCTGACGAACCTATGGTAATATTAATCGTGCTTGGCATTAGGAGGTGTGAAATGGGAGCATTAAAAATTGCATTGACCGTTATTTTTATCATAGTTTGTGTTGCGCTTGTTGTGTTGGTATTGATGCAGGAAGGGAAGTCCGCAGGACTCGGAACCATCGGCGGAGCAGCGGAGACCTACTGGGGCAAGAATAAGAGCCGTTCCATGGAGGGACTCCTGGTGAAGATCACCAAGGTGCTGGCATTCGGGTTCATCCTGTTGGCGTTGCTTCTGAATCTGAACATTTACTAAGACACGTAAGACAAACACTCTTGTAAAAGAGTGTTTTCTTTTTTTGGGTATACTATCTGTATGAAAGAACATCGAAAAACAGAACATCAGAAAACAGAACGGAAAAATAAAGAAGAGGAGTTGTTGACCGGTACTTTCCTTGCACACAACAAGGGCTTTGGCTTTGTAGAGGTCGAGGGACTGCAGGAGGATCTCTTTATTCCGGAGGAGTACGTCGGCGGCGCCTTTCATAAAGACACCGTGCAGGTGGCGCTCTGCGATCCGCGCAAACAGTCCGGACAGCGCAGAGAGGCGAAAGTGGTGCGGATTTTACAGCGGGGGATCACCTCCCTTGTGGGCACCTTTGAGAAGCGCAAAAAACATTATGGGTTTGTGATACCCGACAACACGAAGATTCCTTGTGATATCTTTGTCGAGGAGGGAAATGCAAAGGGTGCGGTCGATGGTCACAAAGTAGTGGTGGAGATCACATCCTACGGCAAGAGTCCGGAGGGCAAAATTGTCGAGATTCTGGGACATGTATATGATCCGGGCGTTGATATCCTGTCCATTGTAAAAGGCTACGAGCTGCCGATGCAATTTCCGGAGCGGGTACGGCTGCAGGCACAGCACGTGGCAAAACCGGTGTCGGAGGAGGCGATGCAGGGGCGCAGGGATCTGCGAACCATGCAGATGGTCACGATCGACGGAGAGGACACCAAAGATCTGGACGACGCGGTGAGCCTGACCTATGACGGTACGAGTTATCAGCTGGGCGTGCACATCGCCGATGTGAGCCATTATGTGCGGGAATTCTCCTCGTTGGATCGGGAGGCGCTCAAGCGGGGTACCAGCGTTTATCTGGTGGATCGGGTGATTCCCATGCTTCCCCATACGCTCTCCAATGGCATCTGCTCCCTGAACGCAGGGGAGGATCGCCTGGCGCTCAGCTGCCTGATGCGGATCGACGCCCGGGGCGAGGTGACGGATTATGAGATCTGTGAGTCGGTGATTCGCGTGGACAGGCGGATGTGCTACAGCGAGGTGAAGCAGCTGCTGGAAGATGCGGATGCAGGCGTGGATACATGTGCACAGATCCCCCGAGAGCTTTTGCAGATGCTCTGTCAGATGCGTGGCCTGGCGGCTATCCTGCATGAGAAGAGACGCCGCCGCGGTGCGATTGATTTTGATTTTCCGGAGTGCAAGATTCGCCTGGATCGGGCGGGACATCCCATAGAGATCAAGGCCTATGAGCGGAACGTGGCGACAGGTCTGATCGAAGAGTTTATGCTGGCGGCCAACGAGACGGTGGCGCAGCATTTTTACTGGCTGGACATCCCGTTTTTGTATCGGGTACATGACGTGCCGGATCCGGAGAAGCTGCAGAGTCTGGCGCTGTTTATCCATAATTTCGGCTATTACATGAAGACGACGGACAAGCGGGGCAGCAAAGCGGGAAGCGGCGAGGTGCACCCCAAGGAGATCCAGAAGCTCCTCGCGAAGGTCGAGGGGACGCCGGAGGAAGCCATGATTGCGCGGCTTGCGCTGCGCAGCATGAAACAGGCCAAATACTCCGTGGTAAGCAGCGGCCATTTCGGTCTGGCGTGCAGCTATTATTGTCACTTTACGTCGCCCATCCGGCGCTATCCGGATCTGCAGATCCATCGGATCATCAAGGAACAGCTGCATGGACGGCTCTCGAACGAGCGGATCGCCCATTTCAGGGAGATCCTGCCGAACGTAGCGCAGGAGTCGTCCCGACTGGAGCGGCGCGCCGATGAGGCGGAGCGGGAGACGGACAAGCTCAAGAAGGTGGAGTACATGGAGCAGTTCATCGGGAAAACCTTTGACGGTGTAATCTCCGGCGTCACCGCATGGGGCGTGTATGTGGCGCTGCCCAACACAGTGGAGGGCATGGTACATGTCTCACGACTCCCGGGAGAATATTTCTATTATCAGGAGCGCACCGGCGAGCTGGTGGGTGAAATGAGCGGCAAACGCTATCAGCTCGGCATGCCGGTCAGCGTGCGCGTGATCGCATGCGACCGCTTCACCAGAACCATAGATTTTGAGATCACAGAGAGGTAGAAACATGGCACAGAAGGAGACACAGAAGCTCATTGCCAACAATAAGAAGGCGTATCATGACTATTTCATAGAGGAGACATACGAGGCCGGCGTCGCACTGCACGGCACGGAGGTAAAGTCCATGCGCATGGGCAAGTGCAGCATCAAGGAAAGCTTCATCCGGATTGAGAACGGCGAGGTATTCGTCTATGGCATGCATGTGTCGCCCTATGAGATGGGCAACATCTTCAACAAAGATCCGCTGCGCGTCAAAAAGCTGTTGCTGCACCGTCAGGAGATCAACAAGCTCTCGGGCAGAGTGCAGGAGAAGGGCTACACACTGGTACCGCTGCAGGTGTATTTCAAGGACGGCAAAGTAAAAGTGGAGATCGGCCTTGCGCGCGGTAAGAAACTCTATGACAAGCGGGAGAGCATCGCCAGGAAAGATGCCCGCAGAGAGACAGAGCGCGAATTCAAGATCAAGAATTTGTAACATGCTGCCAATTTGATTACAAATGGCATTGACAATTTTAAAGGAAAAGGGCTTAGATCAAAAATGTAGTTGACAGCTCTATAAAAACATTGTATAGTAAAATCATCTAATTTCAAAGTGCATATCTGGCATGTCGCCATATTTCACTTGAAAAACAGAAATTGCATAGAAGAAACAAGTTTGCGGAGGCGGGATGCCGGAGGATTATGCTTTATGAGATTTTAAGTTGCGTTTTCCCGCTTTTGCAGGCAAGAGGAGGGAAAACAATGGGAAAGTATGATGAGTCATTGTATGAGTATTTTAGCGTGCGGGAGTATTATGCGGATCTGTTGAACGCGAGCCTTTATCAGGGGCGACAGGTCATACGACCGGAGGAGCTACAGCACCGCGATGGACGGGTTCAGATATCGGCCAAGAGCGAGGATACACAGGCTTGCAATAAGGGGAAAAAGAAGAAGCAGGCACGGAATCCGTATGGACCGAAGAGTTTATATCGGGACATTCGGATGGAATTACCCAACGGAACAAAATTTGTGCTGTTTGCCCTGGAGAATCAGAGTGTGATTGATTATGAGATGCCATGGAGGATCATGCGCTATGACTGTGCAGCATACGGTGCACAGATCAAGGAATTGCATCGGATCAAGCGTAAGGCATTGCAACAGGCTGAGATCACTGCTGCAAAAGCAGAGGGGAGAGCCCCGAAAACC